>NZ_QUIN01000038.1 GCF_003480255.1 Erysipelatoclostridium sp. AM42-17 | reverse complement strand
TACCAATACTATTTTTGTTTAAAACTAAAATATCAGATTATTTTAAATACTCAGGAAATGCAAAAGTGGGAAACTCCCACTTTTTTGAATAAATGATGATTTTTTTATATTTGTTTTCTGTTATATATCGTTCCTACGGGAAATAAAACAGAAAAATGTATCTTTGAATTATTATTATATCAAATAGATTATTTCAGCTAAAAACTGAGTTTCATAAAAAAGTAACAAAAAACGAATAAAAGCACTCTTTAAAATTTATACTTATCATAAGTTTCGAATATTCTCACAAATAGTTTTGTACGATTCTTTTTTATTAAACAATGCACCTGTTCCTAAAACAAAACCATCAATTCCTAAATGAGATAACATTTTTATTTTATCAATAGAACAAGCACCATCGACTATAACTTTGTATCCTTGATAATTTTTTGCTTCTTGAATAAATTTTTGAGATTTAGATGTTATAAATTCTAAATATTTTTGACCTGCAAAACCGGGACTTACATTCATAATTAAAACATAATCACACAGATAAAGAATATTTTTAACAGTTTCAAAAGAAGTTTCAGGATTAATAGCAATTCCTGCTAAAGCCCCAAGATCTTTGATTTTTTGAAGTGTTCGGCAAGCATGTTTATCAGATTCTGGATGAATATATATGATATCTGCACCTAGTTCAATAAATTTTTCTACATAATTGTAAGGGTGACTAATCATAAGATGAACATCACAAGGTATGTTTGCATGCTGGCAAATATATTCTACATCTTGAAGCCCCATTCCAAAATTAGGAACAAATATTCCATCCATAATATCTAAATGGAAAATATCTATACCACTTTTTTCTAATAATTTTATTTCTTCTTCAAGGTTACCAAAATGAGCACACATCATAGAAGCACATAGTAATTTTTTCATAATAAAATCATCCTTTCCTTTTTTATTTAAACAAGAGCATGTAACCATTTTTTTGTTTTTAATCTTTTCATTCCAAGTATTAATCTTAATAATTGTTCAATTTGACTAATCAATATAACAACAACTATATCAGATATATTTAACAAACAAATCATAATGAAGGTAGACGTTAAACCAACTCCCCATAAAATAAAAGAATCTAAAAAAGTTAAATATTTGGAATCACCACCAGCTCTTAATGCTGAAAATATAATGACATTAAATAATCTAAAAGCAATTCTGATAGAAAGAACTCTTACAATTGATGTAGCAAGATAAATTTGTTGTGAAGGCTTTAATTCAAATAAGTTTGTAATTTGTGGTGCAAATATTAATAGAGCAATAATAATAGCAAAAGATAATATACTTGTTATTCCAAAAAAATAATGAACTTCTTTTTCAGCATAGTCAAAATTTTCTTTTCCTAATTCAAGTCCTATCATAGAAGTAGAGGCGTCGCTCATTGCATTAACAACCGTATAAAACATATTAACAATTTGGTTACCTATATAATAACAATCCATAACATTTTTACCCAATAAACTATACGCAACAATAAATAAACTATTTCCTATACTAAATAATGTTTCATTAATAATTAAAGGGAAGACTTTTATATAAACTTTTTTAATAAAAGAAAAAGGAATATTAAAAGTCTCAAAAAAAGTACCAATAAAAGGTTGATGAGAAATAACTGAATAAAAAAAGTAAAGTATAAAACTAATAATTTGACTTAATAGTAAACTTATTGCTGCACCCTTAATTCCAAAATGAAATATAAACATAAATAAGATATTAAATAAAATATGTAAAATCATTGTTATAGCACTAATAACTAAAGGAATATAAGTTTTTTGGACACTATGATAGGCAAAAGTAAAACTAAGTATAAGTGAAGTTAATATATAAGAAAAACAAGCGACTTGTATATATTCAAAAGCATCACTAATAACTTTTTGATCTTGAATGAAAATTGCTAATAAATATCTATTAAAAATGAAAACAAGCAATATCCAAAATAAAGCATTGAGAAAAACGCTTATTAAACTTAATCCAAAACTTTTTCTCATCTTTTTTATATCATTAGCACCATAGTATTGAATGATAAAAATGTTAATTCCTGCGGCAATACCAAAAGCAATACCTTGCATTAAGGCATCAATTTGTAAGGCTGTGCCTATCGCAGAAACACAATCAATTTGGGAAGCCATGATTGTATCAATAAAACCACTAACACTTGTTAAAACAGATTGAATAGCGATAGGGAGCATAACCATTCCAGTATGTTTATAAAATGTCTTATGACCAAAGTATTTTTTTAAAATCAATACAATCACCTCCTTTTCACATAAAAGAAAAAGCACCTATCAAAGTACTTTTTCAACAACATCTAAGGGAGATTATTTATCGTAAATATAACTTTGCATTTTTTTATGGAAATCAGGATCACTAGGTATATTAGCATCAATTCCTAGATCAGCAGAACAACTTCTAGCAAAAACCTGAAGAGGAACAACATATTCCATAACCGTAAAATCTTTGTCATTTGTAAATGGAAAATAAAAATCTTTTTTATTATTATTTTCATTAGAAATTAAAAAACAATGTGCATTTCGTTCTTCTTCAAAGTATCTTTTTAGTTGAATTGCTCTATTAAAATATTGTCCACCAGATCCTAAATAAAACATATAAGTATCTTGATCAATACAATGATAAATACCATGCATAAATTCTTCTAATTCATAACATTGTGTACTATATCTAACAGATTCAGATATTTTTAATGTTCCTTCTAACATTGCAGATATACAGTTCTCATATCCAATAATATATAAACGTCTACATTTTAAAAAGTCTTGTTTATTATTTTGATACCACTCTTGTGCTTTCTCAGCAATAAGAGGTATATTGTCAGAACTCTTTAGCATGCGTTTAATATAATCATCATAAATATCTTGAGATATTCGATTTTGCTTTAAAGCAACTTTTAATCCTAAAATGACCAAAGTAACAATTGAACAAATGTATCCTTTTGTTTTTGGACCTGCATACTCAATTGGCATTTCAATAAATAACTGTTGATCAGCATGTTTTAAAATTGGTGTATCTTTTTCTGCAGTTACAGCAATAGTAGCAAATCCTTCATTTCTAGCTTTATCTAATCCAGCAATAGTAGAAGCAGACATTCCAGCATGAGAAATACCAATGACCAAAGTATTTTTATTAAAAATTAATTCATCTTTAAAATCAATTGGATAAGATTGAAAAACTTTTATTCCTAACACTTTTTCAATAATAGGTTTTGCTGCAACAGCAGCATGATAAGATGTTCCTGATCCAATAATATATATTTGATCAATTTTTTTATTGAGAATATAATCAACAGTTGTATTAAAAATATCTTCCTGTTGATTAACGATATCTCTAACAGCTTGTTTTGATTCTAGAATATAAGTATACATATCCCATTTTTTTTCTTTCATAATTTTTCTCCTTTCCTTTATAAATACATTATAATTAATTGTATATACAAATGTCAATAAAAAAATAAGATATTTGTTAATAACATAAGAAAAAAACTTTACAATATTTGACATTGTATGTAAAATATTACTTGGTGATAGAATGAAGAAAAAGGCAAAATATATTCTTGTAGAAGAATATATAAAAGATTTAATTAGTGATGGAAAGTTAAAGAATGGAGATCAATTAGAAACTGAATTTCAATTGGCAGAAAAATTTAATGTTAGCCGTTTAACTGTTAATAAAGCAATTTCAAGATTAGCTGCTGAAGGTATTATAGATAAGATACCAGGAAAAGGTTCATTTGTTAAACAGGCTCTGTTTTTTGCTGATTATAAAACTGTAGGAAGTTTTAGTAAATACATGGAGTCTCAACATAGAGTACCCGGATCTAAGTTAATAGAATATAAAATACTTAATTCTAAAGATGTTCCTATTATCGCAAGTTATTTAGAACTGGATAAAAATGAAAAAATACAGTATTTTGTGAAAGTAAGGTCTGCAGATAATGAACCTATAGCAATTATGACGTCATATATTCCAGCAAAATTAGTACCATCTTTTGATGTTTCCGTTTTATTTGGATCACTTTATGATTACTTTGATACATTAGATCTTCCTAGAATTAAAACAAAATCAAAAATTACTGCAATATTATCTGATGATTACTTGTCAAGCAATTTAGAAATTGAAGAAAATACAGCATTATTGAAACATGATCATGTTACATATACAAAGAATAATATACCTTTAGAATATTGTATTGCCATATATATAGGTAATAAATACGCATACGAAATAGAAGAAACCAGAATTAAATAACTTATAGAAGGCATCATAATGATGCCTTTTGTTTTACAATAAAATAATTTATAATAAAATTATTGACATATATGTATATATAATAATATAATAATGTATATATAAAACATAGAGGAGGAAAAACATATGAGTACATTGACACTCGCTATTATCTTGACATTATTTGCCATGATAATGACATTTGATTATTGGTCAGAATTCGGTATTTACTGTCCATTGGTCTGTGGTGTATTTACTGGACTAGTTGTTGGAGATGTTGAATTAGGATTCCAGGTTGGTTCAGTATGTACATTAATGAATTTAGGTTTTTATAATTTCGGAGGAGCAACAACACCAGATTATCAGATTGGAGCTGTTTTAGGTGTTGTATCTGCTAGTAAGACAGGAGATTATAATGTTGGGTTGTTAGTTGCTACATCTTTAAGTTTATTTGTTATGCAACTAAATATTTTAGGAAGAACTTTAAATACATTCTTCTTACATAAAGCAGAAAATGCTTTAAAAGTTAATAATATTAAAGCTTTTGAACGTTTTCATGTTATGGGAATTATTCCATGGATGATTGCTAATGCTTTACCAATTTTTATTGGTGTTATGTTAAGTGATTATTTAACTATTATTTCTGATTTTGCAGCTTCTGCTCAATGGTTCTCTAATGGTTTGCAAGTTGTTGGAGGTGCATTACCAGCTATTGGGTTTGCTTTATTGTTATCTTACATGGATTTAAAGAAGTATTGGCCATTTATGGTTATTGGATATGCCTTGTTCTCATTTGCTAATGTGCCAGTATTAGGATTAGCTATTTTAGGAGCAGCATTTGGTTATATGTATATTAATATGGGAAAGAAAGAAGGTATAACTAATGGAGACTAGGACGATTTCAAAGGAAGCATTACATAGAACAAGAAGAAGACATAATTGGGCACTACAATGGTGTATGAATTATGAAAAAATGCAAGGTAGTGGATTTGCTTTTGGTATGGTTCCAGTTATTAAGGAATTGTATGAGACTGAAGAAGAACAATGTCAACATTTATTGAGACATGCACAATTTTATAATTGTCATCCTGCTGGATCAGCAGCAATATGTGGAATTGCTTGTGCATTAGAAGAAAATGGACAAAGTGATACAGCAGATAGCATTAAAGTTGCTTTGATGGGTCCAATGGCAAGTGTTGGAGACACAATTCAAGGAGTCCTTGTAAAACCTTTAGTAAGTTTGATAGGTGCTGGAATGGCTGCTGAAGGAAATTGGTTATCTATTTTAATGGTGACATTACCTATGGTAGCATGCTTTTTAGCAAGATGGCCTGCATTTAATATTGGATATAAGCAATCTTTAAATCTATTAAATAATATGAAAAGTGCATTTTCGTTTGATAAATTACAAGAATTAGCTAGTGTCTTAGGTTTAACGGTTATTGGTGGATTTATACCTAGTATCTTGGGATCAAGACTACAATTAGGGTTTGAAATGACAAAAGCGATTACCGATCCTAATACAGGTGAAGTAGTAGAACAAGCGTTCAAATTGCAAGAATCTTTAGATTCTCTATTACCTTATATTTTACCTATTTTATTTGTTGGATTATGTTTTTATCTATTAAAGAAGAAAAAAATGACTCCTGTAAAAGTTATTCTTATTATTGCAGTTATAACATTTATTTTAGGGGCAACAGGTATTATGGTATAAAGATTTATGAAAGGTATTTTATTAATTAGCCATGGAGAAATGGCAAAGGGTATGGTTGATTCTATTTCTCTTTTCTTTGGAAATTTAAAACAACTAGATTATTTGTGTTTAAAAAAAGAGGATAATCCAGAACAATTTAGGCAATTAATGATAGAAAAAATAAAAGCTTTAGACTCTGGTGAAGGCGTTATTATTTTAGCAGATATATTAGGAGGAACTCCGTGTAATCAATCAGCTTATGTTATTAGTGACAATGTAGTTGTTTTAACAGGTATGAATTTGGGAATGCTTATTTCTATTATGTCTGCAAGACAAGGACAAACAATTGATATAGAAATGGTTTTGAATGATGGAAAAATGGGTATAAATTGTTTAAATGATTTATTAGGAGTGAAAAAATAATGATAAAACATATTAGAATTGATAATAGATTAATTCATGGTCAAGTAGCAGCTGCATGGAAAAATAATATAGGAGCCGATGCAATTATTGTATGCAATGATGATGTAGCAAAAGATCCTATTCAAAAAATGGTATTACCTATGGCCGCACAAGGATCAAAAGTTTTAGTTTTCAGCATAAATGAATTAATTGAATATGATAAAAAAAATCCAAATGAAACAAAGTTTGTGATTTGTAAATTTGCTAGTGATTGTTTACAACTCTTAGAAAAAGGTATAGAAGTAGAAGAAGTGAATATTGGAAATCAAGCTCCTGTATTAAATACAGATTATGTAATGGTTAATGGTTTTGTTGCTGCAACAAAGGAGGATGCTGTTACATATAGAAAAATAGCAAAATATAGAAATGGGAAACTTCCATGTCAAGTTGTACCAACAAGACCTGTAGAGGATTTCTTAGAATTATTAGAGAAAGCAGGTTTATAAGCAAGCATATGCTTGCTTTTATCATATATGTATATTTATATTCAACAAAAAATAAATAAAATAATGATATGTCTTCTTCTTTTTGCCATTGTTTTTTTAATAGGAGCTTACTTATTATTTATAAAAGATATTATTAATATAGTATTTTTTGTCCTCTTATTTGCATTCATTATATTTATGTTCAATTATATAATTAGATTTATGGAACAAAATCTAGAACATTATACAATATATAAAATGTTAAAAAAGAAACAAATTGCTTTAGCAACTATACAAAATATGGAATTTTATAAAGAATTAAGAGATAGTACATTTACTAAACAGTATATATATAAATTACATATTCAAATTAAAACATTAGAATCAAAAGTTATAGAAACAGATATTTATGAAAAAGTAAAAGATAGTCATATCAATTGTTTACCAGGAGATGTTTATATTACTTTTAACAAAGATATGACACATATAGCTATTATTCCTACATTAATGATCCAAATGACTCCAGAAATAGAACCATTAATAAGAAAATATGAAAAATTATATCAAATTCATTATATTGTTGCTATAAGAGACAAGGGGCTAATTTTAAAGTCTATAAATACAGTGATGCAAGAAATGAAAGAAAATAATTAAAATTGTGTTAAGTTATTTGATTTTTTATCAATAATAATGAGTTACAAGAGATTTTATACTATATTTACACAAGTAGTAAAGGTAATTTAAAATAACTTGTGGTTGAGATTGTTTCGGCCAATAAGACAAT
>NZ_QUIN01000037.1 GCF_003480255.1 Erysipelatoclostridium sp. AM42-17 | reverse complement strand
TAAAAAACCTATATCTTTATGTAAAGGTATAGGTTTGTCAACAATCTGAAAGAAGAGTTACACTCTTCTTAATAAGCTTTTGCAAAATAAACAACTTTCTTGGCTGGTTTACCACAAATTGGACAAACATCACCAAATGGTTCTTCATCTTTAATACAACGTGATGTTGCTCCTGTATCTTCTTTAATCTTTAATTCACAAGCTTCATCACCACACCACATCATACGAATATAACCACCTTTATTTTCTAAGATGTCTTTAAATTCATCATAATCATGAGCAGTATGTGTATTAGCATCTCTAAAGGCTAATGCTTTGTTATACATTTGTTCATGGATTTCATCCATTAAATTCTTAATTGTTTGGGCTAAATTTTCATCCAAAGCATATTTTTCTTTTGTTCCATCAACACGTCTTGCTAGAACACATTGATTATTTTGAATATCTTTAGGACCAATTTCTAAACGTAATGGAATTCCTCGCATTTCTGCATCAGCAAACTTATATCCTGGTGTTTTATCACTGGCATCTACTTTAACACGAATACCCGCTGCTTTTAATTGTTGTTCAATTTCATATGCTTTATCTAGAACACCTTCTTTATGTTGCATAACCGGTACAATCATCACTTGAATTGGCGCAACACGTGGTGGTAATACTAAACCATTATTATCTCCATGCACCATGATAATAGCACCTAATAAACGTGTTGATGCTCCCCATGATGTTTGATAGACATATTCTAATTTATTTTCTTTATTTAAAAATTTGACATCAAATGCTTTAGCAAAACCTTGACCAAAGTAATGAGATGTTCCTGATTGTAAAGCTTTTCCATCATGCATTAATGCTTCGATAGTGTATGTTTCTTCAGCACCTGCAAATTTTTCTTTTTCAGTTTTACGTCCTGTAATCATTGGAATTGCTAATAATTCTTTACATGTTTCTTCATAAATACCTAACATTTGTAAAGTTTCTTTTCTTGCTTCTTCTTCAGTAGAATGAATTGTATGTCCTTCTTGCCATAAAAATTCAGCCCCACGTAAAAATGGTCTTGTTGTCTTTTCCCATCTTACTACTGAACACCATTGATTATATAATTTTGGTAAATCACGATATGAATTAACAATTTTTGCATAATGTTCACAAAATAAAGTTTCACTTGTAGGTCGAATAACAAGATTTTCTTCTAAATCATCTAATCCGCCTTTTGTTACAACAGCACATTCAGGTGCAAATCCTTCAACGTGATCTGCTTCTTTTTGTAATAATGATTGAGGAATCACAAGCGGCATATATACATTTTCATGTCCTGTCTCTTTAAATCTTCTATCCATATAGTTTTGAATTTGTTCCCACATTGCATAACTATATGGTCTATAAATAATAAATCCTTTAACACTACTATAATCCATTAATTCTGCTTTACGACATACATCTGTATACCATTGAGCAAAATCATCTTCCATAGCAGTAATTGCTTCATTTTTCTTATTATTTGCCATATTATTTCCTCCTAAAAATGTCTTTAATATTTTACTATAGAAAAGATAAAGAAACAAGATTATCTTATCGTAATCTTACTTTCTTTATCTTTACGCGTGACGATGATTCCATGATCTATACGATCTTGTAATTCACCTACGTGAGAAATGATACCTATCAATTTGTCATCTTGTTGAATATCAATCAAACAATTAATCGCTTGATCTAAAGATTGACTATCTAATGTACCAAATCCTTCATCAATAAATAATGTTTTTAATTCAATACCTCCGGCATAATTTTGTATCATTTGTGACAAACCTAAAGCTAAAGATAACGCTGCTTTAAATGATTCTCCTCCTGAAAGAGTTTTAACATCTCGACTCATTCCACTTTCTAAATCTAACACATCCAGTTCAAGTCCTTGTTGACTTCTACCTTTACTTGCATAATCTCTTCTTAAAAGTTGATAACGACCTTGTGATAAACGTTCCATGATTTTATTGGCATACATCAAGACATTTTCAAAATAAGCTGCTAAAACATAGCGTTCTAGTGAAACTCTAGATTGATTTTTCCCACTTGTTAATTCAGCTAAATCTAAGTATCTTTGATAGTCACGAGCCTCTTTTTCTATTTTTTCATCAATTCGATTGATTTCATCAACCCTACTTTTATTCATCATATAATTCATTTTATTATTTTCTAAAGTTTTTTGTTGGAGAAGACATTCTTCTTTTAATTGATTAACATACACTTTTTGGTTATTTAAGTCTACATATTGAATGTTGGAAACTTCTTTTGATAACTGGTCAACTTGTTTTTTTAAAGATAATAATTGAATTTGATATTGTTGATAGACCTCGTTATATTCTTCTTTTTTATCTACTTCATTGAGTAAAGATAAGAAGTGTTCTTCTAAACCAAAATGTTTTAAAGCTTCTAAATATTGTTCATGAATTATATTAAACTGACTTTCTGTATGATTTATTTGTTTAGTATGAAGCTGTATTTGTGAATCTATAGAAACACTTAGTTCTTTTAATTGATGATATTGCATCTCTGTTTGCTTTATTTTTTTATTCAATGATTGTAATTGTTGCCTTATTCCTTGAAGATCTTCTTGTAGTTGATTTAAAGATAAAGAAGCATATTGTTTATCAAGTCTTCCTTCAATATAATTAACTTGTTTTTCTAATTCTTGAATATTTTGATTTAAATGCTCTAGTGTCTGCAATATACCTTTTAAATCATCTTCACTTTTATTGACACTTATCTTTAATTTTTGAATGTACTTTAATTGATTATCCATTTCTTGATAAGCTTGTTTCATTCCCTTTTCTTCTTGTAACAATATACTTAATTCTTTAATAAAAGTTTCTTTACTTAATTCTTCTTGAATTTGTAATTCTTGGCACATTCTTCCAAGTTGTTTTTGTGTTGTTTCAATCAGTTGTTTTTTTAATAAAAGTTGACGATAACATTCATTATATTGTTCTGTTAACTGTTCAACAAGTTGCGTTTGTTTATCTAATTGTTCATTTGTTATGAAATGATCATCAATTTTGGCTAAGTGCGGATGATGCAAAGATCCACAAACCGGGCAAGGTTGATTGTCATTTAAATCTTTAGCTAGAATACCTGCTTGATGATAACGATAATATTGATTATCTAATTCTAATTTATGTTTTTGGTTATTTAAATCTTTTTCTAAAGATAAATATTGTTCCTCAATATCACTTTTTTGATCATATTCTTGATTTAAATGATCATATTCATCTGATAGACGATGTAGTTTAATCTTTTTATCATGTATCGTTTGATAAGATTCTTGTAGGTTTTTCAATTCTAATTTTAAACGTTCTTCACTTTGAATTGTTTCATAATCTTTATCTAATCTTTTTTCTATCTTTTCTTGTTTAGAAATAAAATCTTGTTTATTTGTATTTAATTCTTTTAATCGTTGAAGATAACTTTCTTTTTGTTTGAAATCTACTTGGTATTGGTTTAATTGCGTGATTTTTTCAAGTAAGTGATTTTCCTGTTGTTGTAATTGTAACTTAAGTTGTTCTTGTTGTGGTAATTGTTGATACAGCAAATCAATATCACGAAATTCTTTATGCTTTTGTTTTTGCTTAGAAATAAGTTTTTCTAATTCTTCTTTAGAATGAAGGTATTGATTTTTTAATTGTTGTTGTTGATGATAAATAACTTGAATTTCTTGTACTTGATTAAGTTGATCAACCTTCTCTTTTAATTGATGATAAGTTTTTTCTTGCTTTTTTAATTCTAAGTATTTTTCTTTAGTTTTTTGGTATTGTTCAATCCTTTGATTATTTAATGTTTGTACTTGTAAAAGTTGCGACTGCTTTTGATAATTTTCATTTTTTTCATCATATTTTTTTTCTTCCACTATACATAATTGATGTAAATGATCAAGATAAGCCTTGTAATCCTCATTTTGACATTCCATTTCTTTTTTTAGTCCATCTTTTCTTTGAAACAACTGATTATATTTAACTTGATAATCTTTTACTTTTTGTTTTAGCTTTTCTTCCAATTCCTGATAGATTTCAGTGTGAAATAAATCTCGTAATACTTTTTCACGGTCATCACTTGAAGAAAAAATAAGTTTTGTAAATTCACCTTGAGCAATCATCACAATTTGTTTGAATTGTTTATCATCAACACCCAATAATTGAATGATTTTATTATTGACTTCTTTGGTCCCTTCAATCATTTTTCCATCAGGTAATGTAAGCAATGCTTTAGGTTGTTTAGGCGTCTTTTTCCCAGGAACAAAATATTTGGGAGAGCGTTTTATGACATAACTTTGTTGATGTAATAAAAATTCAAGTTCTACATAGGTTAAAGCATCGGGACTGGCATGATCACAACGAAAAGAATCTTTCTCTCTTACACCACCACTACTTTGACCGTACAAAGCAAATGTAATAGCATCAAAAATCATGGTTTTCCCACTTCCTGTAGGCCCAGTAATCAAAAATAAACCATCTTGGTCAAATGAAGAAAAATCCATTTGAGTACAATTAGCATAAGGTCCAAATGCAGATATCGTCAATAACTTAGGTATCACTTTGTGTTTCCTCCTCAATTAAGTCTTTCACTAAATTAACGGTTTGTAAATCCATTGCTTCTCCCTTCATTTTTAAATAAAACTCTTCCAATATTTCTAACGGTCCTTTTTGTTCAAATCCTTGATTTGCTTTTGTTTGATTACTTGATGAATGTTGGTTTAAATAAGGATATGTTAACTGTAAAATATGATGATATACATTTTTTAATCTTTCATTAGCGTGAGGAATTAATGATGTATCTGATAAATCTACTGAAACATAATCTTGATTATTAATCTCATTTTCTAATAAATCTTTAAAATATCCTTTCACCTTAATCAAATCTATTTGTGGCTTTAAAGGAATCATCTTACATTGTACCTTTTTATCTTCAATTTCTACTTCTAGCATTCCCTTCTTTTGATTTACTTCATCAAAAGAATATTTCATTAAGCTTCCAGCATACCTTACATAATCATATTTGATTTTTTGGCAGGCATGTAAATGTCCTAATGCCACATAGTCAAACTGACTTACTGACTCTACATCAATGATTTCACTTCCCCCAACACTTAAAATAACCTCACTATCACTTTTAATTACCTCTTTATTTCCGGCAATAAACTGATGCGTAACAAGTACATTAGTTTTTGTATAATCAATATCTTGCTTACTTAGGTAGTATTCAAATGCCTCTTGATAACTTACAAAAGACTCATGCTGGTATAAATAAGCAATATAAGTAGGTTTAAAATAAGGAACAAGATAAAAATTGACATCATCAATAACGATTGGTTTGATCTTTTTTTCAGGAAAAGCAACAATATATAACCCTTGTTTTTCTAATAATTTACTTACAAAATTCAATCGTTCATTACTATCATGATTACCTGAAATCATGAGTACTTTTTTGTGATGCTTATTTATTAAACTGTTTAAAAACCAATCAAGTGTTTCAATACTTTCATTACTTGAAATAGCACGATCATAAATATCACCAGCAATAACTAAAACATCAATTTCATGAGTAACTAAATAATCAATGACTTGCTTTAATAAATCAATTTGTAATGGTAATAAATTTTTTTGATAAATAATTTTTCCTAAATGTATATCTGAAATGTGAATAAATTTCATACTTCCTCCAATTGAATAAGATAAACTTCCTTATGTGTTTCCTCTTTAGTAAAATATTTTTTTAATTGTTTGGGAATACTAACTGTTTCTATATACCGTGCTGGTAAATGTTGAATAATATGATGACTTGCCCTATTTTCCGGTGAACAAGTAATAATAAGCTGTTTCATATTCAATTCTTTAGCTTTTTCAAAGATTAAAAAACAAGCCTGTAAACTATAATGATGTCCTTGATAAGGTTTTTCAATAGTATAGCCAATATGACCATCATAATATCTTTCTTGCAATGTTCCCTCTCTTAAAACGATAGTTCCTACACATTGACTACCAACTAAAATATGATAAATATAATAAGGTTTCCATCCCTTTGGTAAACCTGTATGTACATATTCTACTAATTCTAATTTCATAATATCACCTGATTTTTATTATAACATAAAAGTAGGATAACAATGTTATCCTACTTTAGAAATAATAAGATTGACAATCATCTCTAATGATTGGTCATTAATAATATGAATATCACAAGCATTCATATATAATTGTCTTCTTTCTTTATCTAATTGATAAAGTTTTTCCGGACCATCTTTTAATAATGGTCGAGATTGAGTATCTATATCTGTTAAAATATTTTGAATTGGACGATCCAAATAAATAATTATTCCATTTTTCTTGAGTGCATCTATATTTTCTTGACGTTTAATGACACCCCCACCAGTAGAAATAATAACACCTTCTTTTTTAGATAATTCTAAACATGCTTCTTGTTCTAAATCTCTAAAATGATCTTCTGATATAGACATCATATCACTAATACTGCATCCATGTTTTTCAATCAAATATTGATCAATATCAATAACTTCTCGTTTTAATTTTTCACCTAACAATTGAGATATTGTGGTTTTGCCGCAACCCATCATTCCTATTAATACTATATTTTTCATTTTGCTTGTTGATAATTTCCTAATACTCTCATTGTTAGACAATGTGTTTTCATTTCTTGAAGCATCATTTTTACATTTTGATCATGAATACTTCCTTCTAAATCAATATAGAAATAATATTGCCAATTTTTATCTACGATAGGTCTTGATTCAATTCTTGATAGGTTAATTTGATGATCCTTAACTGCTTTTAATACACTATAGAGTGCCCCTACTTTATGTTGTAAAGTAAAAACTATACTACAAACATTAGCATGAGGACTATCTTCTAAATGACGTCCAATAACAATAAAACGAGTATGATTCATTGAAGAATTATGAATATCTTCTTGAATCACATCTAAGTTATAAAGTTGAGCTGCCTGTAAAGAAGCAATAGCTCCCTTTGTTTTATCTTGAAGCTGACTAATATATTTAGCACTGGCAGCTGTATTTGTATAATTCTTTTGAATTATTTGAGGATGCTTAGCTAAAAAGTGAGAACATTGATGTAATCCTTGAGGATGTGAGTAAACTTCTTTTAAATCTTCAAGTTGGGCACCTTTGATTCCCAATAAATGTTGACTAATTGATAAATTGTATTCTCCTACAATATACAAATTATAATTTCTTACTAAATCGTAATTATCATTAATAGCTCCAGTTGAAGAGTTTTCTAATGGAACAATACCATAATCAATTTCATGATTAACAATGGCTTTATAAACATCTTCAAAAAGGGGGTAATTTTTATTATCAACTTCACCAAAATATTGAAGCATAGCTTGATGACCAAAAGCACCTGGTACACCCTGATATCCTACTACAATATTTTCATTTTTATGAGGTAAAGGATGATATAAATCCTGAGTAGGAATAAATTCAGCTTGGTATGATTTACTAATATCCATCACATCTTGAATAAAAGCAGCCCCATAAGTCTTTAATTCTTCACTTTCCATTCTTTGAACATTTTTTTCGATGACTGCCTTTTCTCTTTCGGGTTGAAATATTTCCATATCATGGGCTAATTTATACTCAATAACATTTTTTGATACTTTCATTCTTTGTTCAAACAATTTCATAATTTGTGTGTCAATAGCGTCAATCTCTTGACGACATGTATTTAAATCTTTCATTATCTAATAAAATCTAACATACATAAAGCAGCCATAGCTTCAACTACGACAACTGCACGTTGTACAATGCATGGATCATGACGACCATGTACTTCAATTGTTGTATTTTCTTTTGTTTGAACATTAATTGTATCTTGTTTTTGAGCAATGGATGGGGTTGGTTTAATAGCAACAGTAAAAGTAATCGGCATACCATTCGTAATTCCACCAGTAATACCACCATTATGATTAGATTTTGTTTTTACATTTCCTTTTTCATCATAGTAATAACAATCATTAGCTTGTAAACCATCTAATTCACTAATATGTTCATCTCCAAAACTAACTCCTTTTACCGCAGGAATAGAGAATAATAATTGAGATAAATGACTTTCAACTGAATCAAAGAAAGGTTGTCCAATTCCTGCAGGCATACCTACAATAGCACATTCAATCTTTCCACCTACAGAATTTTGATTTAATCTTGCCTCTTCAATGATCTTTTCCATTTCTTTAAATACTTCTTGATTTAAAGTAGGATATGTTTGTTGGCTTAATAAATCTAAAGTTTCTGTAGTTATAGGGTGTTGAAACGAATCATCATGAATATCTTTAATAGCTAAAATATGGGCACCTACATTAATTCCTTTTTGTTTTAAAATTTGTTTTGCAATGGCCCCTGCAAAAACAATTGGCGCTGTAAGTCTTCCTGAAAAATGTCCGCCCCCTCTTACATCATTAAATCCATGATATTTTACATAAGCAGGATAGTCACTATGTCCAGGACGCATATGAGATTTTAATAGTGAGTAGTCTTTTGAATGTTGATCACTATTATAAATTAATCCTGTTAGTGGTGCACCCGTTGTGATACCATCTTGAACACCACTAATAATATCAACTTCATCGGCTTCTTTTCTCGCTGTAGACATTTTATTAAGTCCTGGAGCACGTCGTTTCATATCTTTTTTGATTTCATCGTAGTCTAATTGGATTCCACTAGGAAGGTTACCAATAGTAATACCAATTGCTTTACCATGTGATTCTCCAAATAAAGTAAGTTCTATATTGTTTCTATATGTCGCTGGCATCTATTTTCCCTCCTAACGCTGCAAAATCTTCCCAAAAACTTGGATATGATTTTTTTACACATTCTTTATTATCTATGACCATAGGTTCTTTACAAACAGTTGATGCGATAGCTAACATCATCGCCATACGATGATCATCATGCGATGAAACTGCACCCCCTGTTAAATAATCAACACCTTCGATTTCCATTGAACTTTCATGTTCAATCACTTTAGCACCTAGTTTATTAAGTTCTAATACTGTAGCGGATAAACGATCACATTCTTTAATACGTAAGCGTGATGCATTAATAACTTCACTATGACCTTTTGATAGTGCTAAAGCTAATGTCACAACCGGAATCACATCAGGACATTGACTTGCATCAACTACAGTATGTTGCAAGCCATGACTTACAACTTGAATACCACCATTTTTCTTTTCTAAAGTACAGTTCATAGCTTGTAAAAAATCTATTGTTGCTTTATCTCCTTGTAATGAATTTAAATTTAAATCCATTAAAGTCACATCATTATTTAAAGCTCCTGCAACTAAATAAAATGCAGCCTGTGAAAAATCAGCTTCCACACGATAATCTCTTGCTTGATATTCTTGTCTTCCTCGTACAATAAACTGCTTATAATTGTGATTAATAATTTCTATTCCATATAATTTTAAAACATCTAATGTTAAATCAATATATCCTTTGCTTTCTAAAGGTGTCGTTATTTCAATAATAGAATCACTAGAAAGTAAAGGTAAAGCAAAAAGCAATCCAGTAATAAACTGTGAAGAAATATGTCCGGGGATACGATATAAATCAGGTTTTAATGTTCCTACAATATTTAAATCTAAAACATTTTCTCGATATAAATATCCTATATTTTGTCTTTCAAATATTTCATAGAAAGTATCTAGTGGTCTTTTACCTAAATTCCCTCTACCGATAAAACGTACCTTATTTTCTTTAGCAATAGAAATAGGCACCATAAAACGTAATGTTGATCCTGATTCTTCACAATCTATTTCTACACCAGGCATAGTATTATTTTTAGAAAATGTACTTTTACCATCAATGATTAAATAATCATCATATTGTTCGATTCTCGTACCTAATGCTTCCATTGCTTTAATAGTGGCCTTAATATCTTGGGAATATTCAATATTATCAATACGTGATTGACCATTTGATAAACTTGCAGCAATAATCGCACGATGAGCTAAAGATTTTGATGGCGGAACAGAAACTTGTCCTTTTAATTTTGTAGGATTTAATTTTATTTGACTCATTTTATACCCTTTCTTTTTTTAATAAAAATTCTTGATTTGTTTTATAAACAAAACTATGCCCTATTTCTTTTAATAATACAAGTGATAAAGAATTATTTATGTTTTTCTTATCTAAAGCAATAGCTTTCATTAAATCTTGAGTTACTACGTTGCATTGATAAGGAAGATGATATTTTTCTAGAATTTCTTTAATTTGATCACTCGTATGACTTTGTGTCATACCTTGTGTTTCACTTAACTTTGTAATTTGATACATTCCCATAGCCACAGCTTCACCATGAGAATATTTTTTATAATGATAATATTGTTCTATAGCATGACCATAAGTATGACCAAAGTTTAATAATAAACGATCACCAAAATCAAATTGATCTTTTTCTACAACATCTCTTTTAATATCAACACATGTATAAATAATATCATCAATTGATTCATAAAGTTCATCAAAGCCATGATATTGATTCAATTTATCAAATAAGTTTTTATCTTTAATACATCCATATTTAATGACTTCACCCATTCCATCATTAATAAAATGTGGCGATAAAGTTTTTAAAGTAGTAGGATCAATTAAAACCATTGATGGATGATAAAATGCCCCAACTAAGTTTTTACCATCTGGTAAATCAACAGCTACCTTTCCTCCTACAGAACTATCAACTTGTGCTAAAAGTGAAGTTGGAATTTGTACAAGCTGTACCCCTCTTAAATAACTGCTTGCTACAAAGCCAGCCATATCACCAATAACACCACCACCTAAAGCAATAATTAAATCAGTACGAGTTAATTTAAAATCTAAACAAGCTTTATATAACATAGGAAGCATATCAAATCGTTTTGATTGTTCTCCGTGTTCTACCACAACATGTCCTACTGTATAATCAGATGCTAGATTGTTTGTGAGTGCTTCACCATATAAAGGATAAACCTGATCATCAGAAATGATCATTATTTTCTTTCCTTTAAATACTGTTTTAATTTTTTCATTTGCTTTTTTTAAAATGTTTTTTTCAATATAAATAGGATAACTATGTTCCTTTAAATTAACGATCATTTCCATTTTCATCACCCTAAATTTCTTTATTAACAGCTTTTGCGATTGGTTTTAATTCTTCCATTAATTGAGCAAATTTCGCTGGTTTTAATGATTG
>NZ_QUIN01000036.1 GCF_003480255.1 Erysipelatoclostridium sp. AM42-17 | reverse complement strand
GTAGATTTTTAGACAATATAAAACCATGAGGTGTCTCATTTGAGATTTGCCTCATGGTTTCTCATTAGCTCTATTTCAAAAATATCATGTTATTTCATAAAGCCCAATTCTCAATAATCGCATAATACTTTTCATTACAAATAATTACCTTCTATTGATTTCAATAGATAATACCATTTTACTTGTTAAGTAAGTAGCATATTCCAATATAGCAATTCTTCCAAATATATCTTGATACTTCGTTTCAATTTCAAAAACAAGATCATCCATTTCACCATGAAGGAAATCTGCTCTTTCTTTAGAAATTGGCATAGAATTTAATTTTCTAAAAGCTTTTACCAATTGAATTCCATACATATTTTCAATAACTTCTATAATTGTCTTATTCATTGATAATAAAATATAATTTTCAATATTTAAGAAATATTGACAGGGTATATAAGTTTCTATCATTGAGATAGGATATTCTAACTCATGTGTTACTCTTATAATATGTAATAGTTCACTATTTTCTGGTAATTGAAATCTTAAATTCATTTTAGCATCTACAATCTTTTCTATTTTAACAATTTTAGAATTTTCTTCTATATCTGGTATATTTCTTTCAAAAGAAAAACTAATAAATTCTTTAAATAAAGAATTCTTATTTGTTACCTTTTTAACAAATGTTCCACTACCTTTTCTTCTTTCAATAAGTCTTTCTTTTATTAATTCATCATATGCTTGACGTACCACTGGTCTAGAAATAGAAAATTGTTTACATAATTCTTCCTCAGTTGGTAATCTATCGTTAGGTTTATATTCACCTTTAAGAATAGCATCTTTAATATGTTCTTTGAGTTGATAATATAGTGGTAATGCTGAATTTCTATTTAAATAAACATCTCGTTGATCTAATAATTTTTTTTTCATCATCTCACCTTTTATCCTCATAAATATAAAAAACAAACATTCTATTGTTCTGCTTTAAATCCCTTTAAAATATCCATTGAACAACTTGTACCAATTCTTTGTGCTCCTGCTTCTATAAATTTTTGGCAAGTTTCCCAATCTCTTATACCTCCAGCAGCTTTTACTTTCACACTGTCCCCAACAATACTTTTCATCAATAAAACATCTTCTATTAAAGCTCCACCTGTTCCAAATCCTGTACTTGTTTTAATAAAATCTGGTTTAACAACTTTGGCTATTTCTGCTAATCTCTTTATTTCTTCTTTTTCTAAATAACAATTCTCAAAAATAACTTTTGAAATAACATCTTTTTCTTTACAAAGAGAAACTATACTTTCCATTTCTTTTTGAATATAAGCAAAATCTCCTTGTTTCACTTTTCCAATATTAACAACATAATCTATTTCATCAGCACCATCATCTATTGCTTTCTTTGTTTCATATAGTTTTACATCCAATGATGTTTGTCCTAATGGGAAAGAAATAGCAGCACCAACATGAATATCTGTTCCCTTTAATAACTCTTTACATAAGCGAACAGGTTCACTATTAATAGCAACCATTGCAACACCCATATCTTTTGCCTCTTGGCACAATCTGATGAAGTCGTTATCTGTGGCATATGCCTTCAAAAATGTATGATCAAACATTTTTGCTAATTCTTTTTCTGTCATTTTTTTTACCTTCTTTCATTATATCATACTTTTTAGCTATTTTCAAAAAAAGTTTTACTATTTATTGACATTATATGACATATTATACTCTTTTATAATCGTTCTGAACAGTCTCTTGTCGTTCTAAATACATATTTAATATTATTCCAAAAATAATAATAACTCCACCTATTAAAGATATCTTTCCAACAGTTTCATGAAATATCAAGAAAGCCCATAATGGTGCTAATAAAACTTCTGACATACAAATGACATTAGCTGTAAAGGCATTTACAACCTGTATACCTTTAGCAAAGAAAACACCACCTAATGCTGAAACAAATATTCCACTTAAAATCATTGAGACCCACTCTAAAGGTTGAACACTAGGAAAATCTTTAAATACATAAAAAATAAATGAAATAGAAATACAATAACTTAACATATTAGAAGTATAAGTATTTGCATTTTCTTTAGTATTTAAATAAAATTGCAAACCAAAAAAAGCACCTGAAATAATAGCTAAAATATTTCCTATCATACCTTTTATTGATAAAGCATCAAAAAAGAAAAGAACCATTCCAAATATAACCATTAAAATAATTAATATTTGTTTCTTTTGTGGTAAGCTTCTATAATCTATACATTGATAAATAAGTACAAAAGCCATAGAAGTATATTGTAAAACAATAGCATTTCCTACTGTTGTTAATTGGTTTGCATAGTTAAATGTTATTCCTGAAATAAATTGACAAATAGCAATACATATGATCAATTTATTAAACACAATTTTTTTATAATTAAAAAGTCTATTAAAGATAACAGCTACAATGGAAGAAACAACAGCAATCATTAATCCAGATTGACTATTAAAACGAATTAATATTCCTGCTACACTCCAACTGATTGCAGTTAAAAACAAATAACTATAACCTTTTAAAATCATATACCTTCTTCTAATTCCTCTTCATTATAAGTTGTATAAGTATATTGACAAATCATTGACTTTCCTGTTTCTATCACTTGTTTTGTTAATTGTTTAACATCATTATGTACTTGGCAAAGTAAATATGCTTCAACTAACATTGGTAAATTTGTTCCTGCAATAATTTCTACATTTTCTTTTGAAGTTCCTAAAATGACTGATGATTTAAAAGGTGATCCCCCTATCAAATCACATAAAATTAATATTCCTTCACAATCTTTTAATTCATCTAATGCTTGTTTTATCTTTTCTTCTAATCTTTCAACAGAGTCATCCATTTTAAAATCAATATAGTGATAATTTATCAATTCATTTCCTTGAATCACTTTTAAAGCTTCAGTCATTCCTGAAGCAAATTGTCCATGTCCTGTAACTATAAGTCCAATCATCAATTAATCCTCCTTTATAATTGCTTTTTTTATATACTCTAAAATATCTTTATGTGAAGAAAATTCTAATTGTGCTGCACTTAAATCAAATTGATAATATTGATTTTTAATTGCTAAAACATCTAATCCTGCTAAACAAGCAGCCTCAATTCCATATTCTGAATCTTCAATAACATAAATATTTTCTCTTGGTATTTCTAATAATGAAACTGCATAATTATAAATTGCTGGATCTGGTTTTGATCTTTCAAACATATCTCCACTAATTATGCAATCAAACATTGCATTCAACCCACATTCATTAACCATATTTTTTATTTCATTTAAAATATTAGAAGAAGCAATGGCTATTTTTATATGCTTTGATTTGAGATAAGTAATAAGCTCTTTAACTCCCTCTAACATATATTTTCGATATTCCATAGGATACTTTTCACAATATTTTTGCCTTAAATCCATAATCTCCTCTTTTGATAAATAAATATATCGTGATAAAATCTCTACTTCCTTTTCTAAAGAACATCCATAAAATTCTCTTTTATCTGCATCAGATAGCGTTTTTCCATATTTTTGAACCATACTTTCAAATATATATTGCCAATGTGCTTCACTATCTACTATGACTCCATCCATATCAAAAATAACAGCTTTTAACTCTTTGTTTGGATATGCTTTTCCAAAAGCCCCATTTTGCATACAAATATTTGAAGCATATAAAGAAGCATTATTCATTGCCTTTTCAATCCATTCCTTTTTTATCGTTTGTTTCTTTTTCCATCCTTGATTAACAAGAGAATATACAAATGCAGTTATATAAGCATCACCTGCACCCATTGTATCTTTTGCTTTTATTTGATGTTTTACACCTTCAATCCATTCATTTCCTGTAAAGAATAATGGTATCTCATTGCCTCTTGTTATTAATATAGGTTTATGTATTGAATAACTATTGATTTTTTCTTTAATGTCTTGAATTGATAAATGATTCATAGAAAATTGTACTAAATCAATATATGGAATGACCTTTTGAAAATAAGTCTCTTGTCTATATTTTTCCTTTTCTCCAAAATCATATGACACAATACCTGAAATATCTTTTAGCAAATAAAGTTGATCTTCTAATTTAGCATTACAATTTGTAAAAACAACATCAAAAGTATGAATATATTCCAAATCTTTTGGTAATAAGTGAATAGGTCCTGTCCAACATTGTCCTAAATCAACCTTTATAAATTGTCTTTCACCATCTATAACATCTTGAATGCATTGTTTTGTTGATGTATTGTTTAAATAATGACAATGAGTTATATCAATATTCAAACTCTTTAAAATTGATTTTAAATAATAACCATAACAATCATCTGCAATATATCCTAAATAAGCACTTTCAATTCCTAATTGAGTAGCATTAACAGCTACGTTAACAGCATTTCCTCCTGGATAAGAAATATTTAAATTCTGATAGACATCAAAGACATTATCACCTAATCCTAATATTTTCATTAGTAATCTACTTTCCTATAATATCTACGTATATCTAATGAATGATTAGTAATAACTTCCATATTTTTTGAAATTCTTTGTAATATTGCATTCATAACAACAGGTGATAGTAGTGGTCTAAATTCATCAGAAATATGTGGATATACAAAATCTTTACAATCAAAAACAGTTAATTTATTAGTATATTTTTCAAGAAATTTTTTTACTCTTAAATCTAAAGATCTTGTTTTTCCTTCTGTAATTAATAATGTTGTACAAACATCTTTTTCAATTAGTTCCAATGTTCCATGAAAAAACTCGGAACTTGATACTGATTTTGTTCTTATCCATTGACTTTCTTCTAATACACACATAGCATATGAATAACAAACAGGCCATAAATTACCTGAAGCTATCCATATTTGATAGGGCTCATTATGATAATTTTTACAATATTCAATTGCTTTATCATCAACAGTTTTACGAACTGATACAAGCACTGCTGGTAACTCTTTTAATTCATCTGCAAATTGATTGTATTGATCAAAAAATCCTTGATTGTTTAAAATTTTACCAATTAATAAATATAAAACTAACTCTTGAGGTCTGCCTTCTTCATAAACAAAGCTATAATCGCTTAATTTTTCTAATGGTGAATCTTTCTTTCCAACAATTGAAACAATAGTGCAGCCTTTTTCTTTTAAATATTGAGCACCTGCTACTGTTTCTGGTGTATCTCCTGATTTACTAGACATAAAGACTAATGAATTTTGGTTTAATTGATTATGTCCTGTCATAACGAGAGTACTTGATAAAACACAATAAACTGGAATAGGACTCATTTCATTAATCATATCTGCAAAAGGTTCCATCATTGCTTGTGAACCTCCTACTGATGAAAAGAATATATTACTCAATCCTTGTTGACATATATTGTTTGCTATTGCTTCTAATTGATTTCTAGCTTCATAAATAAACAAACCATTATCTATCATTTTATTTTCATCAAAATTAATCATTTTTATTAATTCCTTTCTATTGTTTTTATAAAAATAGCCCCATCGATGAAATGGAGCTATTATTATCTTATAAAAGTTATTTAGAAATTACATCCATCCAAGGAATGACATAAGAATTCCAAATAAAATAATTCCTAATATAATAACAAGAACATTAGCATTCTTTTTCTTAAACAACCAGTAAATTAAGAAAACAATGGCTAATGGTAACATATTTGGTAAAATACCATCAAAGACACTTTGAACAGTTGTTCCTTCACCCATTCCAAATTTTAAACTTTCACTAAATGCTAAAGAAATATATGAAGGAATTAAGCCACCAACAACCATAACACCTAAAATACCTGCTGCTTTTGTTATATATTTTGTTCCTTCAGAAATAGTAGAAACAGCTTTAACTCCTAATTTATATCCAAAAGACCCAAACCAAATACGTGATATAGCTGCAACAATCCAAATTCCAATATATAAAAGTGGTCCTAGAATTGATCCATCTTGTGCTAATGAACAGCAAATAGCCGCAGAAATTGGTAATACTGTAAACCAGAAGATTGCATCTCCTAATCCTGCAAAAGGTCCAAACAAACCATTACGTATACCTTCAATTAACTTTCTATCTTCTCCATGTTCCTCCATAGAAAGAATAAGTCCCATTAAAAATGTTGCCATATGAGGTTCTGTATTAATAAATTCCATATTATATGTCATAAATTCAGCCATATCTTCCTTTGAATCTCCAAAGATTTTTTCAGCTGCTGGCAACATAGATAATGTAAATCCTGGTGCTTGCATACGTTCAAAACTAAATGACGCTTGTTCTAAAAAAGAAAGGACTGACATTTTTGTAATATCTTTTTTAGTTAATTTACCTCTAGGTTTTCCATTTTTTAATAATTTTCTAGATTCCATCTTCTTCACCTCCGAAATCATTAACAGTTATTTTAGCTGCTGATTCTTCAACTTTCTTTTCATGCATATAATTAATATAAGCAAGACAAACACCAACAACTGCAATTGGTAATACATTTGGTAAATCTAAGAATGTTGCCATAATAAATCCTAAGAATAAATATGGTGCATTTTCTTTATTTAAAGAAACCATTAATAATAATCCCAATCCAACAGCTGGTAAAATTCCTCCAGCTATTTCAAACCCATGAACTAACCAAGTTGGGAATGTGTTTACAAATGATTGAATAGGTGTTTGTAATGCATAAGAACATAAGAATACTAAAAATCCAGTAACTAACGCTTTCAATAACCATCCTGAAACAACTAACTTTCTAAATCTATTTGTATCTCCATTGACTGCATAAGTATCACATTTATGTGCAATACCTACATAAAGTGTATTGAAGAAAATTCCAACCCATTGTGCTAATAAAGCAAAAGGTAATGATAAGCCAAGTGCTGTTTTCGCATCTTGCCCAGTTGTATATGCAATAACAAATGTCATCATCCCTGCCATTAATGGATCTGGTGGAACTGTTCCACCAACTGTCAATAATCCCAAATAAGACAATTCAGCAACTGCACCACATGCAATACCTAATTGAACATCTCCCACAACTATACCTGCAAAAAACGCTACAACCAAAGGTCTAAACCAATAAAAGTTTTCTAATCCTGCATCAAGAGCACAAATAAATCCTACTAAAAAAAGTAATATACCTTGGATCAATGTAATCTCCATAAATAAACCTCCCTTATATATTTTTATTAAATTGTATATTTCTTATCTCCTGGTGCAATTTGAATATATACGTCTACACCATTTGATTTCATAGCTTCAAAATCTTGCATATCTTTATCATCAACATACACATGGGCTTCATGTAATACCCTCTTTCCAGGTTTCACATGCATATTACCAACATTAACCTTCTTAATTGGTACTCCACCTTGAATCAACTTCAACATATCATCTGGTGTTTTGCAAACAATAAAAATATGTTGTTTTGGACTCGCTTTATGAATAATATCTATTGTTTTTTGTAATGAAAAAAAACGAATTCCAATTCCAACAGAATCAGCTGTCATTTTCATTACAGATTTTTGAACTTCATCATGTGAACATTCATCATCAGCAACAACAATCAAATTTGCTTCACTTGCTCCAGCCCATGCATTACCAACTTGTCCATGTACAAGTCGATTATCAATTCTCGCAAGAACAATATTTGGTTCTGCCATAAATTTTTCTCCTTTTTTCTGTATCTGTAAGTGCACACTTTACATATCTTATTTTATATCTTTGTTACATAATTTGTCAATATGTTATTACAAATTTTGTTATAAGAATTCCTATTTACTTCATATGTTATCATTAAAATTGTATTATTTGTTATTTTCGATAAAAAATCACCTATTTTTTTAGTATATTCATTAAGAATATATTTTTGGTTTTTACCTCTTTTCTTTTCTTTGAATATCTGATATGATATATTTGTCAATTTGTTATGACAAATTATTGAAATATATAATAAATTGTCATATAACATATGTACAAAAAAATAAGGAGGAAAGATATGAACAAAAAAAGTCCTTCTATGTTGTCGTTTATTGAAGATACCCCTAAACAAATTCATTACAACATAGAAAATTTACATGTTTTGACAGAACAAATCATCAATTTTTATTTACAAAAAGATTACCAAACAATTTGGATTATTGCGTCTGGATCGAGTGCTAATGGTTCACAATGTGCTAAGCCATTTTTAACAAAGTATTTAAATTGTGATGTTAAAATTATATCTCCGAATACATTTATTTATTCGGAAAGTAATTTAAAAGACAATGATTTTGCTTTTGTTGTTTCGCAAAGTGGCTGTTCTACAAACTCTATTGAAGCATTAAAGAAATTAAAAGAATTAGGGTTTCCTGCTATTGGATTAACAGGAAATATTGAATCTGATTTTAAAGAATTTGCTGACATGATTATTGATTATGGTGTAGGTATTGAAACAGTGGGTTATGTAACCAAAGGTGTAACAACTTTAGCATTATTTCTTATTTTATTTGCTTTACAAGCTGCTATAAAGAAAGGATATATTTCAAAAGAAAAGTATAATGAAGTATTCGAAGAATTAACTGATATACCTTCACGACATCAAACAATTCAAAATCATACTTGGGAATTTTATCATAAAAATAAAGCAGCCCTCACATCAATGAATGTGTGTTATTGTTGTGGTTT
This sequence comes from Erysipelatoclostridium sp. AM42-17, assembly GCF_003480255.1. Classification (GTDB taxonomy): domain Bacteria; phylum Bacillota_I; class Bacilli_A; order Erysipelotrichales; family Coprobacillaceae; genus Faecalibacillus. The sequence continues at coordinate 4,279 of NZ_QUIN01000036.1, read as the reverse complement.
TATACAAGGTTATGGTATAGCAACTGAAGCTGCTTTAAAAATAGGTGAAACAATTCAAATACCAAGTTTTGCTTATGAGGCAGAAGAATTTATTCATGGCCCTCATTTACAATTAACACCTTATTATACACTTTTCTTTATAGATGATTTTTCTTTGGGTAGTGATAGATTAATACAAATTTATCAAGCAGCCCATAGTGTTTCTGATTATGTATTCGCTATAACAAACAATCCTATTGTTGATGATCAACATGCATTACGTTTACCATTTGAGATAAAAGAACCACTATTATCTCCTTTATACTTATTACCATTTTTTCAAATCATTGCATATCAAGTTACAACCGACTTAAATAAATGGAATAAACATCCTATGCTTGCTAATTTCGAAAAATATGTTGATTCCAAAACTGAAACTATCAAAAAGGTTATGCCAGATTAATGATAAAAGCTATTATTTTCGATATGGATGGTGTCATCATTGATAGTGAGCCTTATTATCAAAAAGTTCTTTTACACATTCTTAGACATTTTGGAATTCAAGCAACTTCTAACGATTTATTAGCATTAGCTGGTGGTTCTTCGACTCACTTTAATGAAATTATAAATCCATTAATTCAAGGAATTATTTCTAGAAAAGATTTTGATCTTTATCATTCTCAATATTATTCGAAACATAATATTCCCTATATGGAAATTATATTTCCATATGTTAAAGATTTGCTTCAATGGCTTAAAGATCATGGTTATCGTATTGCTATTGCTTCTAGTTCAAAACAAGATGAAATTCTAAATGTTCTTAATGTATGTCAAATTAGAGAATACTTTGAAATTATTATGAGTGGTGATATGTTTAAAGAATCGAAACCACATCCTGAAATATATGTCACTTGTGTAGAAAAATTAAAACTTAAACCTCATGAATGCATGGCTATTGAAGATAGTGAGTATGGTATTACTGCAGCAAAAAAAGCAGGACTTACTTGTATAGCAAAAATTGATAAACGTTTTGGATATAATCAGGAAATGGCTGATTATCATATTAATAATTTAATAGAAATTATAAAAATATTGGAGGAAATGAAATGAAGAAAATATTATGTCCAAGTATGATGTGTGCGAATTTTGAAAATTTGGGAAAGGAAGTTAAAGATTTAGATGAGGCTGGTTTTGATATCTTTCATCTTGATGTAATGGATGGTGTTTTTGTTCCTAACTATGGTATGGGGCTTCAAGATGTAGAATATATTTGTAAAACTGCTACCAAACCATGTGATGTTCATCTTATGGTTGTTAATCCTGGAGACTATGTAGAAAAATTTGCGAATATTGGAGCAAAGATTATCTACATACATCCTGAAACTGATGTACACGCTTGTCGTACATTACAAAAAATTATTGATGCAGGATCTAAAGCAGGAATTGCTATTAATCCAGGAACTTCATTTGAATCAGTAAAGGAATTATTACATCTTTGTGATTATGTAATGTTGATGAGTGTGAATCCAGGTTTTGCTGGACAAAAGTATCTTGATTTTGTAACACCTAAATTTAAGAAATTTGTTGATGAAGCTAAAAATTATGGTGGTTATAAAGTTATGATTGATGGAGCTTGTTCACCAGAGAAAATCAAAGAGCTTTCAGCAATAGGAGTCAGTGGATTCATATTAGGAACAAGTGCATTATTTGGAAAAGACAAAAGTTATCAAGAGATTTGTAAAGAATTAAGAAAGGAGGAAAAATATGAATCTTAATGAATCTAAATTATGGAAAGAAATTCATCAACAAGATGAATGTGTTCGTGAATGTTTAAAATACAATTTACCTATTTTAAAAGAAATTGCTTTCAACATAAAGCAAAGAAACATTAAAAATATTATTTTCGCAGCTAGAGGCAGTAGTGAACATGCTGCACAAGTCGCAAAATATGTTTTTGAAATTTATACTGATATGTTTGTTAATATAGCTGCTCCTTCTATAACGACTTGTTATCAAGGTCATGTTAATTATCAAAATGCTCTTGTTGTAGGTATTAGTCAATCTGGTGGTGCTCAAGATGTATATCAGGTGATGAAAAAATGTGTAGATGATGGTGGTATATGTGTTTCTATTACAAATGAACCAGAATGTTTAATGTCGACAATTGGACATTATCAATTAAATAACCATTGTGGTATTGAAACCAGTATTACTGCTGCTAAATCTTATATAACTCAATTAACTATTTTGATTGCTTTAGCTTATCAAATATCTGAAAATCAGGAACTTTTTAACTTACTAGAACAACTCCCTGATATTATAAAAGATTCTTTTCAATTAGAAAATCAAGTTCAAAATGTTATTCCTTTTTTTAGAAATAGTGAACATTTATTAATATTTGGTAGAGGTTTATTATATGGTTTAGTTCAAGAAAGTGAATTAAAAATTCAAGAAACAAGTTATTTAGATGCTCGTTGTTATTCTGCAAGTGATTATCAACATGGTCCTATTGCAACCTCTTTATCTTTTGTACCAACAATATTTTTTATTGCTGATAAACAAACAGATAAAAGCATTATTCAACTTCATCAAAGATTAAAAGAAGAGAAAAACATCTTCTCATTAATTATTTCAAATAAAGATAATATAAGTGAATTAGGAGACCTTTCTATTAAAATTCCTCATCAATATGATGGACTTTCTGCTGTCTTTGTTTGTGCTATTATTTCACAAATGTTTGCTTGTTTATTATCTATTGCAAGAGGTTATAATCCTGATAGTCCAATTGGAGTATCAAAACATACAGTTACAATATAGGAGGATGATATTATGAATTTAGTAACTATGAAAGATTATATATATGCAACACCTGCAAAAGTTTTAGAAAATGTTAAAAATGCTGAAATGCTTGTTAAACCTATTGTTGATTTATATATAAAAAAGAATTATAAAAAAATAACATTTGTTGCTTCTGGATCTAGTTATACTGCTATCCAATGTGCAAGAGGATTTCTTTGTGAAAAGTTAAGAAATGATGTCAAAGTCATCAATCCCTTTACTTTTTCTGAATATGATTATCGTTATGTTACTGATGATGAATTTGTAGTAATTGTTAGTCAAACTGGAGCAAGTACAAATTGTATTTCAGCATTACAAAAATTAGATCAAATAAACCATGAAAAATATGTATTAACTGGTAATGTTGAAAGTGATTGTAAAGCTTATGCTGATACTATGTTAGATTGGGGTTGTGGTATAGAAACAATGGGATATGTTACATTAGGAGTTGTTACTTTAATTAACTATCTTATGTTATTTGCTGTATATGCTGCTCAAGCACTTCAATTAGAAGATAGTATTGAATATACTAAAAATCAAATTATTAAAGCTATGAATAACCATAAAATTGTATGTCAAGATAGTGAAAAGTTTATAACGGAGAACTATCAAGCTTTAATGCAAATGGATCGTGTATATGTATTAGGTGCTGGTTCTAATTATGGGACTGCTTTAGAAGGGGCTTTAAAAATTGGAGAAACAGTTAAAGTGCTTGCTGTTGGTTATGAACAAGATGAATTCTTACATGGACCTGCATTACAATTATCTCCTCAATATACAGCTTTTGTTATTGATAGTGGAGATCAAACAGCAGACCATGCAAAACAAGTCTTTAATGGGTTATTAAAAGTTGTCAAAAATACTTTTATGATAACGCCAAATAAAGATATAAATCACTCTCAAGTACTATATATTCAAGATTCTTGTGATGAACCATTTACTTGTTTATATAACTTAGCGTTCTTTGAACTTATTGCTGAAATTATATCAACAGATTTAAATTCAAAAAAATCTCATCCACTCTACTATGAAATGAATAAAGTTATTGACTTTAGAACATCTGAATTTAGAAAAACACATAGTAGTGATGAGGATGATTAATACATCATGTATTTATTAATACAAAAAAGAATAAATTATATATTAACTATATTATTTATTTTTCTAGCTATTTTGCTTTATATCTTATTTTTCCCTATATTTAGATATTGGGGATTTACAGGAATGATTATTAGTTTTATGACTCTTATTTTGATTTTTCATTTTCTTATTGATAATGTTATAAAACATACAGAAGATATAATAATTTATAGAATGTTATCAAAAAAGCAAATAGCTTTATGTCAAATTAAAAAAGTTCAGTTCTATAAAACAAAAAAAGACTTCTATTTTAGAAGTCATCATATTTACGGTTTTATTTCAAGCCATGATATTTGAAACTGCTTTTCAAAATCTTGTGGTT
>NZ_QUIN01000035.1 GCF_003480255.1 Erysipelatoclostridium sp. AM42-17 | reverse complement strand
TTGAAAACCAGCAGAGGATTAACGTCCTGCGGGGGTTCGAATCCCTCAATCTCCGCCATTTAAAAAATTCATATCGCGGGATGGAGCAGTCTGGTAGCTCGTCGGGCTCATAACCCGAAGGTCGTTGGTTCAAATCCTTCTCCCGCAACCAAAAGGTCTGGTAGTTCAGCTGGTTAGAATGCCGCCCTGTCACGGCGGAGGTCGCGGGTTCGAGTCCCGTCCAGACCGCCAAATGGTTCCGTAGCTCAGTCGGTAGAGCAGAGGACTGAAAATCCTCGTGTCGGTGGTTCGATTCCGCCCGGAACCACCATTTGATAATTTAGGAACTCTTATGAGTTCCTTTTTTGTTTTACTCATAAAAAAACTCTAAAGGCTATTTCCTTTAGAGTTTTTAGCTATTTACTTTTTTAGAAAATCTGGATATGCTTCTGAACCATGTTCTCCAAGATCCAATCCAGCAACTTCTTCTCTTGGTTTAACTCTTAAGCCAACAGTATGTTGAATAGTCTTAAACATAATGAAACTTGTTGTACATACCCATAATGCTACACAGATAATACCAAACAATTGAATTCCTAATTGATGAAATCCACCACCATAGAATAATCCTAAAACAGATCCATCTACTGCCGGTGTTTTGCAAGCAAATAAACCAACTGCAATTGTTCCCCATACACCGTTTAAACAATGCACTCCAACTGCACCAACTGGATCATCAATATGGAATTTTTGATAATGATTTCAATACCAAATATAACTAAGAAACCAGAAACAATTCCAACTACAATTGCTCCATAGAAGCTAATAATATGACACCCTGCTGTAATCGCAACCAATCCTGCTAAAATTCCATTCAATGTCATAGAAATATCTGGTTTTCCATAACGCTTCCAAGTTAAGAATAGGGTTGTTACTGCAGCGGCACAAGCAGCTAAATTAGTCGTCATAGCAACGTGTCCGACATATGTTGCAGCTTCTAATGAAGAACCTGGGTTAAATCCAAACCAACAGAACCATAAAATAAATACGCCCAATGTACCAAGTGGAATATTATGACCAGGTATCGCATTAACAGTACCATCACTATTATATTTACCAATTCTAGGTCCTAATACAATTGCACCCATTAACGTTGCAAATCCACCGACAGAATGAACTGCTGCTGATCCCGCATAATCAATAAATCCCATTTTTGCTAGAAAACCATCGCCCCAAATCCAATGTCCTGATACTGGATAAATGACTAATGAAATCACAAGTGTATAAATAAGATAAGAAGAAAATTTTGTTCTTTCAGCCATAGCACCCGAAACAATCGTCGCTGCTGTAGCACAAAATACAGTTTGAAAGAAAATGAATACTTCTGGTGATAAATCTTTTGCATGTAATCCCAATGAAGTAGGATCAACAAAACCAGATCCACCAATTAATCCCCCAATATCTTTACCAAACATTAATCCAAAACCTACTACCAAAAATACTAATGATCCTATCGCAAAATCCATTACATTTTTCATTAATACATTGTTTGCGTTTTTTTGACGTGTAAAACCACATTCCAATATAGCAAATCCTGCTTGCATCAACATAACTAAAACTGCGCCAAGAAAGACCCAGATAATATTTAATAACTGTGTTGTTTGCATAATTTTACCCCCTTTTTTATGTTAAACAACATTCTATAAAGCTCCTTCGCCACGTTCTCCTGTACGAATTCTCATAGCTTCATCAACTGGATAAACAAATACTTTACCATCACCGACGTTACCTGATGATAATTTTTCACTTACCTCTTTAATAATTGTTTCAACAGTTTCTTCCTTTACCACTGTTTCAACTCGTAATTTAGATACTAAATTAACTGAATATTTAGTTCCACGATATTGCTGAGTGTAACCCATTTGATTACCAAACCCCATAATATTGGAAACCATCATCCCAGTAATACCACAATCTGTTAGAATTTCTTTTAACACTTCTAGTTTTTCTGGTCTGATAATGATCTCTAACTTTTTCATTCTTGTTTCCCCCTTTTTATTTGATTTTTTGGATTCACCAAAAATCTTAACAAAACTATATCATCGTGATAATTTATTGTCAATATATTTTTATTAATGGTAATAATTTTTTATTATGCCAAAATAAAAAAAGTGGTTAATAGTAATTTCTTACAATATTAACCATATCTTCTATATATAATCTTGCTCCATCTATTATATCTTGATCTAATAAACCTTTTTGCCTCTTTGCTTTAAAAGTATACTGTTCTCTAAGTAGTGGTAAATCATTTCTTTGACATAAAGAAATCATTTTTTGCATCTTTTTTGTATTGAAATTAAAAGCATTAACTAAAGACACATTTTTTATTTGCGTTCGACTCAATGAATTAACAAAATGAATTAACTCTTTATCTTTTAAAATTGAATCATCAAAACCAATTACTAATAAATCGACTTGATGATCATATCTAAAATCACTAATAGGTTTAGCATATGTTTTAACCCAACGTGCCATTTCATCAGCTACTGTTTTCATATGTTTAGATTTTGTTGTATATACAATTTCTATTTTCATAATATTCACCTACTTAAAAATACAATAAAAATATGAACTTAACATGACTTCTTGTCATAAAATTCTATTCTATGGTCATAATTATATCAAAGGAAACTGTTCTTTTCTAGTTGTAATAAAACATAAGGAGGTCAAGATGAAGTATATCAAAGTAATTTCAATTTGCTTATTAGCATTTATCCTAACTGGATGTATGGACTTACAAATTAATTATGATTTACATGATAATAAACAACCAAGCCTTATAACAACATTTTATTTAAATAAAAACATTTATCAGGAATTAAAAACATCACCATCTCAACTCATAAAACAAATAAAAGAAACAAGCCCTCAGTTAAATCTTTGGACTTATAAAATTATTAAAAAAAATAATCAACAAACGATAAAAATGACAGCCCCATTAGATCAAGCCAAAACAATCTATCATTATTTTGATATAAAAAAAGAAAAAGATGTAACAACATATCGATTTAATTTACCAAAAGAAGTTCTTAAGCAAATTGATTTATCAGAAATTAAAGACTATAAAGACCAAATAAATGTTTTAAAAACCTTAAACACATCCTTCACTCTCCACCTTATATTCCCAAAACCAATAAAAACAGCTTCCATCGGAGAAATTCACGATAATGAGCTAACAATTGATTTAGTTGAAATCATTCAAAAAAAAAAAGTTCCTACTCTGGTGGTACAGTGTACTAATCATCACTTTAAGACTCTCTATATATTCATCTTTATCATTTTGTTAGTTTTGCTCATTTCAATTCTAAGTAAAAAATATCTCATAAAGAGATTTTAAGAAAATAAAAAATTCTTGAAATCTTTTTTTTCATAGCATAAAGTGATAGAATATGTCTGGTTAAGGAGAAAAAGCAAAATGAAAAGAAATTGTATTATTGGACAATCTGGAGGACCCACAATCGCAATTAATGCAAGTCTTGCCGGAATTATTCATCGTGCCAAATCAAGTAAAGAATTTAACCATGTATATGGCATGATTAATGGAATGAAAGGTTTATTAGATGGTCAATATATGGACCTATTAGAAGAATTTGATAATGGTGAAAAAATTAACGCTTTAAAACAAACACCTGCAATGTATTTAGGATCTTGTCGTTTTAAATTACCAACGCATCAAGACAATATTCAAGTTTATGAAGACTTATTTAAAATTTTAACTGATTTAGAAATTACTGATTTTTTCTACATAGGTGGAAATGATTCTATGGACACTGTCATGAAATTAGATGAATATGCTCGTCATATTCAAAGCCCTATTCATTTTATAGGTATTCCTAAAACAATCGATAATGACTTAATGGGTACAGATCATACTCCTGGTTTTGGTTCAGCCGCAAAATATGTAGCAACATCAATATTAGAAGTCGTACATGATAGTTTAATCTATCAATTACAATCTGTTACGATCATTGAAATCATGGGACGTAATGCAGGTTGGCTTACTGCTGCTGCTGCTCTTGCTAGAAATGAATATAACGAAGCACCCGATCTAATTTATCTACCAGAAGTTGTTTTTGATAAAGATAAATTTTTACAAGATATTCATGAAGTATTTAAGAAAAAAAGATGTGTTGTTATCGCAGTGAGTGAAGGAATCAAAGATAAAGATGGACACTTCTTAGATGATGATAGTAAATACGCTAAAAAAGATGCTTTTGGTCATGTATTACATTCTGGAACAGGAAAAATGTTAGAATCTTTAGTATTTAAAGAGTTTGGATGTAAAGTAAGAAGTATCGAGTTAAATGTTTTACAAAGATGTGCTATGCACATTGGAAGTAAAACAGATTTAAATGAATCATTTGTTGTAGGTCAAAAAGCAATTGAAACTGCTCTTGAAGGTAAATCAGGACAAGTTATGGGATTCAAACGATTATGTAATGATCCATATCATATTGATTATATTTCAAGTGATGTAAGAGATATTGCAAACCTAGAACAAAAAATTCCTAGAAATTGGATTAATGAAGCCGGAAATGATATTAATCAAGAATTATATGATTACTTATATCCATTAATTCAAGGTGAAGTTCATATTCAATATAAAAATGGTATTCCAGCATATTATAGTTGTAAACATTTACAAAAATAGTCACATTTCAATGTGACTTTTTTATTTCCAAATTCTTTTTAACAATAAGATTGCTTTTTCAATATCTTCTAATATCATTCCCGAAATAGATAAAGCAATTTGATGATAGGAGTTTTTGGCAACTAAAATATGATTTTCCTTAGCTAAGTCAATGTAGCTATCAATCTTATCTTGATCTACTGACATTGTAATCATCAATGATGTTTCATATAACTCAAAGTGATGCTGAGGAAAAGAATCTTTCAAAAGCTCTAGCATTTTATTACTTTTAACATAATAGTGTTTTCTAAGGCGCTTTAGATGTCTTGATAATTGTCCATCTTCAATATATAAAGCTAAGGCTAATTGTTCCAATTTTGATGCAGTCGGATGATAATATTTCATTTTTATTTTAAATTGTTCTAAAAATGGAATTGGTAAAGCTAGATAACTCATTCTTATTGATGGTAATAATAATTTAGAAAATGAACCTATATAAAAAATACGTTGGTTATCAAATTTAGCCATAGCATCAATTGGTTTACTATTAAACATTAATTCACCATTATGATCATCTTCAATAATATATGCATTATAATCATGTGCATATTTGATTAATTCATTTCTTCTTTGTTGCTTGATAGGATGACCATGATCTCCTCCTGAAGAACTATTTACATAAATTAAATTAACATGATTGCGTTTGAGTTCATCAATAATAATTCCCTCATGATCACTTTTTAATTTAACTATATGCATATGACAATCATGAAAAACAGCTTCACCTTGTACAAAACCACTCTCATCTACACCAACAGTAATATCATCATCAAATAGCGCACAAACATAATATAACAGTACCTGAAAACCTGCACCAATAACGTATGAATCAATCGGTCTTTTAACGCCTCGATTATTTTGACAATAATTTTGTAATTGTATTTTTAATATTTCTTCTCCGCTATGATTTCCATAACATGTTAATTCATCCGAATACTTAAGTGCTTTTTTTATATATCTTTTCCATACTTCAATATTAAAACTTTCATCATCTACTTTTTGACCAGAAAAATCATAATCATATTTAACTTCCTTTAACATCGATTTTCGATTAAGGGTTAACTGATTTGAAACTGGATCTTGAATTCTAACAAAATAACCAACCTTTTCTTTCGAATAAATATACCCTTCATTCAATAACTGTACATAAGCATTTTCTACCGTTGTTCTGCTTACTCCCCTTTTCTCCGCCATCTTTCTAACGGATGGCAGTTTCTCTTGATAATGTAAATAACCATCATTAATATCACTTACAATTGACTGATATACTTTTTCATATTTAAACTCTTTCATACTATTCTCCATTTAAATGCATTGTAACACATTCATAAAAAAAATAAAAAGATGCTTAGCATCCTCTTACTTTTCTCTCATTTTTTCACGTAAATAACATGTCGCTACAACAATAACAATAGCAACTAAAATAACCGCTGCACACAACGAAACCGGTGAAAACGATGATTGCATGATTAAACCTCCACTTGTTTTATAAATTGATAGTTAAAGTAACTGGGCAATGATCACTACCCATTATTTCCGTTTCAATTGAAGCATCAATAATGCAGTCTTTTAATGATTGGGAAACAATAAAATAATCAATCCTCCATCCTGCATTTTTCTTTCTCGCTTGAAAACGATAAGACCACCATGAGTAAACCTCTTCTACACTTGGATACAGATAACGAAATGTATCTATATAACCATGATTCAATAGCTTACTCATACAACTTCTTTCTTGATCAGTAAACCCTGGATTAGTCCTATTTGTTTTTGGATTTTTTAAATCAATCTCTTGATGAGCTACATTTAAATCTCCGCATAATATAACAGGTTTATCTAAAGAATCTAAATATTTCAAAAAATATTCTTCCCATTCCATTCTATAATCCAAACGTTTTAATTCATTTTGACTATTTGGCGTGTAGCAAGTTATAAAATAATAATTTGGATATTCTAATGTGATCAATCTTCCCTCTTGATCAAAATCTTCATTATTCATTCCATAAAAGACTGAAATAGGTTTTTGTTTAGTATAAATCAATGTCCCACTGTAACCCTTTTTTTCAGCACTATTTAAATAATGATAATAACCTTCTATATTAATATCCGCTTGCCCTTCTTGCATTTTTGTTTCTTGTACACAAAAGAAATCTGCATCCATTTGTTTAACAACATCAAAAAAACCTTTATTTATACATGCTCTTATACCATTAACATTCCAACTTACACACTTCATAAAAATTTCTCCATGTATTCATATTACACTAAAGCGCTTTCATTTACAACATATTTATTTTTTATATTACATCATATTCAAAATAATAAGATAAATACTTTGACATTTTTTTATTATCGTAATAATATTATTACATTAATAAAAAATTATTAGGAGGAAATATATGAAAGTACTTATATTACAGGGAGAAAGTATTACCCCTAGCATTTCGACACAACAACTTATAGAAAGATATGATCAATTAAAAAAATACCAAGATATTGAATATACTGTTATTAAAAAAGATTCAATCATGAGTTTTGATGAGTATGATCAATTATTAGATGATTACGACGCATTAATTGGAATGTGGATTACCAGTGATGTTTTAATAGAAAAATTATTTATTAATCATCCTCGCTTAAAATATATCGCTACAACCTCACATGGGTTTGAAGAATTTGATAAAGAGATGACCAAACGTTATGGTGTAACCATCACAAACACCATCTATGGTGCCTCTACCATTGCACAATATGCAATGGCTCTATTATTAGAAATTTGTCATCATGTAAGCGACCAATGTCACTATACAAAAATAGATTATTTTAAAAACAAAGATAATCCCTTTTGTCTGGCTACAAATCGACATATAGAAATAACTGATAAAACAGTAGGTGTTATTGGTTTAGGGGCAATTGGTTACCACTTTGCTAAAATAGCTCATGGCTTTGGTTGTCATGTTATCGGTTATGACTTATTTAAAAAAGAGGATCCTCAATACAACTTTATTGAACAAGTATCTCTAGATGAACTTTTATCACAATCTGATATTATCTCATTACACTGTCCTCTTACTTCACAGACCGAAAAAATAATCAATAGAGATACCATTAATAAAATGAAAGACGGTGTCATTATTATTAATACTGCAAGAGGAAAACTTATTGATGAAGATGCATTAGTTGAAGCATTAAATAGCAACAAAATATATAGCGTTGGTCTTGATGTATTAACCGATGAAAATCCTCAAAAACCGACTCCCCTTATCCAACATCCACGTTCTATAGTAACAGGACATGTAGCCTGGTTAGCTGATGAAGCAAGATATAGAACAATTGATTTAGCAATTCAAAATTTTATCAATTACTATCAAGGTAATCCAACAAGTGTTATCAATAAATAAGGAGACCATATTATGCCTCCAGTTTATCTTAATAAAAAAAGGGCTCTGCCCTTTTTTTATAAATATAAACTTACAAAATAAGCTATAAACAGGATTAATAATCCCCAAACAATTCCTTTAACTTCTTTTGCACGTCCAGTAAAAATCATTGTTAAACCATAAACAATAAATCCTAAAGCAATACCATCACTAATAGAATAAGTTAACAACATTGTAATAACAGTAATAAATCCACTTGCTGCAAATACAACATCATCCCAATCAATTCCACCTAATTGACTTGCCATAGAAATACCAACAGCTACTAAAGCAGGAGCTGTTACAGCGTTTGTAACAACACTTAATACCGGTGCAAATAAAATTGATAAGAAGAATAAAACAGCAGTAACACAAGCAGTTAAACCAGTTCTTCCTCCAGCTTCAACACCTGCTGTAGATTCAACAAATGAAGTTACTGTAGAAGTTCCTAAACAAGCTCCTACAACAGTACCTACTGAATCAGCAACAAGGGCTTGTTCGATATTGTCTAATTCTCCATTTTCATCAACTAAATTTGTTTTGTTTGCAACTGAAATTAAAGTTCCAGCTGTATCAAAGAAATCAACAAATAATAATGAGAAAATACCTACAATACAACTTGGATGTGAGAATAATTCTTGAAATCCACTCATAAATAATCCAAATCCACTTGTATCAATTTTTGTAGAAATAATAGCTGAAGGCATCTTAGGCATTCCTGAAACTCCACACAATCCTAAAACAATACCTACAACAGCTGTAACAACTAAACCATAGAATACAGCAGCAGGTACTTTTTTTGCCATAAAGATAATAGTAATAATAATTCCAAATACTGCAAGTAAAACAGCAGGACTAGATAAGTTTCCTAATGCTACATATGTAGATTGATCACTTACAATAATTCCAGAATTTTTAAAACCAATAAAAGCAATAAAGAAACCAATTCCTGCCCCAATTGCTAATTTTAATTGTTGTGGAATAGCATTAATAATCGCTTTTCTTACACCAGTTACTGAAATAAGTAAAAAGATAACTCCTGAAGTAAAGACAGCAGCTAAAGCAGCAGCAGGACTATATCCCATTGTCATAACAAGAGTATAAGTAAATAATGCATTAACACCCATACCTGGTGCCAAAGCCACCGGATAATTAGCAAGCAATCCCATAATTAATGTTGCAATACCAGATGATAAAGCTGTCGCTAAAAAGACACCACCATAAGATAATCCAGTTTGTTGAAGCATGTTGGGATTAACTGCTAAAATATAAGCCATAGCTAAAAATGTTGTCACACCACCAATGACTTCTGTTTTAACATTTGTTCCCTTTTCATTAAGTTTAAAAAGTTTTTCTAGCATTAAATAGTCTCCCTTACATAAAATTTAATACTCCTTTATTATAAGGTTTTTTTGCTATTTTTCAACAAATTAAATCTATCTCATCATCATAAATTCAGATAAAATAATAATTCTTCCATCGCTCTACTTTTCATACGATAATAAGTACTTCTAGAATAATAATCCATCCACCAATTATTTGGTGCCTGATTCATAAATTCATGAATAATTATCTTTTGATTTTCTTCACTTAACAAAGCAACAATTTCTTCAAACATATCAATTTTATTTTCTAACTCCTCTTTCTTTTCAACATAATGCTCAATTTTACTTTTCCCTGATTGATAGCCTTGTTTACCTTCCCTAACAATGCCATAATTTAATTCCGGATAGAAATTTTTATTTTCTAAACGTTTTAAATTAAACTTATCTCGTCGATACTCTCTAAAGATTTGTTCTAGAACTTCCTGTTTTTGGCGAAATGTCAACGCCATAATATTTTTCATAAAAAACACCTCCTATTTATATATATACAAATAAAAGGTGTTTTTCTTTTAAATTGTTAAATTTTCTTTAATTTCTTGAATTTGTTCTTCATCTAACCCACATTGAAGCAAATATTCCTTTGCACTTCCATATGTTTCTCTTAAATATGCTAAAAATTTCATCATGATTCGAGGATCAGAACCTAAGAACTTTTCATCTTCTTCCTTAATCATTCCCTTTAATTGATCAAGAATAGGTTTATTATTTTCAAATGATTCCGAATAATCTTTGACAATATCATATTCATGGCACCCTGCTAAATCTAATAATAAAGCAGAAACAACACCTGTTCGATCTTTTCCCGCTGAACAATTAAACATAATAGCGTCATAAGGATGCTCGTAAAAGATTTCAAATATTTTCTTCATTTGATTTTTATTTGCTTCAATCATAAAAATATAGAAACCACTTAAATCTTGGTATTCTTTAATATTATCAGCAATCAAAGAAAAGTTTTGTGATTGTAATAAATCAATGTGATAATATTCGATGTCTTGATATTCTTTTAAAGGATGTGGCAGTTGTTCTACCTCAAAAGGGCTTCTCAAATCAACAACAGTACGAATACCATAATCATATAATTGTTTTTTTCCTGCCTCATCTATTTTGCTAGGACATGCACTACGTATAAATTTATGAGCTTTTGTATAATAACCATCTTGTGTTTCATAACCACCTAAATCACGAACATTGGTAACATGAGGTATGTGAAGTAAACGTTCTTCACGGCTTAATTGCATCATAATTTAATCTCCTTTTCTATTTTTCAAACGGACGTACTCTTAGAGTTACTCCAATTTCATCAGCAATCTTTTGACATTTATTAATTTCTTCTTCACCAATAATATCAACAACAGTTAAAACAACATGAGGAACATATTGTTTTGCTTTACTCGCAAATTTTAACATTTCATCAAAAGAGTCAATACCAAAACGACTTCTTGTTAAACGATAATATTCTTCCTTATTACTTGCATTTAAAGAAACAGATACAGTATCAATAAGTCCCTTAAATTCAGGAGTAATATCTCTTTTCCATGATAAAGATGATAACCCATTGGTATTAATTCTTATTTTTATATCTGGTTTCCTTTGTTTTAAGTACTTTGCTACTTCCATTAAATCTTCATGTCTTAATAAAGGTTCACCAAATCCACAAAAAACAACTTCTTTAAAATCATCTAATTGATACAAATCAAATTCATGACAAATTTCTTCTACAGTAGGTTCTTCTTTTAACCATAAAGAATTGCCTTCCATCATTTCTTTAGTTTGTCTTAAACAAAAAGTGCAAGAACATTGACAACGATTTGTTGAATTGACATAACATGTTATCCCTTTTAAATCAGATACATGTTTTAAATCAATATAAGAATTACCATACAAAGTATATAATATCATTTTAATCCCCCAATTCCTTTAAAAATGGTTCAAAGCATAACCCCAAATGTGGATGTGCTTCAATACTTTTAGAATACGCAATACATTTAGACGCAAACGCAGCAGCTTGTTTTATACACTGTAAAAAAGAACATCCTTGTAAATAACGTCCTGCAATAATTGCACTATAAACATCACCTGTCCCACTGCGATCTTCACCAATACGATCAACTTCAACGCGATAGTATTGTCCATGATCATATACAAAATTTAATATCTTTTGTCCATGAGAAATTCCTGTAACAACAATAAGTTGTGGTCCCATCTTACTTAATTTTTGACACATTCTAAATAATTCTTGGTCATCATAAGTTTCATGATACTCTTCATCAATTAAAGCACATAATTCAGTTAAATTAGGTGTCACAATTGTAGCATAAGGCATTAAATCCCTCATTTTCTCTTGCATCTGTTTAGTATAAGTAGGATACAAATGACCATGATCTCCCATAACTGGGTCAACTAAAATAAAGTTTTGATCTGTTTTGAAAGATTTAAAGAAATCCTTAACAATATCTATTTGTTTAACAGACCCTAAAAAACCACTACAAATCCCATCAAATTCAACATTCATTGTTTTGTATGTTTGAATATATGCTGTCATTTTATCAGTATAATCATCAAAAAAGAAATCCGGATGATAAGTATTGATAGATAAAATAGCCGTAGGAACAAACACTGTTTCAATTCCCATTGATGAAATAATCGGTAACTGACAAGCTACTGAACAACGACTATATCCTGTTACATCATTAATTAATACAATTCGTTTTTGTCTCATAATATAAACCTCTCTTGCCTATTTTATCATAAGACTGTAATGATAAATAGCACCAATTTAATAATTTTTCAAAAGACAGATAAGCTCTATTTGTTTCTATAAAAATGATTTGGTATAATAAATCTCAGGAGGCACATATGAAAAAAATAAAATCAATCTTAATTATTTGTTTATGCTTTATTTTTTTAGTTGGCTGTTCTAATACTAAAGATACAACAAAAAAAGCAAAAACAACATACTTAAAAGGAAATTATCAAGTCACAATAGAAGTTGAAAATTATGGAACAATTAAAGCTGAAATAGATGCAGATAATACACCGATTACCGTCACTAACTTTGTTAAGCTTGCTAAATCTGGTTTTTATAATGGTTTAACTTTCCATCGTATAATCAAAGATTTTGTTATTCAAGGTGGTGATCCAAATGGTGATGGTACTGGAGGATCAAAAAAGACAATTAAAGGTGAATTTAGTGAAAATGGTGTAAAAAACCAAATCAGTCATACACGTGGTGCTATTTCAATGGCAAGAAGTCAAGATAATGATAGTGCTAGTAGTCAATTCTTTATTTGTGTTCAAGATGCAACTCACTTAGATGGTCAATACGCTGCTTTTGGTCATGTATATGAAGGAATGGATGTTGTTGATCAAATTGCTAATAATGTCCCTTCTACAGATGATAATGGTACTGTAGCTAAAGAAAATCAGCCAGTAATCAAAAAAATTACTGTTAAAAAAATGTAATGGAATGAGTTAAACTCATTCCATTTTTTTACATTACGCCTTCTTTTTTTAATTCTCTTATTAATAAAATAACTGTGATGATAAAAGCACATGCATCCGCAAACGGAACAGCATAAAAAATTCCATATAAGCCAAATATATGAGCCAACAATAAAATAGCTGGTATTAAAATAATAACTTGTCTTAATAAATTTAAAAAACTAGATACTGTAATTTTACCAACTGCTTGAAAATAATTAGCACATACAATTTGAATACCAATAACCGGTAACATCATAAACCATATTCTTAAAGAATCTACACCTAAAGAAACCACACTTTGGTCATTGTTGAACATATAAACAATTGTCTTGGTAAAAAATTCAACTCCTATAAAACCAATAAGATCAATAATGATAGCACCCATCATTGCATATTTTAAAGTTTCTTTAACACGATCCATTAATCGTGCTCCATAATTATAAGAAATCAAAGGCTGTTGACCTTGAGTTAATCCTGTAAGTGGCATTAACAAAATAGTTTGTACACTGGTAACAATTCCGATAGCACTTAAAGCAACATCTCCTCCATATTGAAGCAAGGTTGCATTTAATATAATATTCAAGACACTATTTGACATTTGCATTAAAAAAGCAGGAATACCCGTTTTGATAATATCTATAGCATAAAGCCATTTCAATTTCATTAATGATAAATTTAAAGATATAATTGTTCTTTTACCAAATAAAAAGACAAGTTGCCAGATAGCACTTAAAAACTGTCCACCTATTGTAGCAAGGGCTGCTCCTTCCATGCCCATTTTAAAACAAACAATTAAAATATAATCAAATAAAATATTAAAACCTGCTCCTATCAATTGAGAAACCATTGCATTTTTAGGATTTCCTTGTGCTCTAGAAAAATTATTTCCAGCCATGGCTACACATTGAAATACTGAACCATATAAAATAATACTTAAATAACGTTGAGCGTAAGGCAATACTTGTTGACTTGCTCCTAATATTTTTAAAATAGGATTTAAAAATAAACACCCTGCAATTGTAAATATTAGACCCAGTATTACTGTAAGAGTCAAACCATTCCCCATATATTTAGCAGCATCTTCACGTTTTCCCATTCCTAAAGCTATCGAAAAGCGAGTTGCTCCACCAACTCCTATCATTAACGAAATGGCCATTAAAATAAGCGTAACTGGATAAGTAATACTAATTCCAGCTAATCCTAACGCTCCAAGTTGTGGCGCATTACCAATAAAAATGCGGTCTACAACATTATAGATTGCATTAACTAACATTCCTATAATAGCTGGTAATGAAAATTCCACTAATAAAGGAAGTATTTTATTATTTTTCATTCTTTCATCATTCATAAAATTCCTCCATATTTTTTGCTAGTGTATGTAACATTTGATTTAATTGTTCTTTTTCTAATAAATTCAAACCATTAACCATTTTATTAGAAACATTTTCAAATGCTTGATCAATAAATGAATATAGACTTCTCCCTTTTGAAGTCAAATATATTTCATAATTTCTTTTATCTTTTAAAGATATCTGTTTAATGATTAACCCTTTTTCTTCCATGTTTTTTAATATCCGGGTTACTGCACTTTTATCAATTAACAATAGTTTCGTTAATTTTTCCTGTAATAAACCGTCTTGATGATAAAGTAAATGAATTACTCTTGCTTCACCATGGCTAATTCCTTTTGTTTTTAAGTGTTCATTTATCTTTGCTGAACTTTGATTTGCGATAAAATTAATAATACCACCGATTCTCATAATCTCTCCTATTAGTTGATATATCAACTATATAGATAATATTCTTTTTTGTCAATAAAAAAAAGAAGAGTTACACTCTTCTTACAGACTGTTGACAAATTGACTATCGACAGTCTTTTTAAAATTTGTTAG
>NZ_QUIN01000034.1 GCF_003480255.1 Erysipelatoclostridium sp. AM42-17 | reverse complement strand
TGTATTTACATCCCCTAGATATTTTATAGGTTCCTCCCCACGATATTTTAAAGTGGACCTCTAAGCTACAGATATTTTAATATACCTAAAAAAGAGCATTAGCTCTTTTTTCATTATCTGATAAAATTAGTTCTATGAAATTCTTCTTTTTCAGGTAAACCATATTTTTCTTTACCATCATGAATACATTTCATTAAAAAAGACATATTTCTAGCAAGAACACGCATTGTTTGTAATCCTTCTTCATCTTGTAAGACTTCACCTTGTTCTCTACCATGAATTGAATTCCAATATTGACTTGAAGCAATAGGCATACCCGAAATAGCAAAGAACTTATTAAGTTCATCATAT
Source organism: Erysipelatoclostridium sp. AM42-17 (assembly GCF_003480255.1). Lineage (GTDB taxonomy): Bacteria > Bacillota_I > Bacilli_A > Erysipelotrichales > Coprobacillaceae > Faecalibacillus. The sequence continues at coordinate 14,900 of NZ_QUIN01000034.1, read as the reverse complement.
GTAGCAGAAATACCACCACGTCTAGCAATCACCGCACTTGCTCCTACCTTCATCGTTTTATCAAATGAAGTACTATAAAATAATCTTGTTAAAAAAGAAATTAAAGTAGAATTGGCAGAGCCATAATAAACAGGTGTCCCCACAACAAGTCCATCACACTCTTCAAATTTTTTAGCTGTTTCATTTACAATATCATCAAACACACAATGATCTAACTTTGTTTTACATGACATACAGGCAATACATCCTCTTACATCTTTATTTCCTACATGAACAATTTCACTTTCAATCCCTTCTTGGTCAAATATTTTAACCATTTCATCTAACGCTAATTTTGTATTTCCCTTAGGATGAGGGCTACCATTAATAATAAGTACTTTCATCTTCATTCTCCATTTCCCTATATTTATTACATTATTATTTTAGTTCAATAATCAAATAAAGTGCAATATCTTATTCATAATGTTATACTGTCATGCAAAAAGAAGACTAACATCTTGTTAGAATCACTTACTTATATTGTCTAAACATTTTTTCTATTCTGTTTTTCATTTCTTCTTTTAAAGATAAAGGTAAAACAACTTGTACATGATTTTGTAACATCATAAGCCAACCAATCAGACCATCTGATATTAAAACATCTTGAGCCTTTAATAAATAACGTCCATCATATTGTTTAGATACCTGACAGTCTTTGCCAAACTGACTCGCCATTTCTCTTACTACAGTTTGATCAAATAATAACTGTAACTGGTCTCTTTTGCCAGATATATACATATTGACATTATTATTTACTTCACGTTCCATATCAAATTGATCTTGAATATCCACATATTCACTATGATAATTTCTCACTAAGCGCATACGGTCTAAACGATAAATTGATAATTTATCTGGTCGCTTACTAAAATACCCTAATACATAATATTTAGAATCTCTTAAAATAAGACGATAAGGAGAGATAATATAGTATTGAGGATTTTCATGGTTACCATTTTCATGAACTACTTCTTTAAATGTAGCATTTTCAATATCATAACTTACATATTGAAAATAAATATTATGGTGATGGTGAATTGCTTTAATAATGGTTGTTAAGTTAAGTAATAAATCATATTCTAAAGATTGATGAACCGGTTGGTTTAAATGAATACGATCAAGCTGTTTAGTTGAACTCATATTCTTTAATTGTTGTATTAATTGTTTAGCTTCTTTTTCACTTAAACTAGGATTATAGATAATGGTATCGCATAAATATTGTAATTGCCCATCTTCAAAATAATCCTGAATAATACGATAACCTCTTTTTCTAATTGTTTCAATAAGTTGTTTTCCAGCAAATAACATAAATAAATCATTTAAATTTTTAATAGCCTGATAAATCGTTTTAACATTAATAGAAATATCATATTGTATTTCCAACTGTTCTTGTATTTGCATTGCTGGCATAATATCATCTGCATCCTGTAATATCTTTAAAATATAATATAACTTTTCCATTTTTCACCTCTTTATATCATGCAAGAGCGTAGAGAAATCCGGTTTGTTCAAAAAGATTTTCAAATCTTCTAGGAGAATCGTTATAAAGAGCTTGTTGGTATACTTGAAGACGATGGTCAAAGCATACATAAGGTAAATGATGGTAAGCTTGTTTATATTGTTCTTCTAACAATAAGATTTCACTAGCAACATAATGATATCTTTCTTCATCCATTTTAACAATATCTTCGATATTATCGATATATTGTTCTATTTGTTTTGTTTTAAATTTTAATAAATGTCTAATTAAACAGTAGGATTCTACTGAAAAAGATACTTGATCTAGAATATAATAAAATAATTTATATTTATATTCTAATAATGGTTGATATGTTGATTGAATTAAATGATTCATATAAATAAGATGATTTTCAATATCATCAAAAGAAACACTATGATCAATTGCTTTTTTTATATTCATAAATAACCATAATTGAATATCTTTTCTTTTATTTAATTTCTTTTTTAACTGATAAGTATCAATACATTGATTCATGATATCATGTATATCTTGTTCATAGATTTCTTTAGACATTTCTAATAAATATCTTTTTACTTCAATAATTGATTTATTTGTTGCACGTTGATAGCTTCTAAGTTTCATATAGATCGTCTCCTTTTTTACATCTTCATTATAGAAAATATATGAAAGGTACGAATTATATATGACTATATTAACACCTTTTATTTGGAGTTAAAATAAAAAGGACATTATTTTGTCCTTTTTTCTACAAATATCTTAATTTTCTTAGTAGCCTCTTTTAATTGTTCAATACTATAAGCATAAGAAACCCTAATAAATCCTTCTCCTGCTTCACCAAAAGCCGTTCCTGGTACACAAGCAACTAATTGATCTTTTAATAACTCTTCACAAAACTGTTCTGATGTAAGACCAGTAGAAGTAATATTTGGAAAGACATAAAATGCTCCTTGAGGCGTAAATGTCTTTAATCCCATTTCATTAAATGTTTTAACTAAGAAGTTTCTTCTTAACAAATAGGCTTGACGCATTTTTTCGATTTCATGATCACAGTTACGCATAGCTTCAATAGCCCCATATTGTGCTGCCGTTGGCGCACACATGATAACGTATTGATGAATTTTATTCATTAATTTAATGATATATTCATTTCCTAAAACATATCCTAAACGCCATCCTGTCATTGCATAAGCCTTTGAAAAACCACTTACTAAGATAACTTGGTCTTTGATTTCATCAAATGCAGCAATACTACAGAATTGATGTTCATAAGATAATTCAGCATATATTTCATCAGTTATCACCATGATTTCATGTTCTTTAATAATAGGAACAATCTTAGCATAATCCTCTCTTGTCATAAATCCACCTGTAGGATTACTTGGATAATTAAGTAAGATAGCTTTCGTTTTATCAGTAATGGCTGCTTCTAATAATTCTGGTGTTAGTTTAAATTCATTTTCTTCAGTTAAAATAATGTTTTTTACAACTCCACCAGCAAGCTCTACTCCCGGTGTATAAGCAACATAACTTGGTTGTAATAAAATAACTTCATCACCAGGTTCAACTAATGTTCTTAAAGCTAAATCAATCGCCTCAGAACCACCAACAGTAACAATACATTGTTCTGGTTTATAATCTAAATTAAATCTTCTTTTTTGATAATGACATATTTCTTCACGTAATTCGAGTAAACCACGATTAGCTGTATAAAATGTTTTTCCTTTTTCGATAGAGTACATCGCTGCTTCTCTAATTGACCAAGGCGTTGCAAAATCTGGTTCCCCTACCCCAAGTGAAATCACACCTTCCATTTGATTAGCTAAATCAAAGAACTTACGGATTCCACTAGGTTTAATCTCTTTTACTGTTTTATTAACAACTTTTGTAAAATCCATTATGGAGTCACCAATAATCTTTCATTATCATCTTTTTTGTCATCATCAAAACAAATTCCCATACGTTTGTACTGCTTTAAAACAAAAAGTGTAGCTGTTCCGGCAACGCCTTCTAAACAAGCAAGTTTACTTCCAACAAAATGAGCAACTTCTTGCATCGTTTTACCTTGAATAACAGCTAAAAATTCATAACTTCCTGATAATAAATACATTGTATCAACTTCAGGAAACTGATATATCTTTTTAGCGATACGATCATAACCGTATTCTCTTTCAGGATTAGCTGTAATTTGAATTAAAGCAACAACATGATCAGTATTTGTTTTATCCCAATTAATTAAAGTATGATACCCACATATTACATTTTTATCTTCTAATTTTTTTAGTGTTTCTTGTACATTTTCTTCACTTTCGTTTAAGGCGGCCGCTAGATCAGTAACTTCCAATCTTGCGTTATTTTCTATCAATGATAATAGTAATTTTTCATCCATAAAATATCCTCCTCTATTTCATTTTTATAATTATATAACATTTTAATAATGAGGTAAATGTTTCTTTTAGATATTCGATATAAATTTGCTTGTCTAGATAAGAATTCTGGACTATAATAATAATGAGGTGAAAATATGATAATACAAAGTAAAAAAGTATGGATCGCTGATCAATTCATCCCTGCTCAATTAGAAATTGAAGATGGTATTATTAAAGAGATTTATAATTATAATGAAAAAGAAGTGACTAAAGATTATGGTAATTTGAGAATTCTTCCAGGATTTATTGATATTCATTGTCATGGTGCTTATGGTTTTGATACTAACGATGCCAATGAAGAAGGATTAAGAAAATGGACTAAAGGTATTGTAAATGAAGGTGTTACCGGTTTTCTAGCAACAACCCTTACTCAAAGTGAAGAAGTCTTAACTAAAGCCGTAAGTAATGTCGCTAAAGTTGTTGAAGAAGGTTATGAAGGAGCACAAATTTTAGGTATTCATTTTGAAGGTCCTTATTTAAATAAAGCACATAAGGGTGCTCAACCTGAAGAATACTGTGTTAAACCAAATGTAGAACAATTTAAAAGATATCAAGCAGCTGCTCATGGTTTAATTAAATATATAACAATGGCAGTAGAAAATGATGATGATTTTGCTTTAACTCGTTATTGTAGTCAAAATGATGTTGTTGTAAGTATTGGACATTCTGATGCAACATATGAGCAAGCTGTTCAAGCCTTTGCTCATGGTGCTAGAAGTATGACTCATGTTTATAACGCTATGTCTCCTTTTACTCATCGTGCTAACGGACTAGTTGGTGGTGCTTATCGTATTCGTAATATGTATGGAGAAATTATTTGTGATGGTAACCACTCTACACTTGCTGCCTTAAATAATTATTTTACTTCTAAAGGTCCTGATTACAGTATTATGATTACTGATTCATTAATGTGTAAAGGATTCCCTACAGGTACTAAATTTGATTTTGGTGGTCAAGAAGTTGTGATTTACCCAGATGGTAGTGCGCATTTAGTAGAAGCCGGAAATTTAGCAGGTTCTACTTTAAATGTGAATAAAGGTTTAAAAATCTTAATTGAAGATGCTTTAGTTCCTGTTAATTACGCTATTAATGCATGTACATCTAATCCAGCTAGATGCTTACACATAGATGATCATGTTGGTTATATTGGTGTAGGTTACGATGCTGATTTAGTTGTCTTAGAAGATAACTATGATGTCTTACAAACTTACTGCAAAGGGAAAGCTCAGTTAACTAAATAGTTATGAAAGAATACAGCAATGTATTCTTTTTTTCTTGTTTATATTTATGATACAATAATAAAAAAGGAGGAAAGATTATGTCTATTTTTTATGTTTCAAGTTATGGAAAAGGCAATCAAAAAGGAATCTATATTTGTGACTTCAACGAAGAAACAAAACAATTATCTTTAATAGAACATGTACAAACAAAAGATTTTCCTTCATATATGATTCAATCAAATGGAAAACTATATGTTGCATTAAAAAATGCATCAAGATTTAATGATGGTGGTGGCGTTGCTAGTTATTTGATGGAAGGAACTGCACTTGTCCCATACTCATCATTTCAATCTCAAGGAAGATCATACACACATCTTTGTTTAAGTCCTCACGAAGATTATTTATTTACAGCAAACTATCACGTTGGTTCTACAGCATCCTTTACTTTAAAAGAAGGTAAAATTATCAATAAAATTGGCGCTGTTCATCATCATGGTTTAGGACCAGATTTATTAAAAAGACAAACAGGTCCTCATGCACACTGTGTTGGTATTACACCTGATCAAAAATACTTATATAGTGTTGATTTAGGGGCTGATAAAATTGTGATGTATGAATTTGATAATGGGGTTTTAAAAGAAAGAGAAGATTTAAGTCAAGCTGTTTTACCTGGAAGTGGTCCTCGACATATGATATTTTCAAAAGACGGACGTTACTGTTATTTATCCAATGAAATAGCTAATAGCGTAATGGTCTATTCTTATCAAGAAGGACATTATACTTTAATACAGGTTATTCACTGTGTTCCTAGACATTTCCATGGTTTTTCAAGTGCTTCAGCTATTAAGTTATCTCCTAGTGGTAAACATTTATTTGTCTCTAATAGAGGTCATGATAGCATTGTTTTATATCGAGTTAATCAAAATAATGGAAAACTTTCTTTACTTTATATGGTGCATACCGCAAAATCACCACGTGACTTTACATTAGTAGATAATCGTTATTTACTCGTAGGTGGTCAAGATGATAATGTCATTGAACTTCTTACATTTGATGAAGAAAATGAAGAACTAGTTAAAACCGAAAATACATTAAGTATACCTAGTCCTGTTTGTCTTGTCGTCAAGGAGGAAAAATCATGAAATACACAATAGAAGGTGGTAATCTTCCAGTTGTCATATGTCATCTAGATCAAGATGAAAGTATGATTTGTGATAGTGGTGCGATGGCATGGATGGATCCTGATATTGAAATGTCTACTAAAGGTGGTGGCTTTGGCAAAGTATTAAGTCGTATGATTTCCAATGAAACGCTTTTCCAAAATTACTATACAGCTAAAAAACCAGGTTTAATTGCTTTTGCTTCATCGTTTCCTGGTCAAATTAAAGCTGTAGAGATATCACAAGACAAAGAAATCATTATTCAAAAATCTGCTTTTCTAGCTAGTACCAGTCAGGTTCAAACATCTTTATTTTATAACAAGAAATTTTCTACCGGATTATTTGGTGGTGAAGGTTTTGTCATGACAAAACTATCTGGAACAGGCACTGCCTTTTTAGAAATTGATGGTAGCACTGTTGAATATCATTTAATAGCTGGTCAACAAATGATTATTGATACCGGTTATTTAGCCATGATGGATGCAACATGTACACTAGATATTCAATCTGTATCAGGAATGAAAAATAAATTATTAGGTGGCGAAGGTTTTTTCAATACTGTCGTAACTGGTCCTGGAAAAATTGTTTTACAAACAGCACCAATTCCAGCACTAGCAAGAACTCTTGCTCCGTATTTTCCATCCAATAAATAAGAACAATTTTTTGTTCTTTTTTATTTGTATAAATGTTAAAATCTACCCGAGGTGAAATTATGAAACCAATGATTGCTTTTGATATTGATGGGACTTTGATGGATAATGTTCATCATCAAGTATGTCCTTCTACCCTTCAAGCACTTAAACAATTAAAAGAAAATGGATATCCTATTATTATTGCAACCGGTAGAGCTGTAGAATCATTAAAAAGAACAGGTATAGATCAAATTATTAATTGGGATGGCTTTGTGTGTAATAATGGACAAATCATTCTAGATCAAGATTTCAATATTATCGAAGAACATATTATTTCCCCGGAAATAGTCGAAGAATGTATTGATGTAGCAAAAAAACATCATATTCCTCTTGCCTTAAAGATGGAACATCGAATCTTAACTCAAGAACCCGATGATAATGTTTTAAACGCTATTCGCTTATTAATTCTATCCTTCCTCCAGTGGGAACTTATCATGGTCAAAAAGTACAAGCGATGATTGCTTATGGTCCTATGGGATATGATTATGAACCTTTTAGACATATTAAAGGACTTTCTATTCTACCTGGCGTTTCTACATATTGTGATATCACTCATAATCAAGCAACAAAAGCAACAGGTATAAAAAAGCTATTAGAGTTTTATCATTGCGATGAATATATTTGTTTTGGTGATTCAACCAATGATTTAGAGATGTTTAAATATGCTAAAATCTCTTTATGTATGGGACAAGGTGATCCATTAGCCAAAGAGAAGGCAACATATGTGATTGATTCTATTGATCAAGACGGTTTATATAAAGGATGTATCAAAATTGGGCTAATTTAATTTATTTTAGACTAGCCTTTTTTTATAAAATTCGTTATAATAATGCTGTTTTCAATGAGGTGACATTTAAGTGGAAACAGAAAGGATCACAAGAATGAATAAAAGAAACTCTGTGAATCTTTTATTATTGAACGCTATGATTGCGGCAATATACGCAGTTTTAACACTTATGTTGTCGCCCATATCATACGGTGAAATTCAATGTAGAATTTCAGAAGTGATTGTTTTTTTAGCCTTTTATAATAAAAAATACATTCCTGGTTTAACTGTAGGATGTATTATCGCTAATTTATTTTCACCACTTGGAATGGTTGATATTTGCTTTGGTACTTTAAGTACAATTATTGTTTGTATTGCCATGTACAAATCTAAAAACCATTATGTAGCTGCTGCTTTAGGTGCTATTATTACAGGTATCATTGTTGGTAGTGAACTTGCATATGTCTACTCAATTCCATTTGTTATTAACGCTATTTATGTAGCTATTGGTGAAGCTATCATTTTATTTATTAGCGCATTTATTTTTAAAGGTTTAGAAAAAAACAATAAATTTATTTCAATGATAAAAGAATAAAGTACTTGCGTAACGCAAGTACTTTTTTTATTGATATTCTTCACTAAAGAAGACTTGATGCCATAATGAAAAACAATAAATTGTCCAAACTTTTTTATAATAATCATGTTTATGATTTTTATGATCATCTAACATAGATATTAATTTTTGATCATCAAATAATTCTTTAATAATTGGTGTTTGTAATCCTTCATATACTTTCTTATATAAGTCATCTTCTCTCATCCATTCTCTAAGTGGAACTGGGAATCCTAATTTCTTTTTCTTATAAGCTTCATTAGGAATGACTTTTTTAGCAGCTTGTCTTAATAAGACTTTTGTATTTTCTTTAGTTACTTTTTGATTATCTTTTAAAGTTGAAGCGACTTCAAAGACTTCCTTATCAGTAAATGGCACACGGCTTTCAATAGAATGAGCCATTGTCATCTTATCACCCTTTTGTAAGATATCCTTAACAAACCATGTTTGTAAGTCAAAACTTTGTCTTTTTTGAATATTCGTTCCTTTCATTCCTTCAAATACAGGTCCCACAATATCTTTATGTGAATGTAAATGAGATGAATCTCTTAATAAATGTTTACAATCTTGAACAGAGAATACAGGGTTAACACCTACATAATAATCCTCTACTCTTTCACCATTACGAATTAAAAATGGTACACCTTTAACTGAAGGTAAATGTTTACATATTTTAGAAATAAAATGTCTGATACCAAAAGGAAGCTTTCCATAAATACCACTATCAATGTCTCCACGATATGTATTATATCCACCAAAGAATTCATCAGCACCTTCTCCCGATAAAACAACTTTAACATCTTTGCTTGCTAGTTCACTAACAAAATATAATGCGACAGCTGCTGGATCGGCTGTTGGTTCATCAAGATGATACATAATTTTAGGTAAGACTTCTAAGTATTCTTCTTTTGAAATAATTTTACTTTTATTTTCAATTCCTAATTGTTGTGTTAAATCTTTAGCATAACTAATTTCATTATATCTTTCATCACTATAACCTACTGTATAAGTATGTTGAGGACGAGCTAAAGATACTAGATATGATGAATCAATACCACTGCTTAAGAAAGATCCTACTTCAACATCAGCAATTAAATGATGTTTAACTGAATCTTTCATAATTTCATCAATCGCTTTAATCATTTCTTGATCTGTTTTATACTGGTCTTTGAATTCAACTTTATAATAACGTTGCATATCAAATTGACCATCTTTATAAACAAAATAATGTCCAGGTAATAATTGTTTTACATTTTTAAAGAATGTATTTTCACCTGCTACAAAGTTCATTTGTAGATAGATATCTAAAACATCTTTATTTAATTCTTTATGAAAATCAGGATGATCTAAAAATGCTTTAATTTCACTACCAAATAATAAGTGTTCTTGATCATAATAGTAATAAAAAGGTTTAATACCAAATTGATCACGGGCACAATATAATTCATGTGTTTCACTATCATATAAGGCAAATGAAAACATTCCTCTTAAATATGATGCTGTATCATATTTATGTTCTTGATACATATGTAAAATAACTTCAGTATCAGATTCTGTTTGAAATTCATGTCCTTTTGCGATTAAATCTTTTTTTAATTCTTTGTAGTTATATATTTCTCCATTAAAAACTAATACATATTTACCATAATGCATTGGTTGTTTTCCATTAGATAAATCAATAATTGATAAACGTTGATGTCCTAACGCTACATAATCATCAATAAATTGTCCTGATTCATCAGGTCCACGATGTTTAATACGTTCCATCATTTTAGATAAATCTTCTTTTGAATGATCATTTGTATGATAAAAACCTACTATTCCACACATAATTCTTTCTCCTATTTTTGATGTTACCTCTTTTAAGGTGTTTTCATTGTATCACATATGCCTATCTATTTCATTAAGATATGCAAAAAAGAGATTAAGTGTAATTTTAAATAAAATTACACTTAACTCTTTTTATTTTAATTTTGTAATATCAACTAATGATGTTTGTCCTTTATGACGTTTTTCTAAACAGTTGATTAATGCTTGAGCAGTATCTAATGATGTATAAATTGGAATACCTGCTTCAACAGCAAATCTTCTGATAACAAAACCATCTTTTAAGTTATCGTTTCTTGTAGGAATATCGATAATTAAATCAACTGTATCTGTTAACATCAAATCAAAGATTGTATTTGTTTTATCAGCGATACGATTTATTTTTGATACTGGAATATCGTGTTCTTTTAAGAAATTATATGTTCCTTCAGTTGCATATAAATCATATCCAAACATATAGTATTGTTTAGCGATTGGTAAGAATTCTTCTTTTGCACTATCTTTAATTGTACAAATAATATTCTTTTTCTTAGGTAAGTTAATACCTGTTCCCATGAACGCTTTATAAATAGCTTCATCAAAATCTTTAGAAATACCTAATACTTCACCTGTTGATTTCATTTCAGGTCCTAAGCTAATTTCAGCACCTTTAATCTTTTCAAATGAGAAGACTGGCATTTTGATAGCTACTGTTTCTTTTTCTGGTGCTAAACCATATTCATATCCTTGTTCTTTTATTGTTTTACCCATAATAACATGAGTAGCCACATCAACAACTGGAATATCAGTTACTTTTGAAATATAAGGAATTGTTCTTGAAGAACGTGGGTTAACTTCAATAACATAAACTTGATCTTCATATACAATAAATTGAATATTAATTAAACCAATAACATGTAAAGCCTTAGCAAGTCTTTCAGTATAATCAACAATAATTTGTTTAATTTCTGGTTTGATTTTTTGAGTTGGATAAACTGAAATACTATCACCACTATGAACACCAGCTCTTTCTACGTGTTCCATAATACCTGGAATTAATACTCCATTTTCATCACAAATTGCATCAACTTCAACTTCTTTACCAGCTAAATATTTATCAATTAAGATTGGATGTTCTTGATATTGACGATTAATGATCTTCATGAATTTCTTAATATCACCGTCATTTAAAGCAATTTCCATACCAGCTCCACCTAATACATATGATGGTCTTACTAAGACTGGATATCCTAAACGATGTGCTGTTTCAATAGCTTCTTCTGTTGTAAAGACTGTCGAACCACGTGGACGATCAATATGACATTTTTCAAGAATTTCATCAAATCTTTCTCTATCTTCAGCAGCATCAACATCATCAGCAGATGTTCCTAAAATCTTAACCCCCATTTCCATTAAAGCTTTAGTAAGTTTAATGGCTGTTTGTCCACCAAATTGAACAATAGCACCATCTGGTTTTTCAATATCAACAATACTTTCTACATCTTCTGGTGTTAATGGTTCAAAATATAAACGATCAGCAATATCAAAGTCAGTTGATACTGTTTCTGGGTTATTATTAACGATGATTGTATCATATCCTGCTTCTTTTAATGCCCATACACAATGTACTGAACAATAATCGAATTCAATACCTTGTCCAATACGAATTGGTCCTGAACCAAGTACCATAATCTTTTTCTTTTCATCTTGAGGATCAACTTCGTTGTATCCACCATGAACTGAATAATAATATGGAGTTGAAGCATCAAATTCTGCTGCACATGTATCAACTGTTTTATATACAGCAACAATATCATGATCTTTTCTCATTTGATGAACATCTTGTTCAGATTTATTTGTATAATCAGCAATAACACGATCAGGGAATTCTAAACGTTTTGCTTCTTTTAATAAATCAATTGTTAATTCTTGAGTTTTAATTTTATTTTCTACTTCTACTAAGTGTTTAATTTTATCAATAAACCATTGATCGATCTTTGTAATATCATGAATTTCTTGTTCACTAATACCGTTTCTTAATGCTTCAGCAACAACAAATAAACGATGATCATCAACATTTTTTAATTTATCTCTTAATTGATCATGTGGTAATCCATCTACTTCAGGAATATGTAAATCATAAATATTTTGTTCTAATGAACGAATAGCTTTCATTAAAGCTCCTTCGAAGTTATTACAAATACTCATAACTTCTCCTGTTGCTTTCATTTGTGTTCCTAATTCTCTTGAAGCACCAACGAATTTATCAAATGGCCATTTAGGAATCTTACATACAATATAATCTAATGTAGGTTCATATGAAGCATATGTTTTTCCTGTTACCGCATTAACGATTTCATCTAATGTATATCCTAAAGCAATTTTAGCAGCTAACTTAGCAATAGGATATCCTGTTGCTTTAGAAGCCAAGGCTGAAGAACGAGATACACGAGGATTTACTTCAATAACGCAATATTCAAAACTATTTGGGTTTAATGCATATTGAACGTTACATCCACCTTCAATATTTAATGCAGTAATAATGTTTAAAGCCGAACTTCTTAACATTTGATATTCTTTATCAGATAAAGTTTGACTTGGAGCAACAACAATACTATCTCCGGTATGAACCCCTACAGGATCTAAGTTTTCCATATTACATACTGTAATACAGTTTCCAGCGCTATCACGCATCACTTCGTATTCGATTTCTTTCCATCCTGCAATACATCTTTCAATTAAACATTGGCTAACACGTGATAAACGTAAACCATTTGAACAAATATCATGTAATTCTTTTTCGTTATTAGCAATACCTCCACCAGTACCTCCTAATGTATAGGCTGGTCTAACAACAACAGGATAACCAATTTTTTCAGCAAATTCTAATGCATCATCAACATGATTAACAACAATTGATGCTGCACATGGTTCATTAATATTTTCCATTAATGTTTTAAATTCTAATCTATCTTCTGCTAATTTAATTGTATCTGTAGATGTACCAATTGTTCTAACATGATGTTTTTCTAAGAAACCTTCATCGGCTAATGCCATCGCAATATTTAAAGCATTTTGTCCACCTAATGTAGGTAAAATACTATCTGGTTTTTCTACTTCAATTAAATGTTTAACAACAGGTACTGTTAAAGGTTCAATATAAACCTTATCAGCAATATCCTTGTCTGTCATAATTGTTGCTGGGTTGGAATTAATTAAGATAACTTCTACCCCTTCTTCTTTTAAAGCTCGACAAGCTTGAGTTCCTGCATAATCAAATTCGGCAGCTTGACCAATAATAATTGGTCCTGAACCAATAACTAATACTTTTTTAATACTTTGATCTCTTGCCATCTTATTCTCCCTCCATCATTTTTACAAATTCATCAAATAATGCATCGGTATCTAAAGGACCTGCACAAGCTTCTGGATGGAATTGTACAGTCTTAATATTTTCATTTAAATATTGCATACCTTCAATTGTTTTATCATTAACATTGATAAACCAAGGTTTAGCAATATGACTATCAATAGAATCTTCACTGATAACATAGTTATGATTTTGTGTCGAAATATAAACACGTCCAGTATTTAAATCTTTAACTGGGTGATTGGCACCATGATGTCCATATTTTAGTTTTTCAGTATGGAAGCCATGAGCTAATGCCATTAATTGATGTCCTAAACAAATTGCAAAGATTGGTAATTTGCTATCAATTAATTTTTTAATTTCTTCAATAATTTGTGTATTTTCTTCTGGATCCCCTGGTCCATTTGATAACATCACACCATCATAGTTTCCTTCAATAATTGTACTTGCTGGTGTACTAGCAGGATATACTGTTACTTCAATTCCCCTATTTGCTAGTGATTTAGCAATATTTTTCTTAGCCCCAAAATCATATAAAGCCACTTTTAATGAACCTTCTCCAACTGTATAAGGAGCGTCACATGTTGTTTTTTCAACAACACCTGTTACTTTAAAGGCATGAATTTTTTCTAATACTTCAGATAAATCATCGTATTGAGTTGTTGTAATCATTCCATTCATACAACCTTTATTTCTAATAATTTTAGTAATATGACGTGTATCAACACCTTGAATACATGGAATATCATGCTCAATTAAATAATCTTTTAAATCAATATTTTTTCTAAAATTACTTCCTAAACGAGCAAGTTCGTTTACAACAAATCCTTCAACATGAGGTTGATTAGATTCTTGATCATCTAAACATACACCATAGTTTCCAATTAATGGATAAGTCATGACAACCGATTGCCCTGCATATGATGGATCAGTTAAAACTTCTAAATATCCAGTCATTGAAGTATTAAATACAAATTCACTGATAACTTCTTTTTGAGCCCCTACACTTTCTCCCTCAAAAACACTACCATCTTCTAAAATTAAGTAACCTTTCATTCTAATCCTCCTTTTTGGTTATAAAAAAACATATCAATAACAAGACTGATATGTTAATTATGAAAAATATAAAAACGAGACTTAAGATTCAATTGTTGAAAACCATATTTATGCGAAATCTTTTCCATATGTCTCATCCCTTTCTATTCCTGTATAGTATAGTAGAAATGATGACAATATTCAAGATATTTTTTATATTTATAATTAATAATTATCCACCGGCTTAGCCGGTGGTTTTCTGTTTCGGGCATAGCCCTGCTCCTAGAGCT
>NZ_QUIN01000033.1 GCF_003480255.1 Erysipelatoclostridium sp. AM42-17 | reverse complement strand
GCCTTCCAAGCTGACTACGTGGGTTCGATTCCCATCACCCGCTCCATTTAAAATTAAACTTACTTATAGTAAGTTTTTTTATTTGTTAATATTTAATTCATAATTATATATAAAATATTGTTGAGGTGATAAAATGGCTCAAAGATTTGAATTTAATGATTACGATGAAGATATCGAAAATAATGATTATATTGATGCAGATAACGATACTGAATATCCTAATCAAAAAAAGCAAAAAACAAAGAGAAAAATTGTTAGGAAAACAAAAAAGAAAAGAAAAACAAAAGTAAAGAGAAAGAATAAAAAAAGCAAATTATCCACTATTCTTGTATTTATTATGATTATTGTGGTCATTCTTGCTGGTGCAGGAGGTGGTTATTATGTCTACCACCAAAATCAACAACAACAAAACCAAATTAATCACTTGAAAAAACAAATAGAAAAATCAGACAACAAAAAAGAAAATTATCAAGATAACTCGTCTTCTAATAGTTCTTC
The DNA here is from genome assembly GCF_003480255.1 of Erysipelatoclostridium sp. AM42-17. GTDB lineage: Bacteria > Bacillota_I > Bacilli_A > Erysipelotrichales > Coprobacillaceae > Faecalibacillus. Next base: position 16,120 of record NZ_QUIN01000033.1, on the reverse strand, counting down.
ATCTAATCAAGAATTAGAAGAATCTAATAATCAACAAAGTCAAGATGATGAATCAACAAATTCTAATGATAATAACATTAATAATAATGACAACAATGATAACAACAGCGAAGATCAAACCGATAACTCTAACACTTCAATTGAATAAAAAGTCACTATCAAATTTGTAGCGCTTTAAAAAATATATCATTTTATATTTATTTACAGATGGAGTTCAATATGAACATTGTCTTTAAAAAACAATGATGTAAACGTAACTAGCATCACGTATTCAACTTACCTTAAGGTAAGTTTTTTATATCCAATATATTGATGGTACATCAATATATTTTTTTATATAATGGTACAATTCTATTTGGTGTTGTAATTGACAAGTCAAATATTGATAAAGATGTTGTTGATCCCAGCTGTTCATTAATATTTGACGATAATAATTTATCGGAAAAAAAGCTTTACATAAAAGTATTGCATATTGCTTTGAAACCAATATATTTTTTTGAAAATATGAATCTAATTCTTTTAATGAAATTAGATTATTTAAATATAATGTTATCAAATCCTCTCCTATCGCTGTTAATTTAAGATTGTCAGGATTCATGTATGTTTTAGAATCAAATGAACATATATTATGTTGAAAACCAACATCAATATATTCATGACAATCAAAGTAGTAATTAAGCATTTCTATGGCTAAAAAACCTAAATAATAGTAATAATAATGATATACGGTCATATTTGTATGTTGTTTATTTATGCTTGAAAAGCAGTTTTTTACATCTTCTAGCAATTTAATCCAACTTTGTTTTATTCCAGATACGCTTACTGATTTAACAATCTTAAAAGAACTATAATAATACATATCTAAACTTACATAGTTCTCTATATATTTATAAAGAATATGATCTTGAGATACATATTGATGATAAATATTTTCAACAATTCTAAACTCTGGCTGTTTTGTAATCATTAAATATAAATTATAGTTTTTGCAAATATAAATATTATTTGATAAATAATAATTTTCCCCTTTGTAAGTAAAAAACATTTTATCTTTTAACGGAATATGATAATATGCTTGCAATATATTTACTGATGATACCACGATGGTACTTCCCCCTCAATAATCTCAAACACGAATGGGACAACAAAATCCTCTTGATAAGATTGCCTATAAAATGGCGCAATAATCATAAGTTTTATTTTCATTTGTAAGTCTATCGATATAGCAATATGATTAATTCCATAATTTTTTAAACTTTTATTAATATTAGAAGAAACAATGGATAATCCTTGATATCTTATTTTAATTTTTGGACCAACATCCACTAAAAATATATTATTGAAAAACATCCCAATAGGTATCTTTATAACAATCCCTTCTTTAGCAAACTTTTTTAATCTTTGATTATAAATAGTATTTTGAATTGATTTATACTTTCCATCCTCTATTGCCTGCATTGTTGTTTCTATTCTATTGACATATTTTCCTGTTATATTATTTATATAGACCATATTAAATCCCATTGATACGATTTTTCCTTCTTTATATTTTATATTAACTACTTTTTTATAATCTGTTTTATTCAAAAAGGAAACATGATTTATTATTAGCTGTAAGTATTGTTTTATTTCTTTTTCAGCTTGTTTTTTTATTATGGGTTGTACCTGAAACGAAAATAATTGAAATATTATTAATGACAAAACGATAACAGGAATAAGATATATTTTTTTATTCATGTCATCACCTCTATAAATATATGTTAAAAAAAAAGAAGTAGACTATATCATAGTTTACTTCTTATCATTAATAATCATATCTAAGGGTAAATCATGACTTTCAACTTCTAGATGTTTTACTTGTTGAAAATCAAAAGCAATACCTATTGTTGTTCCTTGATAATTCTTTAAAAAGCGATCATAAAAACCCCCACCGTAACCTAAACGATTGTTATTTAAATCATATGCAACAAGCGGAACAATCAATAAGTCAGGATTATTATTTATTTGGTTACCTGTTGGTTCTAATATGCCATAACGATTTTCTTTTAAATCTTTATAAGACTGAAAAGCAACAAAATCCATCATTTTACCTTGAATACGCGGCACATAAATATCTTTCGATGATACAATCTGATTTATCAATTTAAATGTATCAACTTCATTTTTATAAGATAAATATATGCCAATAGACTGAGCATTTTTGAATATATCTAATTGATTTATCTTTTGATGAATAATAGATGATTTAAATGAAAATTGTTCTTGTGAAAGAGATAATCTTTTTTGTATCATCTCTTTTCTTAATGTTTTTTTATCCAATTCCTTTTTCTCCAAAATCCATTTTAATCAATTGGTTTAATTCAACAGCATACTCCATTGGTAATTCTCTAGAGAATGGTTCAATAAATCCCATAACAATCATTTCTGTTGCCTCTTGTTTTGTAAGACCTCTAGACATCAAATAAAATAATTGTTCATCTGAAATCTTAGAAACTGTTGCTTCATGTTCAATTAAAGAATCATTATTTCTAGCACAGTTAGTAGGAACCGTATCACTTGTTGAAATTTGATCAAGAATGAGTGTGTCGCATTCTACTTTGCTTTTTGCTCCTACTGCTTTAGGCATATGTTGTACTAAACCTCTATAGTTAGTTTTACCGCCATTTTTAGAAATAGATTTAGAAACAATGGTACTTGATGTATTTGGTGCCAAGTGAATCATTTTTGCTCCTGAATCCATGATTTGATTTTCGCCAGCAACAGCAATTGTAATACATGAACCCTTAGCCCCTTCTTCCATTAACATACAAGTAGGATATTTCATTGTCACTGCTGAACCTATGTTTCCATCAACCCACTCCATTTGCCCATTTTTAAATACTTTAGCACGTTGTGTAACGAGATTTAAAATATTAGTGCTCCAGTTTTGAATTGTAGTATAGCGGCATTTCGCACCTTCTAAAACAACAATTTCAACAACACCAGTATGTAATGAGTCCTTTGAATAATTTGGTGCAGTACATCCTTCAACGTAATGAATATCCGATCCTTTATCGACTATAATCAGTGTTCTTTCAAATTGTCCCATTTGTTCAGAATTAATTCTAAAATAAGATTGTAGTGGCTTCTCTAATTTAACACCTGGTGGTACATAAATGAAAGAACCTCCTGACCAAACAGCCCCATTTAAAGCAGAAAATTTGTTATCTGAATAAGGAATAACAGTATCAAAATATTTTTTAAATATTTCAGGATATTCTCTTAATCCACTATCAATATCTAAAAAGATAACCCCTTTTTCTTGTACTTCTTTTAACATATTATGGTAAACAACTTCTGATTCATATTGAGTTGTTACACCTGATAAATATTTTTGTTCAGCTTCTGGAATTCCTAACTTATTAAACGTATTTTTAATTGTTTCCGGAACTTCTTCCCACTGATTAGTTTGCTTATCTGATGGTCTAATATAATAAGTATATTCATCAAAATCTATACGACTTAAATCAACACCCCATGTAGGCATTGGTTTGTTCAAGAAACAATCTAAAGCCTTTAATCGATATTCTAACATCCATTCAGGTTCACCCTTAATTTTGGATATTTCTCTAACAATATCCGCATTCAACCCTTTAGGTGTCTTAAATACAGATACATCTTGATTGGGAATGTTTGTTTCAATTTCTGACATATTTTCCCTCCTTATTTCTTTTCACTTTCATCAATTAATTTTGTAATACCCATCCATCCTAAAGTAGCACATTTAATTCTATTTGCTTGTTTATGAGTATTCATAAATGCTATAGCTTCCTCTAAAACATCAGGATCATAATCTTTTTCATAAATCATATTATTATAATTTTTAATGATTTCTCTAGCTTCATCGATTGTTTTTCCAATCAATAATTCTGTCATAATAGATGTACTCGCTGTACAAATAGCACATGCTTCTCCATCAAAGCGAATATCTTCTATTTTACCATTTTTTATTTTTGCCTGAACATCTATATTGTCAATACATGTTTCACTATCCATATTAATTGTTTGATATTCATTGTCATTGACTAACTCATGATTTCGTGGATTTTCATAATGATCCATAATAATTTGTCTTAACATCATATTATCCAAAGAAGGCATCTAAAAAGTCATCTCCTCTCTTACATACATCTATAAAAGCATCAATTTCTTGATAAGTATTATAAAAATAAAATGATACTCTCAATGTTTGACTTACATTTAAATACTCTCCTAAAATTTTAGCACAGTGTTGACCTGCCCTTACAGCAATACCGTAAGTATTAAATAGACTCGCAGCATCTTGACTAAATACACCCTTAATATTAAAAGCAATAGGACCTGAAGCATCCGGATTATATAATTCAATGTTATCTAATTCTTTCATTTTATTAATAGCATATCTTCTCAATTCCTGTTCATATTCATGAATATTTTGCATTCCAATTGATTGAATATACTCTATAGCAGCGCCCATACCGATAACACCTTCTATATTGGCGGTACCGGTTTCAAACTTAGTTGGTGCATTTTTTAATTTGACAATCCCATTGCTTTTATAACGAGCATTACTATCACCACCAAAGCGTGTAGGTCTCATTTCCTCAAGTAATTCATATTTACCATATAAAACTCCTACACCTGTTGGGCCACATAATTTATGAGCAGAAAAAGCTAAAAAATCAAGATCTAAATTTTGGACATCAATTGGCATATGTGGCACACTTTGTGCCCCATCAACAACAACAATAATTCCTTTTTGGTGAGCATACTCACATATTTCTTTTATTGGTGCAATTTGTCCTAATACATTAGTAATTTGGGCAATTGATATGATTTTAGTTTGATCTGTAATAGCTTTTTTTACATTATCTAAAGTAACTTTACCTTGGTCTTCTAAATCAATATATTTAATAATACACCCTGTTTCTTTAGCCACTTCAAACCAAGGCAAAGTATTACTAGCATGCTCTGCCAATGTAAGTAATACTTCGTCTCCTTCATGAAGATGTGTCATTCCATAACCAAAAGCAACTAAATTTAAGCTATCAGAACTTCCATAAGTATAAACAACTTCTTCTTTTTTACAATTAATAAAATTTGCTACAATATCTCTTACATGCTCATATTTTGAATCCACTTCGTGTGACAAATCATAATCACCACGATGAGCATTTCCCGAATAATTTGTTAAATAATCACAAACACTATCTATCACCTTTTGTGGTTTTAATGTTGTTGCTCCATTATCTAAATAAATGAGAGTTTTTCCATGCATTGTTTTACCATTAAGCATTGGAAAGTCTTCTCTTATTTTTTTTACATCTATCATTAAAGACCCACCTTTTCTTTCAATACTTCATTAAATCTATCTTTTAGAGAATCTACATGAATAAAATTTAAAACTGGTAAAAAATATCCATATGTAACAAGATGCATCGCATCTTGCTTAGTCAATCCTCTCGATTGAAGATAGTATAAATGATCTTCATCAATTTTTCCTACACTCGCACCATGACTTGCTTTTACATCATATTCATCTATATATAAATATGGATTAGCCTCAGCTATGCATCCATCATCAAAAACAATAATTTTATTAGTTTGATGCGTATCAGACTGATAGTTACCTTTTTCTATTTTTCCTATACCATCAATAATTAAACTTGAATGTGATTTAACAACACCATAATTATCCATATCGCCATATGTATTTGGTGCATGATGACATAGAGATATTTGATATTCTTTCTTTTTTTCATTGCTAGCCAAGGAAGCTAAACGAACTAATGCTCTTGCTCCTGGTTTATTTAAATCATATTTCATTTTTGATTTTGTTGAATAATTTGATAATTCAACATAAGCACAATCAATTGATGCATCCTGTCCAACTTGAACATGATCATGAAGAATGTATTGTCCATCAAGACAATCATTTTCAACATAACGTGTTACATGACTATTTTGTTCAATATTTATTTCTTTTTGATATTGTGATTGATTTTGTAACTGATATATTTCAATCAAATCTACATTAATATTTTTTTTGATATCAATGAAAACATTAAATAACTGGCATTCATTAGATGTATAAATAATTTGTAACTGAGTTGAATCATAAATAATAATATTGTTTTCATTTATTTCAATATGGTCTTGAATTTGTTGAGTTTGAATATTTCCATTATGAATGACCAAATAATTTCTTACTTCTTTTAGTTTTTCCATTATTCAGCTTTTACTTTATGTCCACAGCTTCCTAATACAATTGGCTGCTTATTTTCTCCTTCATTAATTTCATAACCTAATTCTTTGACCCATTCATAACCTTCTTGATCAATTTTATCAATCAATTCTCTACCACCACTTAAAACAATTTTACCATCTACCAATACATGAACATGTGTTGGTGGCACTAATTCAAATAATCTTTCGTAGTGTGAAACCATTACACAACCAAAAGTATCAGATTTCATATCATTAATGGCTTTAGCCACAATTTTCAATGCATCTACATCTAAACCAGAATCAATCTCATCTAATAATGCAAATTTAGGTTGCAATAATTTCATTTGTAATATTTCATTACGCTTTTTTTCGCCTCCAGAAAATCCTTCATTTAAATAACGATGTGCAAGATTTTCGTTCATTTTTAAATCTTCGATATTTTTATCTAATTCCTTGATAAATTTAAATAATGAAACAGGCTTTTCTTGGTGTGCATTCATTGCTGCACGTAAAAAATCAGAAGTAATGACACCTGGAATTTCTTGAGGATATTGCATTCCTAAAAAGATTCCTGCTCTACTTCTTTCATCAACGCTCATAGACAATACATCTTGACCATCTAGAGTCATTTTACCTTGTGTTACTTTATATTTTGGATGCCCCATAATCGTAGATAGTAAAGTAGATTTACCATTACCATTTGGTCCCATCAATGCATGTATTTCACCAGTATTTATTTCTAAATCTATTCCTTTTACAATTTCACGATCTTCAATACTGACATGTAAATTTTCTATTTTTAAAGTCGACATAACCAGACCCCTTTCTACCATGATTATTTTACTAAAATGGTTATTAAAAAACAATGAATGTGATAATAATCTTTTGCTTAGATTTAACAATTTATATTATGGACAAAATATGGTATATTAATATATATAATGAGGTGATTTAATGAAATTTTTAAAAAAATTATTTAATACTATATCTTCTAAGCAAATTACTCAAACATTACTTAATTTATTGATTTTGCTTGCTATCATGTTGATACTTGACACAACTAAAGATGTATGGGGAAATGCACTATCCGTCATCTGGGCTGTAATTAAACCATTTTTTATTGCCTTTGTTATAGCATTTGTAGTGAATCCACTCATCAATTGGATTCAAAAATATGTTAAAAATAGAGGTTTAGCTGTTGGTTTTGTCTATGTAGGCGGCTTAGCTTGTATAGTTTTACTTATCTCTTTAGCAGTACCAATGATCTATAATAGTTTGCTTGAAATGTATCCATCTTTTGAAAGTGGATTAAAAGATATTTCTCATTTTATCAAAGTTAATTTTAATTATGATGTATCTTCGATGATTGTTTATATTGAAACAATGGCATCAGACATGCTTAAAGAAACAACTTTTATCAATACGACCTTTGATTTTTTAAATCAAGCATTGATTAACATTACTAACTATTTGATTTATTTGATTTTGGCTATCTATATGTCTTCTACATATGATAACATAAAAAAATCTATTAAATCATTAGCTAAAAAGTTTGAACCATCTCTACCAACATATATATCAGAAGTAAACATTTCTCTAATTAATTATGTTAAAGCCTTTGCTATAGGGGCTGTTGCTCAAGGAATTACAACTTCAATTATGTATTTAATTATTGGACATCAAAATTGGTTGCTTCTTGGTATTTTTTCAGCAATCAGTTCAATCATTCCTTATGTTGGTCCTATATGTGCCAATGTTTTAGGAATCATTACATCATTAGTATTAGGGCCAACAAAACTAGCATTTTTACTTATTTTAATTTTTATTCAATCAACAATTATGTCTTATGTAATTCAACCTAAAATCTATTCTTCACAAATTGATTTGTCAATTATGTGGGTACTATTTGGAATCTTGTCAGGATCTACAATATTTGGAGTATGGGGTATGATTATAGCTATGCCGCTTTTAGTAACAATTAAAATAATCTATCGTATTTATATGCAACATCATCAAATCATTATCGATTAAAAGCACACTTTCATAAAAGTGTGCTTTTTTTAAAATAAGTTACAGATGATAACAAGCAAAATAAATAACACTAAAATTAAAGTGAATGATTCTTCATGTTTCATTATGACCCCTCCTATCTTAAGCAATAAATCATAATAATAACAAGTAAAATAAATAGGACATAAATATTTGTTTTATTTTCTTTACATTCTTGCATTTTTATCCTCCTTATACTTATCTACTATAAATTATGTTAATGGTATCGTTAACTGTGTGTTTTTGCCTATTTTATTGAAATTATCAAGGATTAATAGTATAATTTAGCCGTTATATTAAGGAGGAAAAGTATGAATTTAAAAAAATACACAGCTGCTTTATTAATAAGTAGTTGCCTTTTAACAGGATGTAGTCAATCGCATACTGTCAAAAAAGACGGTAAGTATGTTGTTGCATCTTTAGAAAAAGGAAATAAAGAAAAAAATATTTTAGCTGATGATTTATATAAATCAATTCTAAATTCAAGTAATGGTAAAACTGCTGCATATAATGCCGTTTTACAAAATATTATTGATAAAAAATTCCCTGTCAATGATGAAATGAAAACAGATGCTGATACGATTGTTCAACAAGTTAAAACTTATTATAAGAATCAATATGGATCAGATTCATACAAATCACAACTTAAACAAGTCTTACAAAACGCCGGTTATACAAACATGAGTGATTATCGACAAAAAATGATTAAACAAATCCAATACGCTAATTATTTATTAAGTTATGTAAATAAACACTATGACTCAGTTTTTGAAGATTATTATAATCAATGTTCTCCACGTTATGTAAGTATTATTAAAGTATCTATGTCTGATGTAAGTAATCCAACAGATACTGAAATAAAAAAACTAAATGAAGTTAAAGAATTATTAAATAATACAGATAAAAGTTTTGGTGCTATTGCACAAAGCTACTCTGATGATGATTCAACAAAATCAAAAAAAGGTGCTGTAGGCATTGTTGATAGCAAAGATACTTCAAGTTTAACAAATACTTATGGAAATGATGTTGTTGAAAAAGCACAATCATTAAAAGCAGGTGAGATATCTGATGCTATTGCGGGATCTGACGGTTATTATTTTGTAAAAGTGACAAGTACAGATGAAAAGAAATTAAAAAAAGAATTAAAGGATACCGATATCGATTCACCATTACTTGCCTATGATGATTATTTACAATATATTGTCTTCAATTCTTATAAAGTGACTTATAAAGATAAGTCGATTAAGAAAAATGTTGAGTCAGTTGTTAATGAAGCACTTAAACAACGCCAACAAGAAAGAGGAGAAAATAAATAATGAAAAATATATTATCTCAGTTATCTAAGCACAAAAAAGCAACAGCCATTATATGTGTCATTGTGATCATATTATGTATAACAGGTATCTATTTTACCACTCGCTCTTCTTCTAAATACAGCACAAGCGTATCTAATGGTAATTCAACTGCAATTAAAGCAAATGATATTACGATTACGAAAGATGACATCTACTATTATTTATTAGAGAATTATGGTTCTAATCAAGTTATTAACGATGCATTAAATTATATTTGTGATAAAGAAATTACTGATCAAAAAGCAATTGATAAAAAAGTCAATGAAACAAAAGAATCATATGAATCATATTCTAAACAATCATTAGCAGATTATATTAAATCTATCGGTTACACTGGAACTGAAGAGCAATATATCAAAGAAATGATTGAACCCGATGCAAAGCAACAATTATTAAAAGAAAAATATGTTGAAGCAAACTTCAATAAATTAGTAAAACAATATAAAGTAAAATATCTTAAAATTATAACTGTTGATACTGAATCCCAAGCCTTAAAATTGATTAAATCTTGCACTAATGAAGACAATTTTAATCAAATTATGTCAGATAATAATGGAAGTGATGCTGGTTTAGTCACTACAAAAAGCAGTACAATTGATAAAAATATTATAAAAAAATTAGATAGTTTTACTAAAGATGGTATTTATAAAAAAGCAATTAAAACATCTGATTCAAAATATGCAATAATTTGGACATATAATACCAATAAAAAAGAAAAAAAATCTGAAATTAAAGAAGCATTAACAAATATATCTGATTTATCAACTAAAGCCAACGCTTATTATTTTAAAAAATATAATTTTGATGTATATGAAACTCAATTAAAAGACGAAATAAAAAAAGAATCTAAAGATTATTTTGGATAAGGTATGACCTTATCCTTTCTTTATGTTAAAATGATATAGGAGGTTTTATTATGGAAAATTGTATATTTTGCAAAATAATTAATAAAGAAATTCCTGGTAAAGTCGTTTATGAAGATGACATTTGTCTTGCTTTTTTAGATTTATCTCAAGCAACATATGGTCATACATTAGTTATTCCTAAAAAACATTATGATAATATTTTAACGGTGGACGATGAAACTTTAGCTCATTTATTTAAAATTGTAAAAAAATTATCAAAACAAATCATGGAGAAATTAGGTGCAGATGGCTTAAATGTGCTAACAAATACAAACGAAGTAGCAGGACAAACTGTTCATCATTTTCATATTCATATTTTACCAAGATATAACAAAAATGAATTAAAAATCAATTTTATTGATCACAGTCAAGATGTTGATTTAGATGAATTACTTAATAAAATAAAATAAAAATATGTTCTCTTATGGAGAACATATTTTTATTTATACATCTTTGGTTTATAAAATGCTCTATTTTCTAGAGAGAAGACTCTCTTTGTAAACTGCCCGTTATCAACAGTTTCTAGCGCTTTATTCAACATAGCCATTCTAGCATCAATATTGTCTATTAAATATAATATCTCTGCCTCTTTTATTTGTGGTAAAACCGGTGATCCAAATTCATTTTTACCATGATGAGCTAAGATCATATGTTGTAATAATGTAACTTCTTCACCTTCTATATGCATTTGATCTGCTTTTTCTTTAATCATAGCATTACTAATAGAAATATGTCCCAGTAATTTTCCTTGTAATGTATATTCTGGAACAGCAGGTCCACTTAATTCAACAATTTTTCCTAAATCATGTAAAATAATACCTGAATATAGTAAATCTTTATTTAAAGTAGGATATAAATGACAAAATGATTCTGCCACTCTTAACATTCCCCATGTATGATGTGCCAATCCAGAAACATATTCATGATGATTTTTGCTTGCAGCAGGATAATATGATAACTTTTCAAAATTTTCTTCAAATAAAGCTTTAACAAGTTGATTCAATTTTAGATTATCAATTTGATCAACATAATTTCTAATATCATGCATCATTTTACTGGAATCTACCGGTGCCTGCTTTAAGTATTTAATTTTATCTTTTTCATCATTTGAAGCAACTACAATTTTAATAATTTTCATTTGTCGATCATCGTTATATTTAATCACATCACCCTTTACTTGAACAATTGTTCCCACAGTTAATGTTTCAACTTGTAGCTCAGTAGCATTCCATAATTTTGCATCAATCGTCCCACTGTCATCTTGTAGTACTATTGATAAATAAGTCGAACGATTTGCACCATTTGTCTTACCAGTCACAACATGATTAATTAATGCTTCAATTACAACAGAATCATTACCTGGTTTTAAATCACAAATTTTATTCATTTTAAAACTCCTCTTTTTCTATCAATTTTTTTATATCGTCATAGTTATATCCTTTTCTAAGCAAAGAATCAACGAGTTTGTTTTTAAACTGTGAACCTGAGTATTTTTTAGAATATTTATTAAATAATTTCTGAAAATCTTTATTTAATAACTCTTTTTCTTTTTGATTATCATATTCAAAATCATAATCACTCATGGCCTTTTCAATTGTCTCATTAGTAAACCCCTTTAAAAATAATTTTTCTCTTATCTTTTTTATTACATTTTTGTGAGAGAAACTATTATTTCTATGATAGTAAGTTTCAATTAATGATATAGCAGCTTCATATTCCTCATCAGTATCTATTTCTTCTAAACACTGGTCGATAAGAACATTATCAATTTGGTAACTACGTAAATTATATATAGCTTTATTTAAACCAATTCCTATACGCATACATCTTTGTAAATAGTTCATCGCAAATAATTTATCATTAATTAAGTTTTTTTCTTTTAATAACTCTAATGTAGCATCTAATTGTGTATCATCAAAATCTCCATTATTCATTAACTTGGTTTTCATTTGATAATATGTATAGTCTTTTAAGGTAAGATACTTTAAAGCTTTATTATATGCTCGACTTACCTGTTCTAAATCTTTCAAAGAATCGAACAATTCTCTATCAATAACTTGTCCTACTTTTAAATCATATTGTTCTATAATCTGATCAGCCAGTTCTAATGAAATATTACTTCCATCAATTGAAAAGACAAGCTCATTTTTATGATGACGTAATGGAATAATAGATTTAAGAGTATAACTATAGTGTTTATTTACTATCCCGTTTTTATATACTTCTAATACTTTTTTAGCAAAAGTCTCTCCACTGTACTTTTTGGCTGTCTCTAAGGCGGTTTTTTTCATAGACGATAAATCAATCGACATCATTTTTAAAATAAGCTCAGGCAGCTCATTTTCCTCTTTAAAAAAGTATCCATTGTGTCCACTTTCTACGACATCTTTAAGTTGATCATCATATCTTGCTATTACTGGAATTCCACTAGCCATTGCTTCAATATAAGTTAACCCTTGTGTTTCAGATAAAGAAGCCGATATAAAAACATCAGAAATATGATAATGTGCAGGAACTAACTGCCCACTTTGTGGTCCTGTAAAAATAATATATTGACTAATATCATCATCACGAACCAACTCTTTTAATTCTTCTAATTGTGGTCCTCCTCCAACGATTAAGCATTTAATATTTTTATTTACCTTAACCACTTCTTTTAATGCATTTATAATGACATCTATACTTTTCTCTTGAGCAATTCGACCTAGGAAAGTTAATACAAAATGATTTTCAATATTATATTCCTTTTTTAACTTTAAAATAAGTTGTTCATTTTTATTAGCGGGATCAAAACGATCAAGTTCTAATCCTGTAGGAATAATATTAATGTGATTTTGTGTAATTCCATAGTGTTCTAAAGCATCTTTAGTTTTTAAAGAAGGAACTATTAGTTCCTGACATTTATTACTATATAGTTGACTGATTTTTGTAATCACTTTTTTTAATACTGTATCAACTGTCTCAGAATTTATTGGATTGACATAATGAGAGTAATCTTCCCACATTGTATGATAAGTATATACTACAGGAACATTTAAAGTTTCTCCTGCAATTCTCCCAAAAATACCAATTCCAAACTCCGTTTGTACATGAATGACTTCAGGAGCAAATCTTTTAATTTCTCGCATCCCTTTAAAAGAATATATATTACAAGCACGATATCCATATAAAGCTTGTATCTCCAATCCAGGAACCCTTAAAACTTGATCATCAAATCGATCATGATAATCACTATCACTTGGAAGTTCACTCGTGACAACCAAAACATCATGTCCAAGTTTAATTAACTCATTGCGCAAAATATTTGTTGACGTTGCTACACCATTAATATCAGGAATATATGTGTCAGAAAATAACGCTATTTTCATAGATACCTCCTATTTTTTTATATCTTGAAGTTGGATTTCATCAATTTCTTCTACAATAACTTCATCATTACTAGTAGCTATTTTTGATTTAGTAGTGTGAATTTCTTTACTGATCATAACAGTAATACCTCCCACAATTAAACCCATATAATATGTTATAAATCTCCAAACTAATAAAGTTGCAGATGTTCCACCTTTTAAAAAGCCATGAAGTAAAAAATAAAATGTACCCTCACTTCCACCACTTGCTCCAGGTAAAGGAACAAAATCAGAAATCATATATATAAAAGATGTTATTCCTATAAAATCAAAGAAATACGACCAATTTAAGGCTGTTCCCATCGCTTTAGCTGTTAAAAAAGGCATACTATAAAGTAAAGTAAGTCTCAAGACATTTAATAAAATTGATTTAATTAATACTTCTCGATTTTTTTGAAGTAATGTTAATTCATCTCTAAAAGACGATAATTGCCTTTCTATTTTGATACGTTTGTCTTCATAATTTCTAACAATATGCACTTTTGCAAGTAACTTTAAAATATTGTTACAAACAAAATTTTGCAATCTTCTAGATTTTGCTCCTAAAAACAAACTACTAATAACAGCAAAATTAATTAAAAAGCCTATTATAGCCAAAGAAAAAAACTTAGAATAAATAGAACTATAATATGTGTATCTAAAAAGCATAATTATAGAAGTATAAACAACCAATACACTTTGATATACAATAAACAACATTAATAAAATACTGGAAGAAAAAGTTGCCGAGATACCTTGTTTATTAAAAACATATACCTGATAAAATTGTCCACCTGTTGACATAGGAGTAATTCCACTAAAAAACACACCAGATAAAGAATTAGTAATTCCTTGCTTTATCGTATAATCTTTTTTATACACCCTGGCAAAGACAACCAAGCCCAATGCATTGACTAAATAATAAATAAACATAACAATAATACAAATAACTATCCATAAATAATTAGCATGTGTTAAATAATGAATTGTTGACTGAAGTTGACTGCCTATTGAAAAATATATTGATAAACCTCCAACCAGTAAAATAATTAAAATGTTTAGAAAATACTTCTTTTTGCTTTTTTTATCCATAAGATAAACCTCCTATTGGTTTAATACTTCTTCATAAATCATTTTTAATTGTTTACCTATATTCATTAATTCACGTTCTTGTGCCACTTTATAACCTTCTTCAATAGTAGAAGGAAGCTGTTTATTTATTATCATTTGAATAAGCTGAATAAAATCATCATTTGTCTTTCCCTTATAGCAATTCAAACGATCAATAAGCCATGGATCAAACGCTGGAATATCACGTACTAGCATTTGCGCTTTACATGCTAACGCTTCTAAAACAACTATTCCTTCTGTTTCTTCTCTTGATGGAAAGAAAAACAAATCACAACGTCCGTATGCTCCATTAATTACATCACCTGCAACATAGCCAGGCAAGATAACATTGTCTGGCAAATTTTTTAAAATTTTCTTTATTTTAGCAGTTGGATTAGATAACTTAATATCTCCAAACCAAAAGAATTTGTATTCTGGTAACGAATAAGCTACTTCCACAAAAGTATCAAACCCTTTTCTTTCAAATAACCAACCAACCGAAATAATAACTTTATCATTTTCGTCTATATGATACTTCTTGCAAAATGATTCTATTTGTTCTTGTGTTGGATTAAATTTATCCAAATCAACACCATTTGAAATAGCATGAATAGGTGTATTTAATCCGTATGCTTCTAAAAGATTTTTAGAATAAGGAGTAGGTGTAATAATTTCATCAGCTTCCTTGTATAAATACACAAGCCATTTCTTAAAAATTCCTGCTAGAGTATTCGAAAACATAAATGAATTTCTAAAATCCTCTTCTGTACTATGCGCATGATAAATTACTTTTTTATTATTATCCCTTGCCTGTTTAATCATTTTAATACTGTCAGGCCAAATAGTATTAATATGCAATATATCATAATCTAAATCTTCTTTATCAACAGTATATTCTATATTGTTCAAAGACAATGCTTTTTTTTGATGAACAAAAGCACGACCTATACCCGATTTCTTTATAGCATTTTCTTGCCCAAAATATAATTTAATTTTCACAATAATCACCATATCTATTCTACTATAATTTATATCAAATTAAAAGTAATTGTAATAGTTATGACTAATA
>NZ_QUIN01000032.1 GCF_003480255.1 Erysipelatoclostridium sp. AM42-17 | reverse complement strand
CTACCATCTTTTCTTGCCTTTGTAAAGTGTTTTCTTTAAATTAAATAAAAAAAGAGTTCAAATAATCGAACTCTTCTTAAACCAATAATTATTCGCTTGCCATAACATCTAAACGATTACGACGTTTTTTAGCATCTTGTTCACATTTATCCATTAAATCACTTGCGTGTTCTGGATTAACTTTTCCTAGTTGAGCGAATCTGTTTTCACTTAATAAGAAATCTTTGAATTTAGTGAAATCAGGTTCTTTAGAATCTAATTGTAATGGGTTCTTACCTTCAGCTTCTAATCTAGGATCATATCTTAACAAGTTAAAATATCCACATTTAACAGCTTCTCTTTGTTGATGTTGATGATTTTGTAATCCACCTTTAATTCCATGTTCATTACATGGTGCATAAGCAATAATTAATGATGGTCCATCATAACTTTCTGCCTCTTTGAATGCTTTAATTGTTTGCGCACTATTTGCACCCATAGCAACTTGTGCAACATATACATGTCCATAAGCCATTGCAATTTGTGCTAAATCTTTTTTAGCAACCTTTTTACCACTTGCTGTAAACTTAGCAATAGATCCAGCTTGTGAAGATTTAGATGATTGACCTCCAGTATTAGAATATACTTCAGTATCAAGAACTAAAATATTTACATTTTGATTATTAGCTAATACATGGTCTACTCCGCCATAACCGATGTCATAAGCCCATCCATCACCACCAATAATCCATTGTGATTTACTTACAAACTCTCCTTCGTAGTGCAATACTTCTTTAATCGCTTCATTAGATGATGCTTTAACTAATTCTGTAATCTTAGGAGCTAATTCTCTTTCTTTTTCACGATCACCTTTGATTGAAATATATTCATCTAAAACATCTTTCAATTCTGGTTCAACGTTATCTTTATTTTCTTCCATAATACGTAACATTGTTGAAACATTATAATTATCAGCAAGTTTCATACCAAATCCATATTCTGCATTATCTTCAAATAATGAGTTAGCCCAAGCAGGACCATTACCATTTTTATCAACAGTACATGGTGTTGATGGAGTTGATCCAGAATAAATTGAACTACATCCTGTTGCGTTTGCAATCATCATATCTTTACCAAATAATTGAGATGCCAAACGATAATATGGTGTTTCACCACATCCACCGCAAGCTCCTGAAACTTCAAAATAAGGTCTCATGAAACCTACACCTTTTGCTGTTGTCTTAGGATAACGATCATCACGATATTGAACGTTTTCATACATATAGTCAGCTAATGGAGCATGTTTTAATTCTTCTTTAACATGAACCATTTCAAGTGCTTTTTCACCTTTTTTACCTGGACATTCAGTTACACACAATCCACATCCTACACAGTTATCTGGCGATACTTGAATACGATAAACTAAACCATCAACATTTTTTCCCATTGGTTTTAATACATCATTACTAATATCTTCAGGTAATGATTGCATCTCTTCATCATCAATTAAGAATGCACGAATTGTTGCATGAGGACAAACCATAACACAGTTATTACATTGAATACAGTTATCTTTATTCCAACGTGGAACCATTGTCGCAATTGCACGTTTTTCTTTAATAGCTACGCCTGATTTCATAGAACCGTCTAGTTTATCCATAAATGCACTTACAGGTAAATCATATCCATCTAGACTGTTAATTACAGAAACAAAGCTGTCAAAATGTTCATCTCCAGTTGACTTTCTTGCTTGATTTACTGTCAATTGAGACCAAGATGGATCAACAGCTACTTCAACAAGAGCATCTTTTCCAGCATCAATTGCTTTATAGTTTAATTGAACAATAGCATCGCCTTTTTTACTGTATGTTTTCTTAGCCATTTCTTTCATATATTCAACAGCTTGATCAATTGGTAAAATTTGTTGATTTAACGCAAAGAATGCTGATTGTAAAATTGTGTTTGTACGACGTCCCATACCAATTTCATTAGCAATTTTATTAGCGTTAATAATATAGAATTTTGCATTTTTATCTGCCAATTGTTTTTTAACACGATTTGGTAAATAATCAACAATATGATCTTTATCGAATTCAGTATTTAATAAGAATGTACCTTCATCCTTTAAATTCTTTAACATATCATATTTAATGACATAATTATCTAAAGAACATGAAATAAAGTCTGCATTATTTACATAATAAGTAGCACGAATTGGTGTATGACCAAATCTTAAATTAGAACGAGTTGCTCCACCCGCTTTTTTACTATCATAAGCAAAATAAGCTTGTGAATATAAATCAGTATGATCTCCAATAATTTTAATAGATGATTTATTTGCAGAAACAGTACCATCAGATCCTAAACCATAGAATAAACATGCAGTGTAGTCAGCACTTACTTTAAATGTTGGATCTTCTTTCAATGATAAGTGAGTAACATCATCGTTAATTCCTATTGTAAATGATGTAAATGGATGTTCATCTAATAAATGATCATAAACAGCTTTAATTTGTCTAGGAGTTGTATCCTTAGACCCCATACCATAACGTCCACCAATAATTGTTGTGACATGTTTAACATCTTTTAAAACACTACATACATCTAAGTATAATGGTTCCCCTGTTGCTCCCATTTCTTTAGTACGATCTAAAACTGCAACTTTTTCTACAGTTTCAGGTAATACTTTTAATAAATATTTAGCTGAGAAAGGACGATATAGATGAACTTTAATTAAACCTACTCTATCCCCCAAGCGGTTCATTTCATCAATTGTTTCTTTAATTGTTTCAGTAACAGACCCCATTGCAATAATAATTCTTGTTGCATCAGGTGCCCCATAATAAGTAAATGGTGCATAATTTCTTCCTGTGATTTCTGAAATCTTATTCATGTAATCAGCAGCAATTTCTACAACTGCATCATAATGTTTATTTTGTGCTTCTCTACCTTGGAAATAAATATCATCATTTTCAGCACCACCACGTTCAATAGGATTAATGTGTGGATTTAGTGCATTTTTCTTAAAACGAGCCAACGCTTCACGATCTAATAATTTATTTAGATCTTCATAATCCATTACTTCAACTTTTTGAATTTCGTGTGATGTTCTAAATCCATCAAAGAAATGCATAACTGGTACAGATGCCTTAATCGCAGTTAAATGCGCTACACCAGCTAAGTCCATAACTTCTTGAACAGAGTGTGAACAAATCATTGGCATTCCTACTTGACGACATGCATAGATATCTTGATGATCTCCAAAGATATTTAACGAACGAGTAGCTAATGCACGAGCTGATACGTGGAAAACACCTGGTAATAATTCCCCTGCAATTTTATATAAATTAGGAATCATTAATAATAAACCTTGTGAAGCAGTAAATGTAGTCGCTAGTGCTCCACCTTGTAATGCACCATGGACAGCACCTGCTGCACCTGCCTCTGACTGCATTTCAATAACATTTACGGGCGAACCAAATAAATTCTTTTTACCTTGAGCAGCCCAAGTTTCAGCATTTTCAGCCATTGGTGACGAAGGTGTAATTGGATAAATACTAGCAACTTCTGTAAACGCATAGGCAACATGCGCAGCTGCAGTATTACCATCCATTGATAAAAACTTTTTAGCCATTTTAAAAATCCTCCTTTTTTGCATATAAACATTATACTACTTTCATGAATTATTTGCTATATATTCATGAGTCAAAACATAAAATTCAATTTTATTCGATTATTACAAACAAAAAGATAGAAATTATGATTTCTATCTTTGAAAAACAATTTTTTTATTTATTTTCGTTTGCCACAAGACTTTGAATATAATTCAATACTTTATCATGTAATTCTTCTCGGTCTAACGAAAAATCAATCGTAGCTTTAATAAATCCAAATTTATCTCCAACATCATATCTATTTCCTTCAAAATCATAAGCGTACACTGCTTGGCGATCTAATAATCTTTTAATTGCATCAGTCAATTGAATTTCTCCGCCAGCACCTTTTCCTTGTGTTTCTAACAAGTCAAAAATTTCAGGTGTTAAAACATAGCGTCCTAAAACTGCCAATTGACTAGGTGCTTCTTCTACTTTTGGCTTTTCAACCATATCTGTCAATTTCACTAAACGTCCTTTAGCCGGATGTGATTTTGAAGGCTCTACGATTCCGTATTTGTTAACATCTGCTTTAGGCACTGTTTGTACTCCCACTACAGAAGCCGATGTTTTTTCATAAGCATCAATAAGTTGCTTTAAAGCAGGATTCCCTTCCTTATTAACCACAACATCATCACCAAGTAATACAGCGAAAGGTTCATCGCCGATAAACGATTTTGCACATAATACGGCGTGACCCAATCCTTTCGGCTCTTTTTGACGAATATAATAAATATTTGCCATATTTGCAATATCTTGAATCATTTTGACTTGTTCTAATTTCCCAGATTCTGTAAGTCTTGCTTCCAATTCATAATTTTTATCAAAATGATTTTCCATCGCATGTTTATTACTGTTAGTAATTATTAAAATTTCTTCAATCCCACTGTCAACAGCTTCTTGAATAATATATTGTATTGTTGGGATATCTACAATAGGCAACATTTCTTTAGCAATCGCCTTTGTTGCTGGTAAAAATCTCGTTCCTAAACCAGCAGCAGGAATAATTGCTTTTCTTACTTTTAAATTTTTCATTATTTTTCTCCTTGTATAATCTTTTTATATAATAACTTTGGTATTATCTTTACCATTTATATAATGGGCAAAATTTACTTATCAAAATCGTTGTTACAAACCCACCAATAAATCCACTTACATGTCCTACTAACGAAATAGAAGGAATCGCAAATGATATAAATAGCATCAATAATAAACTTGATAAAATTTGTCTAAACAAATTATAATATACATCTTTATAAATTAAAGCTAATGCACACAATGATCCAATTAGTCCAAAAATAACACCAGAAATACCTCCCATAATCGAATACATTCCCGTACCATTCAATAAGTATAACAAGCAAGGTATTCCTGTTGTTGCTAACATTGAAATAATAATCACTAAAACATATCGTTTCATTTCAAGAATAAGTTCCATAACACACCCTAAATTATACAATGAATACACATTACAAAATAAATGCATTAATCCAAAATGAATAAAATTAGCCGTAATCAAACGATAATATTGTTTGAAATGGATAACATAAACCGGATTCATTCCTCCTGCTTGTAAGCCTTGATAAGCATTCATATCTATACCATAAAATAAAGTAGTATATAAAAATACAATAACACATACTCCTATCAGTAAAGCTGTTATAGGATAGTTTTTTATATTTCTAAACATGAGGTTCTCCTATAAATTCAAATATAGACATTTGATCAATATTGACTTCATTAACTTCAATATTTTTTTGATTATTTTTATAAATCATTTCAAAACTAGCCGTTGATAAAACATCTTTTATATATAAAGGTGTCGCTTGCATTTCTAATAATCTCTGATTACCCATATATTGGTTATCTAGAACAAGTGGATCAACCCAATGATGATGCATATTTTGTAGTGCAGTAAACCAAGTTGCACCATTATTTATTTTACTTGATATAATAATTTGATATTTAGATAAACCACAAACGTAACTGTTTCTATCAATAGCATGGGTAATATCAAACACAGAGTTTGGATCAACTGCACTCAATATAACAAGTTGCCCATTTTTTATGTATCTTTTATATTTGTTCATTTTTTCAATCATATTTTTGCAAACAAATATAACAACAGAACATCCGTTTCTTAAAGCATATTGAAGTGCTGCCTTATCCACACCTTTTCCATCATTAGAAACATAGTATTTTTTTTCTTCAATAACTTTATCCACAATTCTTTTTATGTATGTCCCATCTTTATGTTCAAGTTCATTTAAACCGCATATTGAAATTCCTGCAGTATATTGGCTCATATCACCTTTGTAATACATATATACAGGTGCTCTTTTTTTCATTGATTTGACTAATAATTGAGGATAATGATCATCATATTTTGTCATTATATTAATGCCTTTATTTTCTAAATCATGCAACAAATTCAACATAAAACTAAGTTTTTTTCGACGCTGTTCCATTTTATAAACAATAAACTCAGGTATATTTAGCATTTCTAGTAATTCATCACTTGATAACCCAAATAAATCTGCAGGTCCCTTCATTCCATGCATTTTTAAAATTTTTTCAACTTGGTACCACTCTTCAATAGTTAATGGAACCTCATCAAAAGCTTTTAAATCACAACAAAATAAAAGGGTAGCGATACTATCTAAATTAAGTTTAATCTTATCCATAACGCTCCGCCTTTCCACATATACAGTTATTATACTATAAAACAAGCATAAAAAAAATGGTATCTTGCGATACCATTTTAATTATTTATCTTGTACTGTGATTTTATCATTATTATGTTCAATGATAATTTCTTCAGCAGCAGCTTGAGCAGCAGCCAAACGTGCAATTAATACACGGTATGGTGAACAAGAAACATAAGTTAATCCAGTTTTATGACAGAATTTAATTGATTCAGGATCTCCACCGTGTTCACCACAAATACCTAATTTAATATTTGGACGAACACTACGTCCTTTTTCTGCTGCCATTTGAATTAATTGACCAACACCACTTTGATCCAATGAAACAAAAGGATCAACTTGAATAACTTTACGTTTAATGTATTCTGGTAAGAATGAACCAACATCATCACGTGAGAATCCAAATGTCATTTGAGTTAAGTCGTTTGTACCAAATGAGAAGAATTCAGCATGTTTAGCAATTTGATCAGCAGTTAATGCAGCTCTAGGAATTTCAATCATTGTACCAATCTTATATTCAATTTTAGCATTTTTAGCCATAATAGCAGCATCTATAGCTTTTGTTACGTTATTTTTAACATAAGTAATTTCTGATTCACTACCAATTAATGGTAACATGATTTCAGGAACAATTGTACATCCTAATTCTCTTTCAACATCAATAGCAGCATCAACAATTGCTTTGACTTGCATATTGTAAATTTCTGGATATGTTACTGCTAAACGAGAACCACGATGTCCTAACATTGGATTGACTTCTTTTAATGAAGCACCTTTTGCTTTAACTTCTTCTAAAGTTTTTCCAAGTTTATCAGCAACAGCTTGATATTCTTCATCTGTATGAGGTAAGAATTCATGAAGTGGTGGATCTAATAAACGTACTGTTACTGGTAATCCAACCATTGCACGATAGATTCCTCTAAAATCTTCAACTTGGAATTTATATAATTCATCTAATGCTTTAATACGTTCTTCAACAGTGTCAGCTAAAATCATTTCTCTCACATATTCAATACGATCACCTTCAAAGAACATATGTTCAGTTCTACATAAACCAACACCTTCAGCACCAAATTTAATAGCTACTGCGGCATCACGTGGGCTATCAGCATTTGCACGTACTTCCAAACGTTTAATTTCATCAGCCCATGACATTAATTCTGCAAAATCACCAGTTAATTCTGACTCTTCAGAATCTAAAACACCCATATATACTTTACCAGTAGATCCATCTAATGATACTTCAGTTCCTTCTGGATAAGTTTTTCCATCAATTGTAAAAGTACCAGCATCATAATCAATTGATAATGCTTTAGCACCAACAATACAGCATTTACCCATACCACGAGCAACAACGGCTGCATGGCTTGTCATACCACCTGTAGAAGTTAAAATACCTTCACAATCAACCATACCTTGGATATCTTCTGGTGAAGTTTCATGTCTCACTAAAACAACTTTTTCACCAGCTACAGCTTTTTCATGAACTTTTTCTGCAGTTAAGTAAACTTTACCTGCACCAGCACCTGGTGAAGCAGGTAACCCTTCAAGAATAGGAGTAGCTTGTTTTAATGCTTCAGCAGTAAAGTTAGGATGAAGTAATTGACTTACTTGATCAGGTTCAATACGAGTCATTGCTTCGTATTTATTGATTAGTCCTTCATGTACTAAATCTACAGCAATCTTTAATGCGGCTTTTCCAGTACGTTTACCATTTCTTGTTTGTAATAAATATAATTTTCCGTTTTCAACTGTAAATTCACAGTCTTGCATATCTTTATAATGTTTTTCTAATCCTTTAACAATTGTTACTAATTGTTTATAAATTTCAGGCATATCTTCTGCTAAACGATCAATTTTTTGTGGTGTACGAATACCTGCAACAACATCTTCACCTTGTGCGTTAATTAAGTATTCACCATAAATATGATTATCACCATTAGCAGCATTACGAGTAAATAAAACCCCAGTTCCTGAATCATTACCCATATTACCAAATACCATTTGTTGAACATTTACAGCAGTTCCTAAATCATGAGGAATACCGTTTAAATTACGATAGATGATAGCACGGTCATTATTCCATGATCTAAATACAGCTAATACAGCACCCATTAATTGTTCTTTTGCATCTTGTGGAAAATCACGTCCTAATTGTTCTTTAAAAATTTCTTTGTATTGAGGAATAATAATATTTTCAAAATCCTCTGCAGTGATATCCAAATCACTTTCATATCCATTATTATTTTTTAATGCTGTTAATTTTGCTTCAAATAATTCTTTATCAATTTCACATACAACATCTGAATACATTTGAATAAAACGACGATAACTATCAAATGCAAAACGGCGATTATCAGTTTGTTTTGCTACAACTTCAACTGTTTCATCATTTAATCCTAAATTTAAAATTGTATCCATCATACCTGGCATTGAGAATTTAGCTCCAGAACGTACAGAAACTAATAATGGATTATCTAATCCTCCAAGTTTTTTA
Source organism: Erysipelatoclostridium sp. AM42-17 (assembly GCF_003480255.1). GTDB lineage: Bacteria > Bacillota_I > Bacilli_A > Erysipelotrichales > Coprobacillaceae > Faecalibacillus. The sequence continues at coordinate 12,242 of NZ_QUIN01000032.1, read as the reverse complement.
CCAGCTAATTTTTCTAGTCTTTCTAATGCTTCATCAATTTGTTTTTTCATTGTTTCATTGATGATTTGTCCATCTGCATAATATTCATTACATGCTTCTGTTGTTACAGTGAACCCTTGTGGTACAGGTAAACCTAAATTTACCATTTGAGCTAAGTTTGCTCCTTTACCTCCAAGAAGATCACGCATCATTTCATTACCTTCACTAAACATATAAACGTATTTCTTCATTAAACTAATCCTCCTTAGAAATAACTCATAAATTAATTATATACTTGTTAGCGTTTACATTCAAGTTAAATCATCATTTTCTTTTCCAAAGATATGAAAATAATCTGCTTAATATATACCTTTTTAGCAGACTTTTAATTAAATAAAAATAAAGTGTCTTTATTTGTTTAGAGACACTTTATTTTTGATTAGCAACTTCTATTTCAATACGTCGATTATGTATTTTTTCTTTTTGACAATTTCGTAAAACCTTTTCAATTTGATTTTCTCTAATATTGACAAAAGTAAATTTTCTTTTTATATCAATTCCTTGAATATCCTCTCGATTAACATTTGCCTTTTCTACAAAGAAATCAATAATATCCCCTTTTTTTACTTTATCCATCGTTCCTGCAGTGACAAATAATCTTACAAAACCTTCACTTGCTCCCTTTTTCTTTTTTCTAGGTGTAGTAATTGTTTCTTTAGTATAGGCATATCCTGTTTGTTGGTGATAGACAAGTTGAATTAAGGCAGCTGTAAAATCCGGGAGCATCGTTTCATCAATTTCATTTACAATAGATTTAAACTTTTTATGATGTCCTTGAAATATTTCATCTTCTGCTTGTGATAAAATACGATTTACTTTGTTCATTTTTATTTCTGTTAATGTAGGAATCACTCCTTTTTCAATAGTAGAGTGTGTTTCTTTTTCAATTTGCTTTAAAAATGAATGATCACGAGGAGAAATAATAGTATAAGCAATCCCTTTTTTATTAGCTCTACCAGTACGACCAATACGATGAACATATGCTTCTACTTCTTGAGGTAATCCATAATTAATAACATGACTTACATTTTCAACATCAATTCCCCTTGCGGCGACATCAGTCGCTACTAAAAACTGAATAGCCCCTGTTTTTAATTTCCTTAATGTGTTCATTCTATGATTTTGATTTAAGTCACCATGCATCGCTTCTACACTATAGTTAGCCTTTTGCATCAGTTCTACAACTTCATCAACACTTCTTTTAGTTCGGCAAAAAATAATACCTGTTTGAACCTGTGAAACATCTATTAAACGACAAAGTGTTTCAAAACGGTCTTTTTCTTTTACCTCATAATAATATTGTTTAACTGTTGTCGCTGTTTGTGTTTTTTGTTTAATGGCTATATGTTGATAGTCTTCTTTCATATATTTTTTAGCAATTTTTTTAATTCCTTGAGGCATTGTAGCTGAAAACAAAACAGTTTGACGATGAGAGTTTGTTTTTTCTAATATTGTTTCAACATCTTCAACAAAGCCCATTTTTAACATCTCATCCGCTTCATCTAAAACAACATAATCTACAGCCTGTAATTTTAATACTTTTCTACGCATTAAATCCATAATGCGTCCAGGTGTACCAATAACCACATCAACGCCTTTTTTTATTATTTTAATTTGTTTTTCAATTTCACTTCCGCCATAAACACATACATAAGTTAATTCTTTATATTTCCCAATTCTTTTTATTTCTTCGTTGATTTGCATTGCTAATTCACGAGTTGGTGAAATAATCAATGCTTGGGGTAAATCATGTGATTCATTGATTTTTGATAAAATTGCACTTCCAAAAGCTAATGTTTTTCCTGTTCCAGTTTGAGCTTGTCCAATGATATCATGACCACCTAATACTTCAGGTATTGCTTTTTCTTGAATTGGCGATGGTTTAACAAATCCCATATTCTTAATTGCTTTTAATACATCTTGACTTAATCCTAATTTTTCAAATAAGTTTTCCATTCTTTCTCCTTTTCTTAACGCTCATGAAGTATAACACAAAAAAAGAAAAAAATGTATGTTTAGCATACATTTCTTGGTTTATTTATTTGATAAGCTTTAATATTTTCAATTACTTCTTTAATACAACGTGCTCTTGCTTCTTGAGTCGCCCATGCAATATGTGGTGTCATGAGTAATTTTGTTGGATTTTGAATTGCCAATAAAGGATTATCTTTACCCATTGGTTCTTGTTCAAATACATCTAACCCTGCTCCTGCAATAACATCATTTTTTAAAGCTTCATATAAATCATTTTCATTAATAATCGGTCCACGACCAACATTAATTAAATAACTTGTTTTTTTCATTTTAGCAAAGGCTTCTTTATTAAATAAATGATGTGTCTGCTTATTAAGAGGAGCATGAATTGTAATAATATCACATGTACTTAATAAAGTATCAAAATCTACTTTTTGGTATTCACTAGAATTATTCTTTCCACTTGTTGAATAATAAACAACATGGCAACCAAATGTTTTGGCGATTTGAGCAACTTTTTTACCAATGTTACCTAGTCCAACAATTCCCCATGTTTTTCCCTCAAGTTCATAGAATGGCTGTTCAAAATGAGTAAACAAAGATGAAGAACTATATTGCCCAGATGAAACGTAGTTATGATAATAATGATTTTTTTCATACAAATCTAGTAATAGTGCAAACGTATGTTGAGCAACACTATTTGTTGAATAGCCTTGCACATTACATACAGTAATTTGATGTTGATGACAATAATCAATATCAATATTATTGTATCCTGTTGCTGTCACACATATAAGTTCTACCAAAGGTGCTTGTTTTAATACTTCTTCATTTAAAATGTGCTTATTAGTAATGACAATATGTGCATCATGAATTCTTGATACAATATCTTCTCTCTTTGTTTGATCATAAATATAAACTTCACCTAAATCCATTAATTCCTGAAAATCTAAATCATGACCTACAGTTTCTCTATCGAGAAAAACTATTTTCATTTTCTTTTTTTTTAAAGACTTTAAAATTTCATCTATATTTTTTCCTTTTAATTCTTCTCCTAAACGAATTGCCTCATTTAGATCAAGAATACTGCTTTCATTAGCAATTCCTTTCATTTGTGCATCTTCAACTTCAAAGCGTAAATATTGATTTAAAAGGCAAATACCTAGAGCTCTGGATGTCATTTCTTTACTTTCCTGATAATCAGTAAGAATATTTTGAAAAAACTGAGCATTTTCACTTTGACACATTTGTAAGCATTCTTCAAAAGATGAAGCTTCTTGAATATGTTTTCTAAAAGAATCATCAAATAATAAAGGTAACACAATATCATATACATCCATTGGCACATGTCCATATCCTTTAGTAAAGTTATAAAGTAGTGCAGTACCTAATTTTTCATCTTTCATTTTATCAACTAGTTTCATAATTTCCTCCTAAAAAATTCACTTTAACACGATGACGTTCTTGCTTGGTTAAGTCATCATAAAAAATAAAGCAGTATTTAAATCTATTTGTTGAATAATCGTATTTTAATACATTATAACTTAAATATCTACTCTTACTTTCTTTAGCACCGCCCCCACACGATGATCCTCCTGCAATAATATACATAGAATTCAATAATCCTACATAAGGAATATGCTTATGACCGTGGAAAACATAATCAACACCATGCCCATCTAGCCACTCAATAACTTCTTTAGCATCAACAAGAGCTTTTGAACTATCCATCAGCTTACCCATAAATAATTTTTCATTCCATTTAATCTTTAAAAAATCATCTTTTTTAATAGGAATTAAATGATGATGCATCATAGCTATCAAAGTATACTGATCTAAATTTTCAATTGAAGCTAATTCTTCCTCTATTTCATCTAATTTAATTTTACCAACTTTGCCACGAGCCAAATTACCTTCAGAGGTTGAATCAATTTTAATAATTATTATTTTTTCTTGCTCTAAAACCTTAATATTTTCACCAAGTAAATAAGCAACAACTTTTGCTTTTTGCTTTTTAAAAATATTTAACCCATGAACAATAACATCATGATTTCCTAGTACAAATGTTACATCACCATGATATTGTTTTTTTAAACGGTTCATAAATTGTGAAGCTAAATACATATTCTTACGATTTGGTGAATTCATCAAATCACCAGTAATCAAATATTTTATTTGGTGTTGGCTATACAAATGTTGATAGAGTTCATCTAAACTTTCATTTAGTACCTCAACTCCCTCATTCGTCTTTTTTGTTCCTAGGTGTAAATCACTTAACTGAACGAAGTAACCATCATTATGATTAAAATTAAAGTCATCAAAAATAGTATGATTTTCAATTCTTTTAAACACATTTTGAATATCATTTTCATCTTTCACAGGAATAAAATTCCATAAATGCTCTTTGAATACAAAAATACCCGGCCAATTATCAATTTGAAACAAAGCATTTAAAAACAATTGAAAAGGCCCATAAAATGAAAAATCATTATTTTTAACCAATTTATCAATACAAAAAACTCTGATAGAGTCATTTTGATATTTTAATGCATAATTTCGATCAATTATTTTTTTTGACAATTCATCCCCTATTGCCGGTAAGAAAGCAACTTGATATTTTCTTATTTCTTTTTGATAAAAAGATTTATACTCCTGATCATAATCAGTTTTAAATAAAAAATCAGCATTTTTTAATGATTTTGCCCTTTTAAACATTTGCCAATTTTCATTATCTACTTGATTGAAAAAACTTAAATTAATATTAAAAGATTGTAACCACTTTTTCAAACATTCTGTTGTGTGGAAATCTTCATAAGCACGATTATATGAAATTTCATTGTAATTAAAAATAAAATTATAATAAATATTTAAAAGATCTAATGAGTTCATATTCTCACCTCTTTAAACATTATACACCATCTCACTTTTTAGATAACCTATTTTCTATAACTGAATAAAAAAGAAGATAACAATGTTATCTTCAACTATTAAAATTTAAGGTTTCTAGGTGTTCTTGGGAATGGTTCAACATCTCTAATATTTTGCATTCCTGTTAAATACATTAAGAAACGATCGAATCCTAGACCAAATCCTGCATGTTTACATCCACCAAAGCGTCGTAAATCCATATACCATTGTAGTCCTTCTTTAGCCATTCCTTTTTCATCCATTATCTTTTCTAAAACATCATATCTTTCTTCACGTTGAGAACCACCTACTAATTCCCCAATTCCTGGTACAAGTAAATCACAAGCAGCAACAGTTTTTCCATCATCATTTAAACGCATATAGAATGCTTTAATTTCTTTTGGATAATCTGTTAAAAAGACGGGACCACCTACTATTTTTTCACAAATATAACGTTCATGTTCTGAATTTAAATCCATACCCCATGATACCGGATTTTCAAATTTAACATCAGCTTTTTCTAAGTATTCAATAGCTTCTGTATAAGTCATACGTTTAAATTCACTATCTCTTACATGACTAATACGTTTAATACATTCTTTATCAATCATTGATTCAAAGAATTTCATTTCTTCCGGAGCATTTTCTAATACATAATCAATACAGAATTTAACCATATCTTCAATTAAATCCATATCATCTTCTAAATCAGCGAAAGCAATTTCAGGTTCAATCATCCAAAATTCACTTGCATGTCTTGATGTATTTGAATTTTCTGCACGGAATGCAGGACCAAATGTATAAACATCTCTAAATGCCATACAAAAAGCTTCAACATGTAATTGCCCAGTTACTGTTAAGTATGCTTCCTTTCCAAAGAAATCCTTATCAAATTCTGTATTATCAATTGTCGTTGCTCTAAACATTTCTCCGGCACCTTCACCATCATTAGAAGTAATAATTGGTGTATGAACATAAACAAATCCTTGATTTTGGAAAAATTCATGAATAGCCATTGATAATACTGATCGTACACGATAAATTGCATAGAACGTATTTGCTCTTGGTCTTAAATGTGGTATTTCTCTCATATATTCAAAAGAATGTCTTTTCTTTTGTAATGGGAAATCTTCATCACAAGTTCCTTCAATTGTAACTTGTGTTGCTTCTACTTCAAATGGTTGTTTTCCTTCAGGTGTTAATTTTAATTTACCTAGAACTTTAATAGCACTACCAGTCGAAATATGTGCCACTTCTTGATAATTATCTAACCCTTCTTCTATATAAACAACTTGTAAATTTCTAAAATAAGTTCCATCATTTAAAGCAATAAAACCAACTTTTCCATTATTTCTATTTGTACGAACCCATCCTTGAAGTTCAACATACTCAATTCCTTCTAATTGGGATTGATCACCATCAAGAAACATTTCAAATAATTCTCTTACTGTAATAAATTCAAACATATGTCCCCTCCTATAACTTATCTACTAATTATATACATTAATCACACTTTATCAATCATTATTGATCATTTGAATGCATTTTTATAATTAATTCTTGTATTGCTACAACAACATCAACCGTTTGTACCTCTACTCCTGGTCGTACTGTAAAATGACTATGTGTAAAATCCACAATTCCTTTAATACCTAAATCCATAAGGCGATCTACTGTATTTTGCACATTTTCTGATATAGCTAAAATTGCAATTTTACAATCTTTAGGAAAAGTAGCTTCTAAATCATCAATATGATTTAATTTAACACCAAATCTTTCCCCTTCCTTATTTTTATCCATATCATAGCCACACACAATTTTACCAACTGTATATTGCCAACGATTATATTTTAAAATAGCACTTCCTAAATTACCAACCCCAATTAAAATAATAGGTTCTTCAAGACCTAATCCAAGCACTTCACTTAAACCATCAATAAGATGTTTAACATCATATCCTTTACCGCGTCTTCCAAAATTGTCTGTCTTTGAAAGATATGTAAAGTCTCGTCTTATAGTTGTATCTTGAATTCCAGTTGTTTCATATAATTCACTTGACAAACACGTTTCTTTTCCTTCATGTTGCATTTTTCTTAAAGCTTTTAAATAAACCGGAAAACGTGACATTGTTGCTTTTGAAATCTTTTTATCCATATTATTCCTCCTCAATCGATTCTAATTCTAAATCAAGATGAGGTTTAATCCCCAATGACAAATCACTAAACAAATGATGATCATACATAACTTTCCCTGCTAAAGCAATCATCATTGCATTATCTGTACAACATGACATTGGTGGCAATGAAAGTATCACCCCTGGCATCTTGTCAACTTCTTCTTTAATTTTTTGTCTTAAACCTTTATTTGCACTTGCCCCACCAGCAAGCATAATTTCTTTAACGTGATATTCTTTAGCAGCCTTTATTGTTTTATTTACTAAAACATCAACAACAACATTTTGAAAACTATAAGCCAAGTTTTCATGATTCATTTCTTCATGCCTTTGTGTCATATTATGTGCCAAATTAATGACTGCTGATTTTAATCCACTAAAACTGAAATTATAACTATCATCATCTAATGGCTTTGGCAAAGTATATTGTGGTTTACCTTGAAAGGCTAATTGATCTATAATTGGTCCTCCTGGATAAGGAAGTCCTAAAACTCTACCAACCTTATCGTATGCCTCACCAACCGCATCATCAAGTGTTTCCCCAATCACTTCAAATGAAAAAGGACTTTTCATATAAACTAACTCTGTATGTCCGCCACTCACAACTAAACATAGTGCCGGATAAACAATATCTTTTTCATAATTATTGGCATAAATATGTCCTGCAATATGATGAACTCCTATAAGCGGTTTATCAAAGGCTAATGCTAAAGTCTTAGCAACTTGTAATCCAATATGCAATGATCCTACAAGCCCCGGACCTTTAGTAACACAAATCGCATCAATCTGTTCCATTGTAACATGAGCCTGTTGTAAAGTTTCCTTCAACACAAGCGAAACACATTCTACATGTTTACGACTTGCAATTTCTGGCACAACGCCTCCGTACATTGCATGAATATCAATTTGACTGGCAACAACACTACTTAAAAATTCTCTTTGATCTTTAAGTACAGCCATAGCCATTTCATCACAACTTGATTCTATAGCTAACAATAGTGACATACTATACCTCCATTTCCTTAATCATTAAATAAGCATCTTCGTGTGTATCTTCATAATAATTTTTTCGTAACGCTACATTTTTGAAACCATATTTTTCGTATAAATGAATAGCACCCATGTTAGATACACGCACTTCTAAATTAATATTATGATATTTTCTTTGACAAGTTAAATCAATGGCATACTGCATTAATTGACTTCCATAGCCTTGTCCTTGCATTTCTTGATTTACTCCAATTGTTGTAATTTGACTTTGATCTCCCATTAGCCACATTCCTAAATAACCAACAATTTGTTTTTCATTTTCAATAACAACATAATGTCCAAAAGGATTCGTATTTATTTCATAAATAAAGTCCTCTTTAGACCACGGTGATGAAAATAATAGTTGTTCTAAATAAGTAACTTCATCAAGATCATCCACTTTCATTTTTCTTATTTGCATATTTTTTTAGCCTCTACTGATTTTAAATAAACAGGTACTAAATTATCAATATCTTCTACATAAGACTCACTTTTAGCTAATTGATACATATTTTGTGCTAAATTAACTTCACTTTGCACTTGATTAACTAAATCGCAATCTCCTACAACCTTAAAATTTGGATATAATTGCATTAACTGATCAAATTCATCAATATCAATCATCTTTTCTTTAATTAAATCATGACCATTTTGATAAACACCCACAAACACTTTATGACTTCTAGCATCCAATACACTTATTACTTCATCATATCCTGCATAAGCTTTTAAAGAAGAAATTGTTTTAATCTTTATAGATGTAGTTGTAGCTAATGTCTTAGCAATTGTTAAAGCAACACGTACACCAGTATAAGAACCAGGACCAATTGTTATGATCATTTCGCCAAAATCTTTTACCTTTAAATGATGACGATTTAAAAGTTTTCCCAAATAAACAATAGCATATTCTGACTGACGTCGATTTCCCTCTTCTTGAATTACATCTAAACATTGTCCTTGATCATACAATGCAATAACAAGATATTTATTCGATGTATCCATTACAATTGTTTTCATTTATTATCTCCTTTACCAATTCTTCATATCTTTGTCCAATTGGATGCATAATACATGTACGTCCATTTTCTTCATGATTCAAAATAATTTCTAAACGTTCATGAGGTAAAATATTTTCAATAAATTGTGACCATTCGACAACACATACATCATCACTATCAAAAATCTCCTCAAAACCTAATTCATCATCTTGTCCTTCAAGACGATAGACATCAAAATGTGATAAATTTAAACGTCCTTGATATTGTTTTAAAATAGTAAAAGTTGGTGAATTAATAACTCTTTTGATTCCCAATCCTTGTCCAATTCCTTTTGTTAGAGTTGTTTTACCAGCACCTAAATCACCACTTAAAGTAATTAAACTATGTGCTTTAACTAACTTACCAATTATTTTTCCTAAAGAAATTGTATCTTCTTGACAATCTAATTTTATTTTTGCTTTCATATTTATCCCTCTTTTAAATCTTGATAAAAATGATACCAATCTTTAGTAAATGATTCACTAAATGGTCCTTTTTGTGCTTTAGCAACTTCAATTAAAACATCTAGTTGTTTCCATAAAATTTCATCTAATCGTTCACTATATCCCATCATTCTAGCATGTTGACGATATTCTTCTTCATCTAGAATACGATAATTATGATCTGGAAACACCTTTAAATCTAAATCATAATCAATATATTTTAATGCTTCGCCATCATATAATGCAGGTGAAGCAATATTACAATAATAATAAACACCTGTTTTTCTAATCATACAAATGACATTATACCATTTATTTTTAGGTAAATACCAAATAGCCGGTTCTCTTGTATGCCACATTCTTCCATCAGATTCCGTTACTAATGTTCTATTATTAATAACAATAAAATGGTCATCCGTTTCTTCTAATACAAGACCTTTAGACCAACAACGGTGAATACTACCATCATGTTTGTAACTATGTATCAGTACTTTTTTTCCTACGATAGTATTATCCATATACTTCTAATCTCCTTAATAACATTATCATTATACACAAATTTAAAATTGAATGAAAGACATAAAAAAATACTCTTATTAATAAGAGTATTTTAGAAACGAACAGTTTTTTTTAATCTTGGATATAAAATCATAAATAATATAAAACAAACAATAAGTGTTCCTATATTGTATGGTAAATTATATGTAAGATTTCCTTTTAATGGTGTTGCAAAAGCATACCACCCTGCAAGTAAATGGCTAATTGTTTTTAACACACACATCACAATGATTCCTACAGGAATTTCATATTGTTTATAGTGTGCTAAAGGAATCAGTCCTGTCATACCAACTAATACCATTGGAATAATGTAATCAAAAATAACTGATAAAGGACCATAAAATACAGCAAGTCCCAAAGCAAATTGTACACCTAAACTTACTAAAGAAACAACAACACCGTATTTCCAATTCATTAAATAGCTACATAAAAAAATTGGAACCAATGAAAAAGCAATATTTCCTCCCTTTGGCATTTCATAAATTTTTGTACAATACTCAAGTACAATTTGTAATGCCGCGAAAATTGCCATATAAGTCATGGTTCTCGTACTTAATTCAAATTCTTTTTTCATCATTTTATCTCCTTCTTGCCGGAGTAAAGATATATTCATGATGCTCTCTCTACGCTGGTATTACCCAGATCAGATATTAAGGGACAAGGTTTTCACCTATCTCAGCACATGCGCCCCCGGCTAGTAACCATTATATACTGACTATCAATAAAAACAATAAAATCTTGTTTATTTTATATAGTTTTTTTAAGGAATGGTGTTATAATAGCGATATATTAAGGAGGCTTTATAAAAATATGGCAAAAATTATTTCTGTAAATGCAGGGAGTTCATCATTAAAGTTCCAATTATTTGAAATGGATGATGAATCAGTTATCACTTCTGGAGTAATTGAAAGAATTGGTTTAGAAGATTCTATTTTTACTATTAAATATAACGGAGAAAAAGAACAAACTATCTTACCTATTAAAGATCATAAAGTTGCTGTTCAACTTTTATTAGATACTTTAATCAAAAAAGAAATCGTTCATGATTTAAATGAAATCAAAGGTGTTGGTCATCGTGTTGTTCAAGGTGGTGCATACTTCGATCAATCAGTTGTCATTGATGAAGATGTTGTAGCAAAAATTGATGAATTAAAATCATTAGCACCTCTACACAATCCAGCTCACTTAACTGGATATTATGCTTTTAAAGAAGCTATCCCAAACGCTGGTGCAGTTGCAGTATTTGATACTGCATTCCACCAAACACTTGAACCAAAAAGTTATATTTACCCAATTCCATATAAATATTATGTAGAAAATAAAGTACGTAAATATGGTGCTCATGGTACAAGTCATTTCTATGTATCTTCACGTTGTCGTGAAATGATGGGAAATCCAGAACATTCACGTATTATCGTTGCTCACTTAGGAGCTGGTGGATCTTTAAGTGCTGTTAAAGATGGTAAATCAATCAATACATCTATGGGATTCACTCCTTTAGCTGGTATCATGATGGGAACACGTTCAGGAGATGTTGATCCTTCTGTAATCGACTATTTAATCGAAGAAGTTGGATTAGATATGAAAGAAGTTATTCGTATGTTAAATAAAGAATCTGGATTACTAGGTGTATCTGGTGTGTCTAGTGACTTTAGAGATGTACAAAATGCAGCTGCTAATGGTAACGAAAGAGCTCAATTAGCATTAGATATTTTCTTTAGAAGAGTTATTGCTTATATTGGACGTTATTTCATTGCTTTAGGAGGCGTTGACGCTATTTGCTTTACAGCAGGTATTGGTGAAAATTCTTTCTTTGCTAGAAAAGAAATTTGTAAATTATTAGAAGAAGCATTAGGTGTTAAAATTGATGATGACGCTAACGTAAACGGAAAAGGCGATCGTTTAATTTCTACACCAGATAGTAAAGTTAAAATCTATGTTATTCCAACTAATGAAGAATTAGTTATCGCACGTGATACAAAGAGATTATTAAACTTATAAAAAATGACACCTGTGTATACCACAGGTGTTCAGATTGTTGACAAACCTATACCTTTACATAAAGATATAGGTTTTTTATAT
>NZ_QUIN01000031.1 GCF_003480255.1 Erysipelatoclostridium sp. AM42-17 | reverse complement strand
AATGACCGTTAATATTAACGGTCATTCTTTTTTTCATTTGTAATAAACATATCATAGATTGCTCTAATTGCTTCTTCAAAGTGAATATTTTTAACGCCAACAATAATATTTAATTCAGAAGATCCTTGATCAATCATTTTAATATTAATATTCTTTTGAGCTAATGCAGTAAAGACTTTAGCAGCCGTACCACGACCATCTCTCATGCCTCTACCAACAATAGCAATTAAAGCTAAATCAGATTCTAATTCAATTGAATCTGGTTCAACAGCACGATGAATACCTGCTAAAATTTGTTGTTCCTTATCAATAAAAGCTTTGGTTTCAACAACAATAGTCATTGTATCAATACCTGAAGGTGTATGTTCAAAAGATAATTGATTATCTTCTAATACTTGTAATACCTTTCTACCAAAACCAATTTCACTATTCATCATATCTTTTTCAATCATGATTGTAGCAAATCCTTTTTTACCAGCAATACCAGTAATAACATGATCTGGTTTATGACAAGTGCTTTCAACAATTAAAGTACCAGCATCTTCAGGCTTATTAGTATTTTTAATAACAATTGGAATTCCTTGACTTCTTACTGGGAAAATTGAATTTTCATGTAAAACACTTGCTCCCATATAAGATAATTCACGTAATTCTTTATAAGTAATCGTTCCAATGACATCAGGATTATCAACAATGCGTGGATCAGCAATTAAACATCCTGAAACATCAGTCCAGTTTTCATATAAACTTACATTTCCATTTTTCGCAACGATTGAACCTGTTACATCACTTCCCCCACGTGAGAAGGTCTTAATTTCATTGCTTCCGTCATTTTTAGCACCATAGAAACCTGGAATAACAGCATTTTCTACAGAAGCTAATTTTTCAGATAATTTAGGATCTGTCATTTCAGCATCATAGTTACCATGTTCATCAATAAAGATAACGGTAGCAGGATCAATAAATTCAAATCCTAAATAATTTGCTAGGACAATACCGTTTAAATATTCACCACGACTCGCAGCATATTCAATACTCACTTGATCCTTAAATGCTTTTTTAATTTTATCAAATTCTTCGCTTAAATCTAATTTTAAATTTAATTCATCAATAATATCTTGATATCTTTGTCTAATTGTCTCAAAAGTTTTTCCAAACTCTTTTCCACTTTTTGCATAATATGCTTTATACAACAAATCAGTGACTTTAATATCATCTTTAAAACGTTTCCCCGGTGCTGATGGAACAACATAACGACGTTCTGGATCACTATGGATAATATCAGCTACTTTTTTAAACTGCGTTGCATCAGCTAAAGATGAACCACCAAATTTTACAACTTTGACCATCTTTTGTCCTCCCTATATATAATTGATAATAAAATAACATTTTTTTCTTATTTCTTCAATATAATTTCTATTTTATTATTCGATTATATGAATTTGTTTGGTTAATTCTTTCATTGTTTTTAACTGAAACATACTTTTGTTTCAGATAAATAGTGCAGTTCACTTTTCCAATTATGATAAGTACTGTAACTGATACCAGCAAGATTACATATTTCTTTCATATTAAAATACTGACTATAATACAAAAGATATACCCAATTTATATTAATATAACGCTGGTTATCTTCATTTTCTTCATCAATGATATAAACATCAGGAGTGATATCTCTTTCTATATAAATACGCTCATCAATATTAACACTGTTTTCATAAGCAATATCACTAAAAAAATCATTGATATCTAAATGAACAAAATAAGATAACCCATAGTCATCAATTAATTTTTGATTTATGAATATTTTCATCTCTTAACTCCTTTTTTATTCAATGTAGGACAAATATATACTCATGTCAATTATTCTTTGATAAAATGAATGGACCATGTATATAATAGATATTGGGTGAAGACAATGAGTTTACTAACAAAATTAGAATATCAAATAGATTTTAGTTTAAGTGAAAAAGATATCGCTAACTACATATTAGAAAATAAATCATCAGTAGTTGAAATGAAAATATCTGATTTAGCTAAATCAACCTATACTTCTCCAGCAACCATTAGTCGTTTATGTCGTAAATTAGGAGAAGCCAGTTATCGTGATTTTCAAGTCCATTTTGTGGGAGAAATACAATCCCATAATAAGGAACAGGTTGATTTTAATCGTCCTTTTTTACAGGAAGATACGATTGATGAAGTAAGTCAAAAAATCAATGATTTATATTTAAAAACAATTGCTGGAACAAAAGCATTAATTGTTCAAGAACAACTTATGCAAATTGTTGAGTTAATTGATCAAAGTCCAATTCTTGACTTGTATGCATGGGGAGATTCTTATTTATCAGCATTGATGTTTGAACATAAAATGACATACATCAACCAATTAGTCAGTTTAAAACATATTCCTACTGAACAAAACCAAAGAGCTTTATATTCTAATGAACATACTGTAGCTTTAGTAATTTCTTATTCCGGTAAGTCTGATGAAATGAAAAAGATTGTTAAAATTATTAAAGAAAAAAAGGGAAAAGTTATTGCTTTAACATCAATGAATGATAGTTATTTAAGAAAGAATGCAGATTATTGTTTAACATTATGTTCTAAAGAAAATGTTATTGATAAAATTGCAGCTTATTCTTCTAAAATAAGCAGTGATTATTTATTAGATTTAATCTATTCATTATTATTTCAAAAACACTACCAACAATACATTAATCAAAAGATTGATTTACAAAAAGAATATGATCAAAGAAGAAATGAAATAATGGATGAATAAAAACATTGTTTTCATTTAAAAACAATGTTAGGATAAGCAAGGTGATGGAAATGAAAAATACAAAAATCATGATGATGATTTTATTAGGAAATTTAATTTTAGCTTTTGCTGTAGCGTGTTTCACGCTACCTTTAAATATTGTTGTTGGAGGAACAACCGGTTTAGGATTAATAGGGAAAGCGTTATTTAATTTACCAATATCTTATACTGTAATGATTGTCAATGTTACTTTATTTGTTGTTGGTTATTTTGCATTAGGAAAAACTTTTGCCTTAACAACACTTGTTTCGACTTTTGTCTATCCGGTCTTTTTAGAAATCATTCAAAGTATTCCTTATATCCAAACTATTAGTAATGATATTTTATTGTCGACAATATTTGGTGGTGCTTTATCAGGAATAGGGATTGGTCTTGTTATTAGAGCGGGTGCCAGTACAGGAGGAATGGATATTCCACCGATTATTTTACATAAGAAATTCGGTTTTAATGTCAGTGCCATGGTTAACTTATGTGATGGATTGATTATTGTTGCTTTAATTGTTGTTTATCCACCAATTCAATTATTGTATGGTATTTTATCAACTGTCATTATGTCATACGCTATTAATAAAGTTCTTATTCTAGGTGAAAATAATATGCAATTATTAGTCATTAGTAAAAAGTATGAACAAATTAGAGAAGCTTTTATTCATGAATTAGATTACGGTGTTTCTTTAATTAAAATGGAAACAGGATTTACTAAAGAAGATAGTAAAGCTGTCTTGTGTGTTATACCTCCTCGTAAAATTGCTAGTGCTAAAGAAACAATTAATAAAATTGATGATCATGCCTTTGTGACTATTAGTCCCATTAGTGAAGTAAGAGGTAAAGGATTTACTTTAGACCGTGAGTATTTAAAAACAAATATTTCTTAAGCAAAAGGTTAAACTTTTGCTTTTTTATGATTATATGGACAAAATTAAATAAATAATGACAATTCAAAATATTGTGTTATAATGATGAAGTTATTAAAGGAGCGATCATATGAATATTAGAAATATAGCAATTATTGCCCATGTCGATCACGGGAAAACGACATTAGTAGATCAATTATTAAAATTATCAGGAACATTAGACGATCATGAACAAATTGATGATCGTGCAATGGATAGTAATGCCTTAGAAAGAGAAAGAGGAATTACTATTTTAGCTAAAAATACAGCTATTAATTATAAAGATTATCGTATTAATATTATGGATACACCAGGTCATGCTGACTTTGGTGGAGAAGTAGAACGTATTATGAATATGGTGGATGGGGTATTATTAGTTGTTGATGCCTATGAAGGAACAATGCCTCAAACACGTTTCGTTTTGAAAAAAGCCTTAGCTGCTAAAGTAAAACCAATTGTTGTTATTAATAAAGTAGATAGACCAGTGACACGTATTCCAGAAGTTATGGATGAAGTATTGGAATTATTTATGGAATTAGGAGCTGATGATGATCAGTTAGATTTCCCAACAGTTTATGCTTCAGCATTACAGGGTACATCAAGTTTAGACCCAGATATTGCAACACAAGTACCTAATATGGATTGTTTATTTGATATGATTATTAAAGAAATTCCAGAACCATTAGTTGATGAAGAAGGTGGATTACAATTCCAACCAGCTTTATTAGATTACAATGATTATGTTGGACGTATTGGTATTGGACGTATTCAAAGAGGGAAAATGCACGTTAATGAATCAGTAACATGTGTTAGAGCTGATGGTAGTCATACTCAATTTAGAATTCAAAAATTATATGGATTCTTAGGATTACATCGTATTGAAATTGAAGAAGCAAGTGCGGGTGACATTGTTGCGATTGCTGGACTTGCTGATATTGGTGTGGGAGAAACAGTATGTACAACAGGTAAAGAAGAAGCTTTACCACTATTACATGTTGATGAACCAACAATCCAAATGGTATTTGGTACAAATACTTCACCATTTGCAGGACAAGATGGTAAGTTTGTTACTGCTAGACAAATTGAAGAAAGATTATTTAAAGAAACAAATCGAGATGTTTCCTTAAAAATTGAAAGAATTCCTAATAGTGAAGAATGGATTGTTTCAGGACGTGGGGAATTACATTTATCAATTTTAATTGAAAACATGAGACGTGAAGGATATGAATTACAAGTATCTAAACCTAAAGTTATCATTAAAGAAATTGATGGTGTCAAATGTGAACCATATGAAGAAGTTAATATTGAAGCACCAGATGATTGTATTGGTAGCGTTATTGAATCTTTAGGATATCGTCGAGGAACATTAGAAAATATGCATTCTCAAGATGGTCAAACTTCAGTTACTTATACAATTCCTTCAAGAGGAATGATTGGATTTATGACTAACTTTTTAACAATGACAAAAGGTTATGGAATTATTTCACATTCATTCTTAGAATATCGACCATTAGAAGGAGATACAGTAGGAGAAAGAAACTTAGGTGTTCTTGTTTCTATTGATAGTGGACAAACTACGGCTTATGCTCTAGGTGGCGTTGAAGACCGTGGAGTAATGTTTGTTGGTCCAGGTGTAGATGTATATGAAGGTATGATTGTTGGAGAACATACAAGAGACAATGATTTAGTTGTCAATGTTACTAAAGGAAAACAAATGACAAATACCCGTTCTTCTTCAAAAGATTCTACAGTTGTTTTAAAGAAACCTCGTCACTTTAATCTAGAAGCTTGTTTAGATTATATTAATGATGATGAATTGGTAGAAGTAACACCAGAACATATTCGTTTAAGAAAACGTTACTTAACAGAATTAGAAAGAAAACAACAATATAGAAAAGGTAAATAAGGTAAAACTTATTTACTTTTTTTCATATATTTTATAGAATGACAATAAGAAGCGGAAAGGTAAAAGCATGAAAAATAAAAAAGGATTTACATTAGTAGAAATTATTGTTGTTCTCGTTATTTTAGCTATTCTAGCAGCAATAGCAATTCCTTCAGTAATGGGGTATGTAAAAGAAGCAAAAGAGGCTAAAGAACTAGCTAAGGTACGCGAAACTGTGATAGCTTCGCAAGTAACATTAGTAAAATCTTTTGCCTTTGAAAATGGAAATTCGAAGCAAGATTACACTAAAAATATGACGTTACCTCAAAATATGAATGATGATTTAATTAATCATCTTGGCTATACTCCTTACATTTTGATGTTTGTTACAGGAACATACGATTCAACTAAAACGACAAGTAAGCCAGAAGATGCTTATAAACTTTATGGAATTGTTTATCAAGAAACTGAAAATTCTAAACCATGGTTTAATGATGGTAAAACTTGGAGTCATAAGTATTTATGGAATGATGGTGGTAAAAAAGGGAGACTTATTGATTCTATAAGTGTAGGTGGTAATTCAGCCATTCGAAAAAATGTGTTAAGTACAAATAAAAATATTGAACTTACAACGTATATTGTCTCACGTCAAAATGAAACAAATGTGGATAAAATAAAGGGGAATAATGATGGTGGTTTTTGGGATAATTTAAAAAAGATAAGCGATTAATGAAAACGCTTGCACAAATAAAAATGCATGATATAATGTGATTAGAGAAAACAAAGTGATAAAACAAAAAGAAAGGTAAAATGTGACGCATAGAGTCAAATGAGATATCCAAGTACCTGATTGATGTTTTACACAAGATAAGCTTTTTTATTTATCTTAAAGTTCTATCCAAAATATATCCAAATAAGAAAAAGCAAGACTATTAGGTCTTGTTTTTTCTTATTTAAAAAAATATGCTATAATGGTAAAGACTCAAGGAGGTAATAATATGAAACGAATGTTGGTTGTACTTTCGATTTTAATGATTTTAGTCGGATGTCAGTCAAAAAGTGATGTACAAACTCTTTTTGTAGAAAAAGATAACAAGTATGCTTTGTGTGATAATGAAGGTAATCTTAAAACAAAGTTTATTTATACAAAATATGAACCTGTTGGTTTAGATGGTTATATTGTTAAAGATAAAAAGGGATACCATTATTTAGCTCATGATGGTAGTGAACTTATTAAGGCAAAGAAAAATGTGAAACTATCAGCATTAGAAAATATCGTTGTAGGACAAAATAAACAACAATACACACTTTATGATAGTGAAGGAAAAGTGATTTCTAAAACAAATAAGAAGACAAAAATTATCATAGATGAATTACCAATTGTTTATAAAAATAAACAATATCAAGTTTTAGATCAATATGGTAATGAAATTGAAAAGTCTAAAAATAAAGTGGTTAAAGTAAGTGTTTATCATCATCGACATGTTCTCATCTGTTATCCTAAAAAAATAACATTATATGATGGTTTAGCTATTGAAAAAAATAATGATGAAAAAGGTCAATTTTTAACTGTTAAACTCAGTGGCACTTATAGTTTATTAGATTATAGTAAAAAGAACGGTTATTTATTATATGATGCTAATCAAAAACAATTAGTAAGAGTAAATCATAAGGGGAAAGTTGTTTTTAAACAAGAATGTGATATCACAGAAGCTCATTTTAAAAATAACGCTATTGTGGCTACAAAAGATAATGATACTTATATTCTTTCATTAGATGGAAAGACTTATCAAAAGGTTGATGGTTATTATTATGATGCCACTCATTATGTAGTAAAAAATAAACAATATATTTATGGTCCACATCAATTTGTTAGTGGTAAAAAGACATTAGATGTTGATGGTATCCAAATTAATCCAATGACGAATTATGTGCAATATCAAATTTTCAATGTTTATAAACGAGATCAAGGATATCAATTTTATAAATTTAATGGTCAATTAGCGTTTAAAGGATCATTTAAAGAAGCTACTGATTTTGATAACGCTAAAAGAGCCATTGTTTCTAAAAAAGAAGATCAATACTATTTAATTGATTTACAAGGTCAAAAAGTCTCAAAAAATTATCAAAGAATAGAATATATTGGTCATGGATATTATGCTGGTTATAAAACAAACAGTAAATATGAAGTGATTGATAAAAATGGTAAAAAAGTCATTAAAGATTATTTTATGGGAAGCAAACAAATTATTAGTGATAATGATGAATTATTAGGTGTATTTAATAAAAGTGGAACAACTTATGTTTATGATTTAAAAGAAAATGAAGTGCTCTTTTCAAAAGAAGGGGAACTTACATATAAAGATGGTTACTTTATTAAAGAAAACCATAAAGGGTATTACGATATAGAAGGAAATGTAATTTATAAGAGGTAAGATATGAGTGTATATTTTTATATGTTAGCATCATTTTTCATTATCTTAGTGATGTTAAGAGTTGTATTTGGTGAAGTAGAAGGACGTCAATCAAGAAAAAGAGTTAATATTCGTTATTTCTTATTATTTGATAAGAAATTTGAATATCGTCAACAAATTTCAATGTTAATATTAGGAATGTTTTGTTATTTGATGACATCTGATGAAAAAATGTTTTCTACATTATGGTTATTTGAACTAGTTGGTTTTGGAGCAGTAGCGATGATAGGTGACGCTATTGGACAAGTTCTTTATTTCTATTATGTTAAACTTCGCTTTAAAAAGGATATTCAAGAAGCAAAGGAACTAAAAGATGGAATTGAAGAAGCTTTAAAACATCAAGATAATCAATTAATGCAACAAACAATGCCTAATTATAACCCTCATCAAGTGATTGCTTCTTATTTTAAAGAAGAAAATCATGTTGCTTTTGTCAGTGTAGATGGTGGGGAATTTGTGAATCAGTTTGATTATTTACCTCCTATTACTTATGTTGTAGAAGGAAATGTCAACAAAGCAAATGAAACATTAGCTAACAAAGGGGTAAAAGTAACAACAGTAACACAAAATGGTAAAATGCCTTTCAAAGATGAAAAGATTGATGTGATTGTTAATGAATTAGCTAATTATGATAAATTTGAAATGTATCGAGTTTTAAAACCCGGTGGATACTTTATTGTTGATCAAATGGGTAGTGACAATTATAAAGAGATTATCAATATGTTTATTCCTTTTAAAATGAAAGGACAATGGAATAAAGAAGCTTGTCAAGATACACTAAAAGAAATAGGTTTTGATATCGTTGATGGTTTTGAAGATATGGGACATCTTCGCTTTGATTCACTATCAGCTTTATTAGCTTTTATTAAAACAATTTCTCCAGAAAGAGTAGACCGATATGAACAATTTATTAATTTCTATGCAGCTGCATTGAAACAATTAAAGAAAAATCATTACTATGATTTAACAACACATCGCTTCCTTGTTGTAGCTAGAAAAAAAGGATAGATTCAATGAAAATTTGAATCTATTTTTTATTTGTTTTGAATTTTAAAATAAAATTTTATTGATTTTATGGACTTTTTTTAGTGCTAATGAAAGCGCATAATTTTTTTTTGAAAATGGGTGGAAATAACGAGAATTAGATGTTATAATCATGGTATAGAAATTTTAAGGAGGAGTCATATAATGGCAGAAAAATTATCATTTGTCGTATCTGATCCAGTAGGATTACATGCTAGACCAGCTACAATTTTAGTTAACCAAGCAAGCAAATTTACAAGCAATATTAAATTAATTTATAACGATAAAGAAGTTAACTTAAAATCAATCATGGGAGTTATGTCTTTAGGTGTTCCTACTAAAGCAACAGTTGAAATTGTTGCTGAAGGTGATGACGAAAAAGACGTAATCGCTTCAATTGCAAAAGTAATTAAAGAACAAAAAGTTGCTGAATAGTAACTAAAAGGAATCCTAAGGATTCCTTTTTTTATCTGGAGGTATTATGAAAAAAATAACAAAAACGAATGCACTAAGAATGCTAGATAAACATCATATTGACTATGAAATATTAGAATATGAATATGATGAAGAACATTTAAGTGGGGATCATATCCTTCACCAAGTTGATTTAGCAGCAAGCCAAATTTATAAAACTTTAGTACTTCAAGACCATGATCGACATTATCTAGTATGCTGCATTCCTATCTTAGAAGAAATTGATTTAAAGAAACTGGCTAAAGCGGCACATGTTAAAAATGTAGCTATGATTCATCAAAAAGATTTACTTTCTGTTACGGGTTATATTCGTGGTGGTTGTAGTCCGGTAGGAATGAAAAAACAATTTCCAACTTATTTTCAAGAAGATATTTTAAAAGAAGAAAAAGTGGCTTTTTCTGCTGGCAAAAGAGGTATGCAAGTTGTTTTAAAACCTCAAGATATAATTGATATGGTTCAAGGAAAACTTGTAAGTGTAATAAAGGAATAATAAAGATGTTACAGTGTTATTATGGAACAGGTAAAGGTAAAACAACAGCAGCGGTTGGTCAAGCTATAAGAATGAAAGGCGCTGGATATCAAGTCTTATTTATCCAGTTTTTAAAAGATGGTCAAAGTAGTGAAATACCCATGTTAGAAAAGTGTGGTATTAAAGTGGTGTATAAAAAGATGCCGCAACTCTTTATTGATATGCATGATCCACAAATGATCAAAGAAGTCAGCCAATTAGAGAATGAACTTTTTGATTTAATTGATGAAAAATATGATGGGATTATTTTAGATGAATTATTAGATGTTATTTCTTTAAATTTAATTAATGAAGGAAAAGTTTATGATCGTTTGCTTCAATTAAAGAAAAACCATGAAGTTATTCTTACTGGTAGAATGCCTAATCATAAAATAAAGGTGATACTAGATTATTCTAGTGAGATAAAAAAACATAAACATCCTTATGATCAAGGAGTCAAAGCAAGAAAAGGTATCGAGTTTTAGTTAATAAAATGTCATAATTTCATGATGAAAATGAATGGTTATTTTAATATATGTTTGATATAATGGTAATAAGAGGTGAATGACATGAATTATAAAGAAGAATACGAAAGATGGAATGTCTTTGAAGGTATGGATGCCGGATTAAAATCCGAATTACAAGCAATGAATGACAAAGAAAAAGAAGATGCTTTTTATACGAATCTTGAATTTGGTACAGCAGGTATGCGTGGTGTACTTGGTGCTGGGACAAATAGATTAAACATTTATACAATTAGAAAAGCTAATGTTGGATTTGCTAAATATGTGCTTGGTTTACCTGAAGGAAAAGAAAGAGGAGTGGCTATCGGTTATGATAACCGTCATATGTCTTATCGTTTTGCTATTGAATCAGCAAAAGTGTTAGCCACATATGGTATTAAATCTTATATTTTTGAAAGTTTAAGACCAACTCCTGAATTATCATTTGCTGTTCGTTATTTAAAATGTGCGGGTGGAATTATGATTACAGCAAGTCATAATCCAAAAGAATATAATGGTTATAAAGTATATGATGATACTGGATGCCAACTTATTCCAGAATGGGCAGATCAAGTTGTTGGTTATGTAAATGAAGTGGCTGATGAATTAAAAATTGAGGTTGTCAGTGATGATGAAGCTTATCCTTATATGACATGGATTGGTGAAGAAGTAGATGAAGCTTATTATAAAGAAGTCATGTCAATTGAAGTGAATCCAGGAATGGAAAAAGATGATTTTAAAATTGTCTTTTCACCACAACATGGTACAAGCAATATTCCAGTTAGAACATGTTTAACACGTTTAGGATACAATATTGTTCCTGTATTAGCACAATGTGCACCTGATCCTGATTTTTCTAATACAGCATCACCAAACCCTGAAGTTCCTTGTTCATACGATTTAGCTATTAAAAAAGCTAAAGAAGTTGATGCTGATGTTGTTGTTATTTGTGACCCTGATGGAGACCGTTTAGGCGTTGTTGCTAAACATGATGGGGAATATGTTTTAATGTCAGGAAATCAATCTGCTGCAGTTTATCTTGAATACATTCTTTCTCAATTAAAAGAACAAGGTAAATTACCAGCTAATGCAGTGATGTATAATACAATCGTAACAAGTGATTTAGGTGAATTAGTTGCCCGTAGTTATGGTGTTGATGTGGAAAAAACATTAACAGGATTTAAATTTATTGGTGATAAAATCCGTAAATATGAAGCAACCAAAGAAAAACAATTTATTTTTGGTTATGAAGAATCTTATGGTTGTGTAGTAAAAGACTTTGTTAGAGATAAAGATGCTGTTCAAGCAGTATTAACTGCTGCTGAAGCAGGAAATTATTATAAAAAACAAGGTAAAGATTTAATTGATGTTTTAAATGAATTATATCAAAAACATGGTACATTTAAAGAAACACAAGTTGCCCTTGCTAAAGCGGGAGCTGCAGGAGCTACAAGAATTAAAGAAATTATGGATAATTTAAGAAAAGATGCACCAACAGTTATTGGTGGTGTTAAAGTTACTAAGGTTGAAGATTACCAAAGTAGTACATGTTCAGATGGTTCAACAATTGATTTACCAAAATCAAATGTACTAAAATATTATTTAGAAGATGGTTCTTGGATTGCAGCAAGACCTAGTGGAACTGAACCAAAATGTAAATTCTATTTCTCTATTAAGGGTGTAGATGCAAATGATGCTGCAAGTAAAACAGAAGTATTCCAAAAAGATATGATGAAAATTATCGGTGAATAAAAGATAGCTAAGCTATCTTTTTTCATCTTTTGAAAACAGGGATATAAAAAATAATCTTGTTATATAATACTGGTGAAATGAATATTGGAGGTAAATGTTATGGGATTTCCTAAAGGATTTTTATGGGGTGGCGCAGTTGCTGCCAATCAATGTGAAGGTGCATATTTAGAAGATGGTAAAGGATTATCAGTACCAGATATGTTGTTAGGTGGAGATGTTAATACACCAAGAACATTCTTACCAAAGACTGATCCAGAAGCTTTTTATCCAAGTCATGAAGCTATTGATTTTTATCATCATTATAAAGAAGATATTAAATTATTTGCTGAAATGGGATGGAAAGTATTTAGATTATCAATTAACTGGGGACGAATTTTTCCAAATGGTGATGATGAAGAACCTAACGAAGCAGGTTTAGCTTTCTATGATAAAGTATTTGATGAATGTCATAAATATGGTATGGAACCATTAGTAACATTATGCCATTATGAAATACCTTGGAATATCGTTACTCAATATAACGGTTTCTCTGATCGTAGAGTTATTGATATGTTTGTTAAATACGCAACAACATGTATGAAACGTTATAAAGATAAAGTTAAATACTGGTTAACTTTTAATGAAATTAATATTGCTTGTATGGGTGAAGGTGGAATTGGAAATTTATATGGTCTAGGATTAATGGATCCGGATGATGTAAGTGCTGATCATAGAATTCCATTAAATGAATTAAAATCTAATGAACAAATTACATTTGAAGCATTACATAATGAATTTGTAGCAAGTGCTAAAACAGTTATTGAAGGTCATAAAATCAATCCTAATTTCATGATTGGTAATATGATTGCTCATACAACATTATATCCACTTACTCCTAATCCAAAAGATATCTTAGCTGCTTATAATGAAGATAACTTAAAAAATAATTTTTGTGGAGATGTACAAGTACGTGGAGAATATCCAACATATATCTTTAGATATTTTAAAGAACATAACATTGATACTTCTTATATTAGTGAAGAAGATAAGAAAATCTTAAAAGAAGGAACAATTGATTTCTATACATTCTCTTATTATATGTCTAACTGTGTTACTGTAGATGAAAACGCAGAACAAACAGCAGGAAATATGTCAAAAGGTGCTAAAAACCCATATTTAAAAGCATCTGATTGGGGATGGCAAATTGATCCAGATGGTTTAAGATACACATTAAATATCTTACATGATCGTTATCCTCATACACCATTAATGGTAGTAGAAAATGGATTCGGTGCTTTTGATAAAGTAGAAGAAGATGGATCTATTCATGATGATTATCGTATTGAATACTTCAAGGGACATGTTCATGCGATGAAAGAAGCTGTTGAAGATGGTGTACCATTAATTGGATATACAACTTGGGGACCAATTGATTTAGTATCAGCTGGTACAGGACAATATGCTAAACGTTATGGATTTATCTATGTTGATCGTCATGATGATGGAACAGGAGATTTCTCTAGAAGTAAAAAAGATTCATTTTACTGGTATAAAAAAGTATGTGAATCAAATGGTGAAGAAATTTAACTACAGTTTAAAAACTGTAGTTTTTTCGTCTGTTTTACAATTTTTGTATTTCAAGTTGATTATGATATAAAAGGCTAAATCGTTTTGATATTAAAATGAAAACGCTATAATATTTAATGAAGATATATTTTATCTATGATATAATAAAATATATGAAAAAGGAGTGAATACACATGTTTGATAGTTTTTTAATTCATACTTTCCATGATGGAAATTGTTTACAGGCGTATAAAATCTTCGGAGCACATTTTGTTAGTGAAGAAGGGCAATTAGGTGTTCGCTTCACAGTCTATGCACCACATGCTTTAAGTGTACAAGTGGTTGGCGATTTTAACAATTGGGATGGAGAAAAACATTATATGGAACGTTATAATGATGGGGGTATTTGGTCATTATTTGTTCCCGGAATTAAGCAATATGATATTTATAAATATCGTATTGAAACTCCAAATGGAGCGTTAGTAGATCGTGCTGATCCGTATGCTTTTTTTAGTGAGTTAAGACCTGCTACGGCTTCTAAAGTGTTTGATATTGAAGGGTATAAGTGGAAAGATAAAAAATGGTTAGAGAAAAGAACAAAGAATTTTGATCGACCACTTAATATTTATGAAGCCAATATTGGTTCTTGGAAGATGAAAAGAGAAAGTCAAGGCGAAGGAGATGATGGGGAATTTTATTCATATGAAGAACTTATTGATGAAATGATTCCTTATGTTAAAAATATGGGTTATACCCATATTGAAGTCATGCCTTTAACAGAATATCCTTTTGATGGATCATGGGGATATCAAGCTACTGGTTTCTTTAGTGCGACAAGCCGTTATGGAAATCCAAAACAATTAATGGCTTTTATTGATGCTTGTCATAAAGCAGATATTGGTGTCATTATGGATTTTGTACCGGCACATTTTGTTAAGGATGGTCATGGTCTTCATATGTTTGATGGCGGTTTTGTTTATGATTATGAAGATATTAATCGTCGTTATAGTCCATGGGACAGTGTTTATTTTGATTTAGGTAAAAATGAAGTAAGAAGTTTTTTACTAAGTAGTGTTGATTTCTTTGCTACATATTTTCATATTGATGGTTTTAGATTTGATGCTGTCAGTAACCTTATTTATTACGAAGGTAATAAAGAATTAGGTGAAAATATTGGTGCAATGGAATGGATGAAACGATTGAATGGACATATGTCAGGTTATCATCCAACAGTGATGATGATTGCTGAAGATTCAACTGATTATCCAGGAGTAACAAAACCAGTTGGGGAACATGGTTTAGGTTTTGACTATAAATGGGATTTAGGTTGGATGAATGATACTTTGAAATATTTTAAATTAGATCCTATTTATCGTAAATATGATCATAATCTTATTACTTTTTCAATGGCTTATTTTTCATCAGAGAGATTCTTATTAGAGTTTTCTCATGATGAGGTAGTTCATGGTAAAGCAACCATTATTAATAAGATGTGGGGCTTAACTGGTGATAAGTTAGCACAAGTTAAATCACTTTATCTTTATATGATGGTTCATCCAGGTAAGAAATTGAATTTTATGGGAAATGAACTTGGTGAATATCGTGAGTGGGACGAAAAGAAATCACTTGGTTGGGAAATCTTAAAGTATCCAGATCATGATGCTTTTCATCATTATATAAAGAAATTAAATGAAATTTATCGTAAATATCCGGCTTTATATGAAGAAGATTATGATTATCGAGGATTTGAATGGTTGGTTGTTGATGATAATGAACAAAGTGTTTTTGCAATTCAAAGAACAGATAAACAAGGAAATAAGATTGTTGCAGTCATGAATTTTGTTGGTAATCGTCATGAAAAATATAAAGTACCAGTTAACGTAGAGGGAAGCTATAAGGAAATTTTAAATACTGATCAAGATATTTATTCTGGTAGTCACTTTATTAATCCTCGAGCTATTCGCTCTAAAAAGACAAAGAAGACGGATCGTAGTCCACTTGTTAATAAAGATCATTATATTGAGGTCAATATTGCCCCCTTTAGTTCAATGATTTTTGAAGTAAAACCTTCAAAGAAAAAAGTAGTAACAAAAAAGGAGAAATGAGATGTTTAAAAATAAAGAAGAATTTAAGTTTGAGTTTTCAAGAAGAATAATTGAATCTTACGGACGTACTGTTGAAGAAGCACATATTACTGAAAAGTTTTTAACATTAGAAACAATGGTAAGAGATTATGCGTCTGTAAACTGGGCCACTACTAAATCCGTAGTCAAAAATAATGAACAAAAACAAATGCATTATTTTTCAATGGAATTTTTAATGGGTCGTTTATTAGTAAATAACATGATGAATCTTGGTATCTATGATATTGCTAAAGAAGGACTTGCTGATTACGGTATTAACATTCATGATTTAGAAGAATTAGAAAGTGATGCTGGTTTAGGAAATGGTGGTTTAGGTCGTTTAGCTGCCTGCTTTATGGATTCATTAGCTTCATTAGATTATCCTGGTCATGGAAATAGTATTCGTTATGAATATGGTTTATTTAAACAAAAGATTGAAAATGGATATCAAATAGAACTTCCTGATCAATGGATGAAAACAGGATTTATGTGGGAAGTAAGAAAACCAAAACATCGTGTACCGGTAAAATTCTTTGGGCGTGTTGTATGGAATGAAAGTACTGGACGTTGGGAACATGTAGATGCAGTTGTTGTCAATGCAGTACCTTATGATGTACCAGTCGTTGGTAACGATACAACAACAACGAATACATTACGTTTATGGTCTGCTGAGCCAAGTGATGATATTCCTGCTAACAGCGACTTTAGACAATATGTGCAAAATGTAAGAGATATTTGTCAATGTTTATATCCTGATGATTCTACTCCTGCAGGTAAAATGTTACGTTTAAAACAAGAGTATTTTTTTACTGCTGCTGGGATCGCTGCTATTGTTAAAGCGCATTTAAGAGTTTATCCTAACTTAGATAATTTCCACGAAAAGAATGTTATCCAACTTAATGATACGCATCCAGTACTAGCAATTCCTGAATTAATGAGAATTTTAATTGATGAACATAATTATGAATGGGAAGACGCATGGGATATTGTGACGCAAACATTTGCTTATACAAACCACACAATTTTAGCTGAAGCATTAGAAACGTGGCCAATTAGCACAATGCAAACACTTTTACCACGTGTTTATCAAATTATTGAAGAAATTCACCGTCGTTTTATTGGTTATGTAAAAGAAGTATCACATCGTGATCAAGAATTAATTGATCGTGTGATGATTTTAAGAGATGGTACTGTTTATATGGCAAGACTTGCTATTGTAGGAAGTTTTAGTGTAAATGGGGTAGCACAATTGCATACTGATATCTTAAAAGAACGTGAATTAAAAGACTTCTGTGATATTTTCCCTAATAAATTTAATAATAAAACAAATGGTGTTACTCATCGTCGTTGGCTAGCCTATAGTAATCCTCAACTTGCTTCTTTAATTACTGAAACAATTGGTGATACTTGGGTTAAAAAACCAGAACATTTAGAAGATATAATGGAACATGTCAAAGATCCAATCTTACAAAATCGTTTCTTAGATGTAAAACGTGAACGTAAACAAATCTTAGCTGATTATATTAAGGAACATAATGGTATTGAAGTGAATGTTGACAGTATTTTTGATATCCAAGTTAAAAGATTACATGCTTACAAACGTCAATTATTAAACATTTTACATGTTATTTATGAATATCAAGAAATGAAGAGTAATCCAAACTATCGTATTTATCCTCATACTTATATCTTTGGAGCAAAAGCAGCAAGTGCTTATTACTTTGCTAAAAAAGTTATTAAATTAATTAATAGTGTTGCTGATGTAGTCAATAATGATCCAGAAACAAATCAATACTTAAAAGTTGTTTTCTTAGAAAATTATGGAGTTACTTTAGCTGAAAAGATTATGCCTGCAGCTGATGTATCTGAACAAATCTCAACTGCTGGTAAAGAAGCAAGTGGTACAGGTAACATGAAATTTATGATGAATGGTGCGATTACATTAGGTACTTTAGATGGAGCTAATGTTGAAATTTCTGAGCGTGTAGGTGATGAAAACTGTGTCATCTTTGGTTTAAAAGATCAAGAAGTTAAAGATTTAAAAGCATCTGGAAATTATCATGCATGGGATTATTATAATAATGATATGCGCATTCGTCGTGCGGTAGATAGTTTAGTTAATGGTACTTTCCATGAAAATAAAGAAGAATTTAGAGTTATCTTTGAAGAATTAATGAATCGCAATGATGAATATTTATTATTGGCTGATTTTGCTAGTTATGTTGATGCTCAACATAGAGTAGCAACACTTTATCAAGATAAAAATAAATGGGCTGAAATTTGTTTAGTTAATATTGCTAAAAGTGGTTTCTTCTCAAGTGATCGTACAATTGAACAATATGTTCATGATATTTGGCATTTGGAAAAACTTAAATTCTAATCGAATACATCTTACAAGGAAACTTGTAAGATGTATTTTTTTACATAATATGAATATAATAAATAATGGATATTAAAATTTATACTGTTCTTTTGAAAAGAAAAAGTATATATTAATAGTAGTGGACATAGTACAAATAATTTAACTAGAGTACTTTTATAGTACTCTTTATTAGCGACTAATAGTAAATGAGGTTATAAGTAAAGAAACGAGGCGGTTTGATGGAAAAATATAAAGCAAGGATGTTAGCTTATTTGATTGATCTAGATAAAATAGAAGTTCAGTATTCTAATCATTATTATCAAGGAATGTGTACGAATTTCTATTTAAGAGATTTAAATAATGGTTCATTAATATCAATGAATATTGTATCAGAAAGAAAAGATGAAAAAGATCATTATTATTATTTTGAAAATGTACAGATTAATTTATATCATCAATATCAAGTGGTTGATGGCTATGGATTAAGTGAAACATTACAATATACAAAGTTAGTGAATATGCCTCGTTTTGATGAAGTATTCCAATATCATGGACATGATTTAGGAGCAACATATACTCCTGATGAAACATTATTTAAAGTATGGGCACCTACAGCCTTAGAAGTCATGGTTAAAGTAGAAAACCAATGTTATACCATGAAAAGAAATGAGCATGGTGTTTTTTCGGTGATTATTGATGGTGATTTAGATAATAAGACTTATGTCTATCTTGTTAAACATCACTTATGTTTTCATGAAGCCGTTGATCCTTATGCTTATGGAAGTAGAGAAAACAATCAGGCAAGTGTTGTTGTGGATATTGACCGTTTTGATGATTCTTTATATAAAGAGGATTTGCCAGACATTTCAAGAAAAACTGATGCCATTATTTATGAGGCAAGTGTACGCGATTTTACGATGGATGAAAGTATTTACGCTACTTATCCTGGTAAGTTTTTATCAATGGTGGAATCCGGACTAAAAACACCGGGTGGTCATCCTGCTGGAATTGACTATTTGGTTGAATTAGGAATTACACATCTTCAATTAATGCCTATTTTTGATTTTGCTACAGTAGATGAATTACATCAAAAACAACTCTATAATTGGGGATATGATCCCATTCAATATGGCATTCCTGAAGGAAGTTATGCTTTAGATCCTCATGATGGTTATAGTCGTATTCAAGAATGTCGTGAAATGGTTCAAGGACTGCATAAAAAAGGCATTCGTGTCATTATGGATGTGGTTTATAATCATATGTATGATGTTAATGACAGTGCTTTTGAAAGAATTGTTCCAGGTTATTATTTTAGAAAAAATGATCAAGGTGAACTATCTAATGGTTCTTGGTGTGGTAATGATTTAAATACTAAAGCATGGATGGTAAGACAATATATTAAAGATATGTGTAAAAGATGGCAAGTATTATATGGTATAGATGGATTTAGATTTGATTTAATGGGAATTATTGATGTAGAAACATTAAATCAAGTTTATCGTCAAGGAAAAGATATTGATCGTCATTTTATGATGTATGGTGAAGGCTGGAATATGGATACAGCCCTTGATAATGAAGAAAAAGGAATGCAGGATAATCACGATAAATTAGTGCCTATTGGTTTCTTTAATGATTATTTTAGAGATACATTAAAGGGTGGCAGTGGTGATCAGTCATTAGCTCAAAAAGGTTATTTTACGGGTAATATGTATAACTGTGAAATTAGTGGTGAATGTATGAAAGCGATGCGTTATCAAGAAGTAGTTCAAAGTATTAATTATTTAGAATGTCATGATAATGCGACGATTTATGATAAATTATTAGTTTGTAATCAAGAAGAAAATGAAGAAACAAGGAAGAAAAGACAGTTAATGATGAATATGACTTTACTGTTATCACAAGGGATTCCTTTTATTCATTGTGGACAAGAATTCTATCGCAGTAAGGGTGGTAGAGGAAATACTTATAATTGTCTAGATGATATTAATAAAGTGGATTGGTCATTACTGGATAAAAATCGTTATAGTATTGATACAATCAAGAAGTTAATTTCTTTAAGAAAAGAAAATATTGCTTTTGGTTATGAAACTAAAGAAGAAGTGAATCGTTATGTGAGTGCGAAACATATCAATTATGAAGTTTTAAGATATGGTGTTAAACAAGATGTGGGAATATATAAGGAAATCTTTGCTTATATTAATCCTTCTTATTGTAGTTATCAAATTGATGATATGGCTGGATATGATATTATTTATAATGATAATGATTCAAGCGACCAGTTATCAGCAATTTCAATGAAAATATTTGGATTGAAGAGGTAGAATATGAAGTTAATTATTGGATTAGGAAATCCTGGTAATCAATACCAGGGGACAAGACATAATGTCGGATTTATGGTTTTAGATCAACTGGCAAATAAATGGAATGTAAATATCAACCAAGATAAATTTAAAGGATTATATGTAAAGACAAACTATCAAGGTGAAGCTGTTATTTTACTTAAACCACAAACTTATATGAATTTATCAGGTGAATCAGTAAGACAAGTGATGGATTTTTATAAAATAGAGAGAGAGGATATTATTGTTATTTATGATGATTTAGATATGCCTGTTGGTAAATTACGTTTAAGAGAAAAAGGAAGCGCTGGTGGACATAATGGTATTAAAAGTATTATTAGTCATGTTGGTGGACAAGATTTTAAGCGTATTCGAGTGGGAATTGAAAGAAGTAAAGTGATTCCTGTAGTAGACTATGTTTTAGGTAAGTTTACTAAGGAACAAAAGCCTTTCATTGATCAAGGAATTCATCAAGCTGTAGAAGCAATCGAAGATTGTTTAGAACATGATTTTCATCACGCTATGAATCAATTTAATTAGAGGTTATTATGGATAAGTTATTGAATATATTAAAAGCTAATCAAGCATTTCAAGCTCTATTAGCTAAAAATAAAAATTTAGTTGTTAATCATATTCAAGATGAAGCGCTATTAATATCATGCGCTTTTTTATCGTTGAATCAAGATATTGTGATTATCAAAGAAAATCAATATGAGGCAAATTTGCTATACCAACAAGTTTCTAAACTTATAAAAGAAACAGTTTATTATCCCGTTGATGAATCTTATCGTATTGAAAGCCTAGCTGCTTCACCACAGCTTTTAAGTCAACGTATTAATGCACTTTATCAATTATCAAATAAGGGACATCATTTACTTATTAGCCACGTTCATGGTTTGATGCGCTATGTTCCTAGTAAAAATATTTTAAAACAATACTGTAAAAAAATTAAAGTTGGTCAAACTTTAGATATTTATGAATTACAACAATTTTTAATTCAAGCTGGATATCAAAGAACCAATCGTGTTGATCAACCTCTTTATTTCTCTAAAAGAGGTGGGGTTATAGATGTGTTTTCTAATCAATATGATTTACCAGTCAGAATAGAATTCTTTGATGATGAAATTGATTATATTCGCTTTTATGATCCTAAAACTCAAAGAACAGTAGAAAAAATTAACGAAGTTGAAATTATTCCTGCTAGTGATATTTTATATGATGATCAAGAAGTCAATCCGGTCATTACAAAAATAAAAGATTTAGCCCAAAAACAATTATCAAGTATGGATGAACTTTATCATGATGAGCTTAATGAAAAGATTGAACTAGACATTGAAAATTTACGTAATCATGATACCAGTGCAACAAACTATGCTTATTATCATTTATTTAAAAATGTGACCAGTATTGCTCAATATTTGGATCATCCACTTATTATTCTTTCTCATCAAAATGAAATTAATTTTCAAATGAAAAACTATATTTCTGAAAACCACTATTATTATCAAGAACTTGCTTCAATAGGTAAGGTTGTCAGAGGTCTTCATTTATATCAAGATTTTTATCAAGTGATAGGTGATCAATATATATGTTTTGAGTCTATTTCAGCAAAAGAGGGAGATGTTTTATTTCATAGTCATCAACTGATGTTTGATCGTTCTAAAGAAGGAAAAGTGATTCAACAAATTAAAGATTATTTAAAAGATAATCGGGTTTTGATCTGTTTAGAAAACAAACATCAACTTCAACTTATGGTAGAATTATTTGACCGTCATGAAATGCATTATACACTGATTGGAAATGACAATCAAATCTATGATGGTATTAATATGTATGTAGGTAATTTATCTCAAGGTATTGAATTAGTTGATGAAAAAATCATTATTCTTACTGATTATGAATTATTTGGTCACGTAGAAGTAAAGAAAGGAAAATATGTTAAATACAAAGGTGCCCGTGTTATCAAAGACTATCAGGAATTAAATATTGGTGATTATGTTGTTCATGATAGTTATGGTATTGGTCAGTATCTGGGAATTAAAACATTAGAAGTAAAGGGATTCCATAAGGATTATTTATATGTTGCCTATGCCGGAGATGATAACCTTTATATTCCGGTTGAACAATTCAAACTGGTTAGAAAGTATGCCAGTGGTGATGGCAAAGTACCTAAACTTCATGCTTTAGGAAGTAGTCAATGGAGTAAGCTTAAACAAAAAGCTAAGAATAAAATTGATGATATTGCTGAACAGTTGATTAGTTTATACGCTAAAAGAATGGCTCAACCAGGATTTGCTTTTAGCCAAGATAATGAAATGCAAATAGAATTTGAAAAAGAATTTGGTTATGCACTGACACCAGATCAACAACGTAGTGTTGATGAAATTAAAGCAGATATGGAAAAACCACAACCCATGGATCGTCTATTATGTGGAGATGTTGGCTTTGGGAAAACAGAAGTGGCTTTAAGAGGTGCTTTTAAAGCTATTTTAGACCAAAAACAAGTTGCCTTTTTATGTCCAACGACCATTTTATCAATGCAACATTATAAAACAGCATTAGAACGTTTTAAAAATTTTCCAGTAGAGATTGCTTTATTGAATCGATTTACAACAACGAAAGAAAAAAACAGAATCTTAAAAGGAATTCAAGATGGTACGATAGACTTTGTTATCGGAACACATCGTATTCTTTCTAAAGATATTAAATTTAAAGATTTAGGTTTATTGGTTATTGATGAGGAACAACGCTTTGGGGTTAAACAAAAAGAAAAGATTAAAGAATATCGAGAAACAATAGATGTTCTTTCACTTTCAGCGACGCCAATTCCAAGAACTTTACAAATGTCTTTAATGGGAATTAGAGGATTATCACAAATAGAAACACCACCTAAAGATCGTTTACCAATTCAAACTTATGTAATTGAAAAAAATGATGTTTTAGTTAAACAAGTCATCGAAAGAGAACTAGCAAGAGGAGGACAGGTTTTCTATCTTTATAACCGTACTCAAGATATTAATCAAGTGGCTTATAAAATTTCTTCTACTATTGAACATGCAAAAGTAGCTGTAGGACATGGTCAAATGGATAAAGATGAACTTGAAGATGTCATGTTAAAGTTTATGAATAAAGAATTCAATGTACTTGTTTGTACAACAATTATTGAAACCGGAATAGATATTCCTAATGCAAATACAATTATTGTTGAAGATGCAGATCATTTTGGTTTAGCACAGTTATATCAAATTAGAGGTCGTGTTGGTAGAAGTAATCGAGGGGCATATGCCTATTTATTATATTCTAAAAACAAGATGATGAATGATGAAGCCATGAAACGTTTACAAGCTATCAAAGAATTTACAGAGTTAGGTAGTGGATATAAAATTGCCATGCGTGATTTATCCATTCGTGGTTCTGGTGATATTTTGGGTGGTAAACAAGCTGGTTTCATTGATGATATTGGTTTTGAAATGTATATGAAAATCTTACAAGACGCCATTAACCAACGTAAGGGTATTGAAACTAAACCAGAAGAAGAATTAAAAACTTTACCTATTCAAGTTGATGGTTATATTCCTGAAAACTATGTGGAAAGCGATTATGAAAAGTTAGAATTGTATCAACGTTTAGATCAAGTCAAAGATATGCAGGGACTTGTTTCTTTAAAAGGTGATTTTGTTGATTATTATGGAAAATTGCCTCATGAGGTTGAATTACTGATTGAAAAGCGTAAATTAGATATCTTAGCGCATCATCAAGCTATTGAATCAGTAGAAGATTATAAAGATCAATTAAGAATTAAATTTACTAAAGAAGCATCGAATAAGATAGCTGGTGATGAATTATTTATGCTATGTCATCAATTATTCACAAAACCACAATTTAAGGCTTTAAATAATCAAATTATTCTCATGTTACCAAAAGGTGAACAATGGCTAGAACGTGTCAATCAATTATTAGAAACAGTCATAAAAAATAAATAGTGGCTTTAGGCCACTTTTTTACTATTCATTTATGTTATAGCAGATTACGTTATTGATATTGTACTTTTAAATAACAAGTGAATAAAATAGAAGTAAAGAAAGGGTGAAAATAATGAGAAAAGTAAGATTAGGTAAAACAGATATATATGTTAATGCTGTAGGACTTGGTTGTATGGGATTAACTCATGCTAGTGGGATACCACTTCCTAAAAAACAAGCAGTAGAAATATTACAAAAGGCTCATGATATGGGTTATGATTTTTATGATACAGCACAATGTTATACAGGAATTAATCCGGATGGAAGTATAGCTTATAATGAAGAAGTTGTTGGAGAAGCCATTAAACCATTTAGAAAAGATATAATTTTATGCACTAAATTTGGAGTTAAACATATGGGCGATCATTTAGAATTTGACAGCAGCCCTCAAACAATAAGAAAATCAATAGAAGAATCATTAAAAAAACTACAAACAGATTATATTGATATTTATTATCAACATCGTATTGATCCTGAAGTGGAACCTGAAGTTGTCGCTAGTGTTATGAAAGAATTAATTGAAGAAGGTAAAATTAAGGCTTGGGGTATTTCGGAAACAAATGAAGAATATTTAAGAAGAGCGCATGCGATTTGTCCGGTTACAGTTATTGAAAACAGATATTCAATGATGGCAAGATGGCATGAAAATTTGATGCCTGTCTGTAAAGAATTAGGTATTACATATGTTGCCTTTTCACCACTTGCTAATGGAGCACTTTCAGGAGCTTATCAATCTATTAAAGATTTTGGTAGCGGAGAACAAGATTTTAGGGTTGATATGCCACAATATAGTGAAGAAGGTATTAAAAAGACTAATGAACTTGAACTGAACCCAATTTGTTGGACAGATGAATTTCAGATAGTAACGATTATT
>NZ_QUIN01000030.1 GCF_003480255.1 Erysipelatoclostridium sp. AM42-17 | reverse complement strand
CGGCGACGATAGTGCTACGGTGCAACAATAGCGAACTGCCAGTTCTTTTTTTTTATATTTATTTAAAGGGAGATTAAATTATGCCAGTTGGTGTTATTGTAAATGTTATTGCGGTATTTATTGGAACAATTATAGGGGGAACTATTAAGCACATTTTACCTAAGCATTTGATGGATGAATTGCCAAAGGTATTTGGAATTTGTTCTTTTACCATTGGGTTAATGTCGGTTATTTCTGTAAAGACTTTGCCGATGGTTATTATGGCTGTTATTATTGGTTTTTCAATTGGAGAATTGACTCATATTAATGAACATGTCTCTCATTTATTTTCTATGGCTTTAAAAAAACTTCCTTTTCATATAGAGGGCAATCATGATGAATATATGGAAGTTTATTTACTTGTTGTTCTTATGTTCTCTATGAGCGGTACAGGTATATTTGGAGCGTTAAGCGAAGGAATGAGTGGGGATTCTTTTGTCTTAATCTCTAAATCAGTTTTAGACTTTTTTACTGCTATTTTGTTTGGTGCAGCACTAGGGTATGCTCAGCTACTTATATGTGTACCACAATTTATTATTTTAATTTTGTGTTTTTTATTAGCACAGTTTATTATTCCTTTTACTACTCCTACAATGATTGCTGATTTTAAGGCGTGTGGTGGTATTATTACAATGATTACAGGTTTAACTGTAGCAAAAATATTTAAAATTAAAGCCATTAACTTAATACCTGCTTTAGTTCTTGTTATGCCTTTTGTTGCTTTATATCAATTCATTGTTTAATCTCATTGTTTTATGAGGTAAGATAGTTTCATAATTGGAGGTAAATTTGTGGATAATTTAATTTTTAGCTTGAATGCAACGCTACCTGTTTTCTTATTGATGTTGCTAGGTATATTTTTTAAAAAGATCGGTATTATAGACGATGT
The DNA here is from genome assembly GCF_003480255.1 of Erysipelatoclostridium sp. AM42-17. Classification (GTDB taxonomy): domain Bacteria; phylum Bacillota_I; class Bacilli_A; order Erysipelotrichales; family Coprobacillaceae; genus Faecalibacillus. Next base: position 24,806 of record NZ_QUIN01000030.1, on the reverse strand, counting down.
CTTAGCATCAAAAATGAATAAGTTTGTTTTTTTGATTCCATTACCAGTACTTTTATTTCATGATTTAGCTACTGTAGATTTTAATGAAGTATGGGATTTAAAGTTTGTTATTTTTTGCTTCATTGTTACCTTTATTTGTATTGTGATTGCGGCACTGCTTTCTTTATTTTTAAAAGAAAGAGGATTAAGAGGAGAATTTATTCAAGCTACTTATCGCAGTAGTGCAGCACTTTTAGGTATTGCTTTGATTCAAAATATATATGGTAATGCAAAAATGGCACCAATTATGATTATCGGTAGCGTGCCATTATATAATGTAATGGCCGTGGTTGTTTTATCATTTTTTAAACCCGGTCAACATCAATTTGATGGTCAGGTTTTAAAATCAACGCTAATAGGAATATTGAAAAATCCTATCATAATAGGGATTGTTTGTGGACTAATTTGGTCTTTATTAAAATTGCCTATGCCTACGATTCTAGATAAAACGGTAAGTAGTGTAGGGGCAATAGCGACACCAATGGGATTGATGGCAATGGGTGCTTCTTTTGATTTTAAAAAGGCTTTAAATAAAGTAACACCTGCACTTGTTGCTACGTTTTTTAAGCTATTTGGTTTTTGTTTAATATTTTTACCTGTTGCTGTAAAATTAGGATTTACTCATGAAAAGTTGATCGCTATTGTAATTATGTTAGGTTCGGCAACAACTGTAAGTAGTTTTGTCATGGCAAAAAATATGGGACATGAAGGGGTGTTAACTTCGAGTGTTGTCATGCTTACAACATTATTAAGTGGTTTTTCTATAACGATGTGGATTTATATTTTAAAATCATTTAATTTATTATAAAAGGAGTTTACTATGGATAAAGTTGAATTAATACAATCATTGAATATAAAAAAAGGACATGTTTATTTACAAAATCAATTACCAGCGCAAATCAGTAACGCTATTTATCAATATGGTAGTAGTGAAGATTATCATGTTATATTATATGTTGATTTGTCTACAGGTTTAGATGGTAGTAAAGGTTTAATTTTTACTGAAAACAACTTATATTTTCAATTAACAAAAAAAGGTCAAATTAATTATCAAAATATCCAAAGTATTACTTTAAAGAAAAATAAAAAGCAACTTTTTGTTAAAATCCAAACGAAAGATGAACACTACACTTTTAGTGATACTATTTTCGATATAGAACAACTTTGCACTGTTTTATCTAAGCTGACAACTTTAGAAGTGTCTTATGATTTATCACTTCATGAAAAAGTCTTATATGATATATCAATTATCTTAAGTGATATAGAAAACAATGAATATGAAGATTTAGAATTAGATGAAATAGAATTAAATCAATTAGATACTTTAAAAGGTGATATGCAGGGAATCTATGAATTGGATGATCAGGCTTATATATTAGAAATTGAATTATTATTGTCAAGAGCTTTAGAATTTTTTGATCAATTAGGATTAGATAGTGATGAAATAGATGAATTAGTATCTATTCGTGAACAATTCAATCAAAAACAAAATCAAGCATTTGAACAAGCTAAATCAATGGCTTCAAACATGGGAGTAGATATGGATTTATTAAAAAATAAATCACCGGAAGAACTCAATCAGATGGTTGATGACTTATGTGATAAATTTCATATCTCACGTAATCAAGTGGAAACATTAGCTAAAAAATTTATGAAACACTAAAGAAATGAATATTCATTTCTTTTTTTTTGTATAATAAAATATATAATATTTTTTAGCATTCATCTTGACAGAGTGCTAGGAAGAGTTATAATACTGTTAGCACATAGATAAAGGGAGTGCTAAAGGAGTGAATACGATGATAAAACCATTGCATAAATTTGTACTATTACAAAAAGAAGAAGTTGAAAATAAAACAACAAGTGGCATTATACTTACCACTGAAAAGAAAGATGTTCCAAGTGTTGCTTTAGTTAAAGCAGTAGGTGAAGAATGTGAAAGTGGATTAAAAGAAAATGATCGCGTTGTTTATAAAGAATATTCAGGTACAAATGTAACCATTGATGATGAAAAATATATCATTATTGATGAAAAAGATATTATGGCAAAGTTTGAATAAGGAGGCGCATATTTATGAGTAAAGAAGTAAGATTTTCAAATGATGCACGTAAATCAATGTTAAAGGGTGTAAATATTCTTGCAGATGCAGTAAGTGTTACATTAGGACCTAAAGGTCGTAATGTTGTCTTAGATAAAGGTTTTGGATCACCATTAATTACAAATGATGGTGTAAGTATTGCTAAAGAAATTGAATTAGAAGATAAATTTGAAAATATGGGTGCTAAATTAGTTTATGAAGTAGCCAATAATACAAATGATGTAGCTGGTGATGGGACAACAACAGCCACAATCTTAGCACGTCAAATGATTGTTAATGGATTAAAAGCTGTTGATAAAGGAGCTAATCCAGTATTGATGCGAGAAGGAATTGAAAAAGCGAGTAAAGAAGTAGCAAAATCAGTATTAAATCATTCTCGTAAAATTGAAACAAGCAATGATATTGCTTCTGTTGCGACAATATCTGCTGGAAACGAAGAAATTGGACAACTCATTGCACAAGCAATGGAAAAAGTTGGTCGTGATGGTGTCATTAATGTAGATAAATCAAATAGCTTTGATGATGAATTAGAAGTCAGTGAAGGTATGCAATATGATAAAGGCTATGTTTCACCATATATGGTCAGTGATCGTGATAAAATGCAAGTTGAAATGGATAGTCCATTAGTATTAGTTACAAATCATAAAATCACAAACTTACAAGAAATTCTACCTGTACTAGAACAAGTCGTTCAAGCCAATAAGCCTATATTACTTATTGCTGAAGATTATGAAAATGAAGTTATTTCAACACTTGTTTTAAATAAATTACGTGGTACTTTCAATGTTGTAGCCACTAAGGCACCAGGATTTGGTGATAATCAAAAAGAAATGTTACAAGATATTGCAGCACTTACAAATGCTAAATTCATTAATAAGGATTTACAAATGAATTTAAAAGATGTCACAATGGATGATTTAGGAACAATTAAAAAGATTATTGTAACAAAAGATAATACTACAATGATTTCTTCTAGTGAACAAAGTGAAGCATTAAAAGTAAGAATTAATGATATTAAAGCTCAACTTGAAAATATTCAATCTGATTATGATAAAAAACAATTACAAGAACGTTTAGGTAAATTATCTAATGGTGTAGCAACAATTAAAGTTGGAGCAACAACAGAAAGTGAATTAAACGAAAAGAAATTAAGAATTGAAGATGCTTTAAATGCAACAAAAGCTGCTGTTGAAGAAGGAATTGTTATTGGTGGTGGTGCTGCTTTAGTTGAAGCTTATAAAGAAGTAAAACCAGTATTAAAATCAAATCATGTTGATGTACAAAAAGGTATTAATATTGTAATGGATTCGTTATTTGCACCAATTAGCCAAATAGCAGAAAATGCTGGATATAATGCAGAAGATATTGTTGAAGGTCAAAAGAAGGCTAATAAAAACATGGGATTTGATGCTAAAAATGGTGAATGGGTCGATATGTTTGAAAAAGGTATCATTGATCCAACTAAAGTAACCAGAAGTGCATTATTAAATGCAAGTAGTATTGCTTCATTATTTATTACAACAGAAGCTGGAATTGCGGAAGCAAAATCAGATGATGCCCCAGCCGCTCCTGCAATGCCTCAAATGTATTAATAAAGAAAATCAATAAGGAGATTATATTCCTTATTGATTTTTTATTTTATATAAAAACGGAGTAAATCAATTACAGATACAATGCCTATAAAGCGTTGATTATCTAAAACAATAATATCATCATAAATAAGATGTGAAGGTCTGTTTAATGCTAATTGACAGACATTTTTTATTGAAAAATGTGAAAAAACAGTTAAACAGTCTTGATTAACAATATCATCAATATGAGCTAATTCATGATAAATACAACCAAATTCATTAAATAAATATTCTTTTTTAATGATACCTAAAAAATGATGATGATCATCAAGAATATAAATTTTAGACGTCATATCTTGATTAAATAAATCATATGCTTTTTTTATTGAATCACTGATTTTTAAAGTATATGTACTTTTACATAATGATTCTATGGAATCATTATGTAGAAAGGAAGCATGATCATGGGGGTATAGTTGTTTGATTTTTGCTTTTTTAGTACTTTCTATATCACAAAAGGTGTCACTTGGTTTTTGCAAATAGTATCCTTGACCATATTCTACCCCTAGTTTAATAAGATAAGTGAGTTCTTCCTCTGTTTCAATTCCTTCAGCAATCAATAAATAATTCATTTCTTTACAATAATGAACCATAGCTTCTACCATAGTTGATTTATCTATGTTTTGATGAATATTATGAATGAGTTCACGGTCTATCTTGATATATTCAGGTTTAACTTGACTAATTCTATTTAAATTAGAATAACCAGCACCGGCATCATCAATGGCTATTTTAAAACCTTGATTACGATAATGTTTAACGGCTTTATTAAATAATTCCATATTTTGAATAGATGTCTTTTCAGATAATTCAAAGACAATACGGTGACTATCTAAATGATATTTATTTAAATATTCTTTAGTAAATCCTTGGACAAATTCTTGATCAAGTAAGATATTAGCATTAACATTGATAAAGAGTTGTAAATTTGATGGTAGCTTTTGGCTTGCTTTTAAAGCTTTTTTACGACACAATGAATCCAAATTCCAAGCTTGATTCATTTGGTTAGCCATATTAAATAATTCTTCTATTGTTAAAGAACATGGTTTTAATGTAATTCTGCTTAATGCCTCATAAGAAATGATTTCACCTGTTTGTAAAGATACAATGGGTTGAAAAACACTTTTAATTTGTTTGTCATTAATGATTTTAAAAAAATCATGGGTATTTTGTTTTGTTAATTTCATATATTGTCCTCTTTTCACGTTGGAACTATACAAAAAAAGACTATTAATAACTATCAATAGTCTCTATATTTTATCTAAAGTTAATGAAAAGATTCTTTAATATCTTCTATGATTTTCATTAAAGATAAACTGTCTTGATGGGACCATTCTTGAATATCATCATCTTTATTCATGATACCATCATTTGCTTTTTTTATTTCATCATACATATCATCAAAGAGTAAATCTTGATGATAATGATAACTTTGACCATCATTTAAATAAACCGTATATTCGATAGGACGATTATACATAGGAATCTCTATTCTTCCAAGAGTCCCATAAATATAACCCATACGTTCTTTATTTTCATCAATAGCTCCTTCAACAATTCCTTTAGCATTACCATAATCTAATTCACTATAAAAATAATGATCAATACCTTCTTTAATACGATAATGACTTTGAATACTTTGATACTTGTCGCCTAGAAAATCCATAACAAAAGAAATGGGATAAGGTCCTACATCATATAAAGCGCCACCTTGAATAGGATCTAATAAATACCATCCAGGTCTTTTATTATCTAAAACATCATTACAAAAAGAAGCTTGTACCTTAATAACTTGACCAATTGTGCCTTTATTCACTTCATCTTTAATCTGCTGATTAAAAGCAATGAATCTCGTTTTTAAAGCTTCCATAAAAAATACCTGATTTTGATGAGCTAATGCAATCAGTTCCTTAGTATCTTGATAGCTCAAAGTAGAAGGTTTTTCTACTAAGACATGTTTATGACAAAGAAGAGCCATTTTTGCATAATGATAGTGCATACCATGAGGTAAAGCAATATAAATGGCATCGACGTCACTACGAATTAAAGTTTCATAATCATCATATACTTTTACATGATGAAGAACCGCTTTAAATTTATTTTGTTTTTCTTGATTATGGCTGGCAATGGCTTCAATACAAGCACGATCAGCATATTGAATACTTTGAACAAAACGCCAAGCAATATTGCCTAGACCAATAATTCCCCATTTAATCATTAAATCACCTCATGTTCATCATATCATAACCCTATTTATTATGGTAGAATAAATACAAGGTGGTGATTTTATGTATAGTGATTATCATGTTCATACAGCTTTTTCTAATGATTGTAACTATCCAATGGAAGATGTTATCAAAGATGCCATAACGAAGGGAATCAAAGAAATCTGCATTACAGAGCATGTAGATTATCTAACAAACGATTTAAAATACGTTGTTGATTATAATGCTTATATAAAAGAATTTAATCGTTTAAAAGATTTATATCATGATCAAATAAAAATGAAACTAGGCGTAGAATTTGGCATGCAAACCCATACAATTCAAGACTTTCAAAAAGATTTTAACCAATATCCTTTTGACTTTGTTATTCTATCTTGTCATCAAATTCAAGATCTTGAGTTTTGGAGTCAAGAGTTTCAAAAAGGAAAAACACAACAACTTTACAATCATGACTATTATCAAGAAATTAATGATGTCATTAATCAATATCATGATTATAGTGTTTTAGGACATTTAGACATGATTAAACGTTATGACTTACAAGGTGCCATGGATGATCATCAAAATGAAGAAATAATTAAAAAGATTTTAAAGAAAGTGATTGATGATGGTAAAGGTATTGAAATCAATACTTCTTATATTCGTTATCACTTAAAAGATACTACCCCAAGTCATCAAATCTTAAAATGGTATTATGAACTAGGAGGTAAAATATTAACATTTGGTTCTGATAGTCATGAAAAAGATCATTTAGGCTTTTATATTGAACAAGCAAAAAAGGAGGCAAAAGAAATAGGTTTTCAATATTACTGTACCTTTGATAAAATGAAACCTATTTTTCATCAATTATAATGAAATTAGTTATACCTGATCTATCACAAATAGATATCATTCATCATATAGAACAAACTTGTTTTCCTCAAGCAGAAGCAGCATCAAAGGCTTCACTGACAAAACGAATATTAACTTATCCACAAGGATATCGCTTATGCATTAAAGATGATCAAGTTATTGGTTATATTGGAGGTTTAAAAACAAATCAAACAGTCATTGATGATAAGATGTATGAAGATACATCTTATCATCATGATCAAGGATTATATCAAATGATATTTTCTGTATGTATCCTACCTGATTATCAAGGGAAAGGATATGCTAGAAAAATGTTAATGAATTATATTGAAGAAATGAAAAAAGAAGATTTAAAGGGAATCATATTAACATGTAAAGATCATTTAAGACCTTTTTATGAAAGCTGTGGTTTTACATGGATGCAAATATCTAAATCAACCCATGGACAAGCCAAATGGAATGATATGATTTTAAAATGGAGGTAAAAAATGAAATTATTAGCGAGTGATTTTGATGGAACACTTATTCACCATCAAGAAAATAAATCATATATATTAAAAGAAGATAAACAAAAAATCATCGATTTTCAAAAAGCAGGAAACTTATTTGGAGTTTGTTCTGGCAGAGAATTAAGAGGTTTATTAAATCAAAGTGAAGATGTAAAATTTGATTTTTATATCTTACATAGTGGTGGTATTATTTTAGATCAAAATCAACATGTGATTTATGAAAAATTGATTGGTAAAGAAGATATGAAAAAAGTGATAGAATTATTTGATAAAAATGTTTGTTGGACAATCGTTGCCGGAAATAAAAAATATGCGATGAATCCCCATTCTAGAATACCTCCCTATGATCTTTTAATTAAAGATGTAGATGAAGTAAAAGAGGATAGAATTGCAACATTTTCAGCTCATTTTCCTCATGACCAAGAAGCAGCTAGAAAATGCTGTGAATTAGTTAATAAAAATCAAACAATCGTTAAAGCTTTTCAAAACATTGAAGATGTAGATATTGTTTTAAATGGTTGTTCTAAAGGAAATGCTATTCATTATATTCAACAATATTATCATTTAAAAGACGAAGATATCAATGTCATAGGTGATTCATATAATGATATTAGTATGTTTGATGCTTGTCATAATTCCTTTACATTTTTTAGTAGTCCTCAAGAAGTACAAGTACATACAAAGACTTTAGTACACAATATTAAAGAATGTATCGAAAAAATCATACCAGAGTAGTCAACGTAGCAACGAGAGTTTACATCTATGTAAAGCAGGATATCTAGTCATACTCTTTGTTTTTAGGTATGATGTGGAAAAGACGAGGGAGGAATTATATGAATATTGAAATTGCTGAAAGACTAGCAAAATTAAGAAAAGAAAAAGGCTTATCACAAGAAGCCTTAGCCAAAGAAATAGGGGTATCTAGACAAGCAATCAGTAAATGGGAAAGAGCAGAAGCTTCTCCGGATACAGATAACCTTATTGCTCTAGCAAAACTCTATAACATGACATTAGATGATTTATTAAAAACATCTCATTCAACAAATAATCAAAAACAAGATAAACCAAAAAAAGATGAAGTTCACATCTCACTAACAAAAGGAATACATGTAAAAGATAAAGAAGGCAGTGAAGTACATGTAGGATGGAATGGCATTCATGTAGATGATAAAAAAGAAAATACTAAAGTAGATGTTGATTCAAACGGAGTCTTTATTGATGGAAAACAATACGATCATGATGACTTTATTACTCATAATAAAAAATCATTTCCTATTGCATCAATACTGATCCTAGTATACTTATTTATCGGAATCTTCTTTAACCTATGGCATCCAGGATGGATTATCTTATTATTTATACCCATCATTGAAAGTATCATTTCAGCCATTAAAAAGAAAAATCCATCCAAAATAGCTTATCCAGTTATTTGTGCTGCTGTTTTTCTATTCTTTGGCTTCTATTACAACATGTGGCATCCAGCATGGGCTATCTTTCTTACTATCCCTGTATTCTATTCTTTAGTGTCATATTTTATACAAAAATGAAAAAATTCCTCTAAATAAGTGTGTTTTCCTTGCTTTAAATAGGTATTATATCGTATAATTAAATTTTACTTAAAAGGAACCATTCCTTTTATTGTAAGTTATTAAGAAGGGGAGAAAAGAGATATGATGGAAAAAATGATTAAAAACTTACAAAAAAAATCAAATAAAAAAGGTTTCACATTAGTAGAAATCATCGTAGTATTAGTTATCTTAGCTATCTTAGCTGCAATTGCAATTCCTTCAGTAATGGGATATGTAAATGATGCAAAAGAATCAAAATATATCCAAGAAGCTAGATCTATTTATTTAGTAGTACAAACTGAAGAAGCAAGATGGAGAGCAGAAAATAACAAAAAGTCAACTGATGCAGTTGATGCTAGCGTTTATACAAATTTAGGAAAAGATTGTACAGATCCTCAAGGTGGAATTGTTAAACAAAAAACAGATCTTACTGATGTAACAATTACTCCTCCAAGTGGAAGTACAAAATACTATACTTTTACATGGACTAGCGATGGTAGTTCAATTACTGCTCATTTAACTACAAATAAAGATGTAAAAATTATTAAATAAGAAGAAATTTAATATTCATTTTATAAAAAGCATTGCTAAATTAAGCAATGTTTTTTTGTACTTTCATTAAGAGGAGTTTTTTGTTTTCTTTAGAAATATATGATATAATGTGCCTAAGTAAGGATGTGACATGATGGAAAGAATGATGAATAAATTAAAAGATAGAAAAGGATTTACATTAGTAGAAATTATTGTAGTTTTAGTTATTTTAGCTATTTTAGCTGCTATAGCTATTCCATCAGTCATGGGATATGTGGATGAAGCAAAAAAATCACAATATATTCAAGAGGCAAGATCGATATATTTAGTTGTTCAAACTGAAGAAGCAAGAATGCGAGCTGAGGATAATGTTGAATCTTTTGATGTAAATAATAATTTGAAATCTTATGAAAATTTATATAAACATTTAATGGATAAAACAACTGTAGAGGAAGACAACACACAGGCTAATCCTAATGGGGAAGGGATTGCTTCTTCTAAAACTGGATTACCCAAGGTTCTTTATATTTATCAGTATCCTAGTGGAGATACGAATGTATATGTATTTAGATGGAAAAGTAATGATGGACATATTATAGACGCAAACGTATATAAAAATAAAAAAGTTGAAATTCAATCTATTAAGTAATACCACTTCGGTGGTATTTCTTTATATCACAATATCTTGAAGTTCAAAGTATATTATGATATATTGGCATAGGTGATGAAAATGAAAAATAGAAGTTCTATGATAATAAAGGTAATTGCGATTATTGCATCCATTTATGGAATGATAAGATCCTTTGATAGTTTGATGTTTTTTACATATTTTACTAATTTATCTAACATCTTTATTGATGTCATGTTGGTTATCTTTTTAATTTATGATATTCAAGGGGTAAAATATAGACCTCAGGGAATGCACATTATAAAGTTTATGGCTACAATATCTATTACATTAACTTTTTTAGTTTATATGTTTTTATTGGCGCCTACAAATTCTCATGGATTTATGGGAGCATATTTGCATAATGGGGCTGGAAGTTTATGTGTACACTTCATTACACCAGTACTGTCGATTATTGATTTTATTATGTATAGTTATGATTATGACGCTAAGGAAAAGCATGTATTTTATGCAGTGGTTCCACCACTTATTTATGTGGGCTATGTGATTGTTTTAGGACAATGCTTTTATATGAGATGGGATCAAACAATGTTAGCTCCTTATAATTTTTTAAATTATGGAGCTAAGACGGGATGGTTTGGTTTTGATTTAAGTTTGTTAGGACATACGACTTTAGGAATTGGAACTTTTTATATGATTATTATTTTATTAGTGATCTTTATTGGTTTAGGAAGTTTATTTTTAAAGATAAGACGTAAAAATACTATTTTATATTGATAAAATAGTATTTTTTTGTTGATAAAAGGGGAGTATTGTTTTCAATTGTGGACATAAATGGTATAATATAACCTGTAAAATTAGGGGGATTGTATGAATTCAATAATCATATTATGCTACATTTATTGCTTTATTATTGGAACATGTGTAGCAAGCTTTATGAATGTCATCGTCGATCGCGTACCCCGTCATGAAGACTTCGATCATGGAAGAAGTCATTGTGAATCATGTGGACATACGTTGAAATGGTATGATTTAATACCCATTTTAAGTTATGTTTTATTAAGAGGTAAGTGTAGGTATTGTAAGGCAAAGATACCGATGAGAGGGTTCTTTGTTGAGTTATTTGGTGGATTGGTAAGTGTTTTTTGTTTTTATAGATATCAGTTTTCTATAGAAACAGTATTATTATTTGTTGTGAGTATGATTTTACTTGCGATTACATTAATTGATCATGATACAATGATCATTCCTGATGGATTAAATATAGTGTTGTTTATTGTTTGTTTTGTTTTATGTATTGTAAGACATTTAACTGTATTTGATGCAGTATTAGGAATGCTATGTATTGCCGTACCTATGTTTATATTAATTTTACTCATTCCTGATTGTTTTGGTGGTGGAGATGTAAAGTTAATGTTTGCTTCTGGGATTGCGTTAGGGATGAAATATAGTTTACTTGCTGCCTTTATTGGTATTTTAGTAGCAGGTATCTATTGTATTTATTTAATTCTAACAAAGAACGTAAGTAAAAAAGCTCATATTGCTTTTGGACCTTATTTATCGTTAGGAATTTTTATAGCGTTAGTGTATGGACCAGAGATTGTTTCTTGGTATATCAATTTATTAATGTAAAGGAGTAGAACAATGGCAACTTTTAAATATGTTTCTAAAGATATGAGTTCTAAAAAAGTAAAAGGAACATTAGAAGCTGAAGATGAACAAGAATTAATAAGAAAACTAAAAGATCAAGGCTTATTTTTAATTGATTGCCAAGATATCACTAAACAAAGCATCAATAAATATAAGTTAAAATATAATGAATTAGCAGAGTTTTCAAGAGAAGTAGGAACAATGCTAGGATCAGGTTTATCTTTAATTCGTACTTTTTCTATTATGTGTCGAAGAGAAGATAATCCTAAAATAAAAAAGATTTATGAAAATATTTATGTAAAACTACAACAAGGTTTTACTCTTTCAGCAGCGATGGAAACACAAGGAGTGGCGTTTCCACCGCTAATGATACAAATGTTTAGAGCTGGTGAAGCTAGTGGGCAAATGGATAAAACAGCTTTAATTATGTCTAATCAATATACAAAAGATCATCGTATTAGAGGAAAGACAAAGTCTGCAATGATGTATCCTATTATTTTAATTGTTGTAACAATAGCAGTATTGCTTATTGTTTATTTAGGTGTTTTACCATCATTCTTTGATATCTTTGTTAATGTAGATTTACCTTTAATTACGAAAATTAACATTGGTATTAGTAAGTTTCTACAAGGATATTGGTATCTTGTGATACTGGGATTTATTCTTCTAGTAGCGTTATTTTTGGCTTTATTAAGAGTACCTAAAATACGTTTAGAAGTAGATAAAATGAAAGTTCATATTCCTAAGTTTGGCAACCTAATGGTAACGATTTATACAAGTCGTTTTGCTAGAACTTTATGTTCTTTATATACAAGTGGGATGTCTATTGTTAATGCATTAAATATTGCTAAGTCAACAATAGGTAATACTTATATTGAATCACAATTTGATGAAGTGATTAAAAAGATTAGAAATGGTGAATCACTGTCTCAATCATTAAAAGATGTTGATGGCTTTGATATCAAACTTAATAGTAGTATTTATGTAGGTGAAGAAAGTGGGCGCTTAGAAACCATGCTTACGAGTCTTGCTGATGATTTTGACTTTGATGCAGAACAAGCTAGTGAAAGAATGGTCACTTTAATTCAACCAATTATGATTATTATCTTAGCTGTTGTGATTTGTTTAATCATTATTTCAGTATTATTACCAATCTATACATTGTATAACAATGTTGGAAATATGTAGGAGGCATTATGGAAACAGTTATCTTTTTATCAACCAGTGGGTTACAAGTAATACAAGGTGAAGTAAAACACAATAACATTAAGGTTCATTATTTCCAAGATTATCAATTCAAAGAAGGAACAATGTTAGATGGTGTTATCATGGACGACCGTCCAATAAAAGAAGCATTAGAACATGTAAAAGAGCATTATATAGATAAAACAAGATTAGTTATTGATAGTGGACAAATTTTAGTTAAATGCCAACAAATGCCTAAAGTATCAGCAAGGGAAATGCAAAAATTAGTTAAAGATGAATTTGTTGATGTTGTTGGACAACATGAAGATTTAATTTATGATTATACTGTTATCGCAGATTCTATTGAAGGCAAAGAAGGTCAATTAGTTTTATGTGCAGCCTTAGAAAGATCATTCATTGAACCTTATATTCAATTATTCAAAGAAGAAAATATAGAATTAGAAACCATTGATATTCTTACTAATTCAATTATCAAACTTACAGCATCGATGCCATTATTAAGTAATCAATCTTATATTTTATCTATGATCAATGGTCAAGATGTTAACCATTATATGTTTATTAAAGGACAATATGTCATTACCAATAGATGTCGTATCTTCTCTGATCGAGGAAGTGTTGCCTTTATTACAGAAGTATCTAATAGTTTAACAAAACTATTACAATTTGCTAGAAGTAACTATAAAGACGATAATATTACTCATATATACTTTGCAGGATTAGATAAATTTGAAGAAGACCTATTGTTTTCAACAATTAGTTCAAATTTATCAATGAAAACAACACGTTTTGAATGTCCTAACTGCACATCGGATTCAAATAATGATTTTCTAGCTCATAAATTCTTAGCAGTTGGAAGTTTATGGAGGAGATAAGAGATGAAAGGTAAAAATAGAGGAAGAGATATCGATTTTTTAAGTGTTTATTACGCTAAAGAATCAACAAATACAATTAACTTTGAAAAAATAAAACCATGGATACTACCTATTGTTTTAGTTGTTTTATTTGCAGGAAGTACGGGTTACTTTGCATTAAACAATCATTCAATGCAAAAAGATGTAGATAGTTTAAATGATAAACTACAAGCATTGATTGTCCAAAATGCTAAACAAACAGATACTGAAAAAGAAACTACGCTTGCTAATCTACAAAAAGAATTAAAAACAAGCCAAGCTATTTCTGATAATTTAAGTAGTTATCCTCAAATTACAAAACAAATGCCAGATCAAATACAATCAGTAAGTAAAGATCTTACAATTAAATCAGTATCCTTTACTCAAGAAAATGGAAATATCGTTTTATCAGTAGAATCTAATCGTGTAGACGGTTGTCAAAATGCTGTAAGACAACTAAAAGAAACAGGTCTTTTTGATGATGTAAACTACACAGGATATAGTCAAAGTGGTGGCGTAAGTGAACAAACTCAAAATGTGACTGATCCTACAACAGGCGAAGTGACAACCCAAACAACAACGACCCAAACACCTATTGTTTATTCATCAACAATTACTTGTGTATTACAAGGAGGAAAGACAAATGGACAAAATTAAAAAATCAATTCAAAGTCTTTCTAAAAGAGAAAAGATCTTAATCTATATCATGATTATTTTAATTATTATTTGTATTGGCTGGTTTTTATTACTACAACCACAACTTACAAAACATCAAGAATTATCTTCTCAAAAACAATTACTAGAAACTCAAATACAAGCCAATAGTATAGTTCCTAGTAGTAGTGATTTAACATCACAAATTAATAGTGTAACCAAAGAAATCGAAACATCAAAACAAGGGTTATATGAAGTCTTAGGAAAAGAAGATTTAGATAAACTTGTAACTGGTTTAGCGCAACAATACAAACTTGTGCCTAAAGATTTAACTATAGGTGATATTACAAAAACAAAATTAACTAAATATTCTAAAAACAGTAACTCAACAACTGTATATACATCTGCAATTCAACAAACATGTACAGGGACTCTTGATCAATTAAATAGTTTATTAGATGATGTACGTGCTAACGAAAGTATGCAAGTGACATCTACATCCTTTGAACAAGGTACAGGTACATATGAATTTCATATTTCTTATACAGTGTATATGATTGAAAAATAAAAGGGGTGAAGACAATGAATAATAAAAAGGGTTCAACAATTGTATGGGCAGTAACCTTAATTATGCTTTTAATGGTCATTGTCGGAGCCTCTTTATCTTTAGCTTATGTTCACTACAATCAATCAATTAAAAATCACAATCAAACTCAAGCTGAATTAATAGCTAATTCAGCTATTAAATCATTAGCTTCTGTTATTGAAAAAGGTGATCAAAATGATCAAATTATCCCTTCGGAGGTAAACGGAGTAACAAATATCTACAAGATGGAACTTGATCAACCATTTGGAACAATTAGTGATATTAAAGTAACAAGAAAGAAAAAGAACCTTGTTATCGCAACACTTAAAGCCACATATAGTGAACAAAGTTATACTGTATATGCTTATATTACTCAGTCAAAAGGTGTTTGGAAAGCTATCCAATATGATACGAATGGTAATCGTAGCATTAAAGTAAGTGATTCTACAGGTGGAAATACTGATGATAACACAGGAGGTAACACTGGTGGAGATAGTGGAAGCACTTCAGTAACAGCTGATACTGTCGAAAAGATGAAAACAAAATTTGATAATTTCATTAATGCTTTTTACAAAATATGTAACCAAAACCAAACTAGTTTTACTCAGTGGATTAATCAAGAGTGTGTAAAACAAAATGTTCCAATTTATACTAGCAATGTCTATTTTGATGTGAATAATCCATATAATGATCAATATAATGATATTTACTCAAAATTATATAATTCATCTGAGACTGAGAAATTAGATGATTCGATTGTTCAAAAAGCAAAGAAAATCAATCCTTCAATTTCTGATACTATATATTTACATTTTCTTATTATTAAAAATACAAATGGTGAGTATTGTATTTTAGGTAATGATAATTCGCAAAGCAATCAAAAAGATAATTTTTCAATTATATTTTACAACGACAAAATATATGTGAGAAAAAATAACAATACAGGTTATTTATGGCAAATACAAGAAGGAAAAACTAATCTAAATAATTTAATTAATACAGTGGATTGGAAAGAACTAGAATAGGGGGAAAGTATATGAAAAACAATAAAGGTATGACACTTATTGAAACAATTATCGCTCTTCTTATTCTAAGTACGGCTTCTATTATTATGGTGACTGGATTTGTTACAGCTTTTAGGGTATTCAGTGATTCTGAACAATATAAAAACAATACTAATAATGAAGAAACAGCATTAATTAATGAATCACAAAAAGATACGAATATTGATGTTAATCCTATAGATGCTACATATTCGATTACTTTACAACAAGGTCAAAGTCCGATTACAGTTGATGGAATTTACAAAAAAGCAAAAAGTAAAACTGATAGTGGAGTGACATTATCTTCGTTTGAAATAGATAATAGTGATGATACTCAAAAAGTTAGAAATGTTTATAAAAATTATTGTGATATGATGACTCAAATTCATAATTATTTAAAAGAAAAAGTAAAGGCAACTTCGCAAATGAATAGTTCAGATGTAAAAAAATATATAAACAAGTGGCTAAAAGAAGAAAAAAATATTAATGTAGAAGTAAATGATATTATTACAAATTTACCTAAATTGTATTCATTGGTGTATCCTAATATAAAAATTAATGCACTAGGTGATGAAATAGCATCAATTAATCCTCAATTTGATAAAAATAAGTACACTTATGTAACTCCTTGTTTATTTATGAATAAAAATACTGATTACTATGATTTTTTCGATGGTGAAAAATATAAAGATGTTTTCATATTACTTGGTGATAAAGCAAAAGAGGGAGATCGACCAAATAAAATTTATGCACTTTATGATAATAATTCTTCAAATGAAGATGTAGATGTATGGTGGGTTCCTAAAAATGGAGTAAATACATCTGAAATTACTGGTACATATTCAGAATTTTATAATAAGATAAAGAATGATTCTTCTTGGCATAGAATTGAAACAACAAAAAGATAAAAGGAGGTGACTAAGAAATGAAGAAAATAAATAATAAAGGGATGACATTAGTTGAAATTGTTATTGTTTTAGTTATTGCCTCATTAACTATGGTGATAACTGGTGGAATCTTAGTCAACTCTTTAGGATATTTTGATACATCTACTAAAACGTCACTTGATAAACAAGCTACTGATGGAATTATGGATTATATTAGTGATGAAATAACATATGCGACAGAAGTTAGAGTATCAAACACTAAACCAGATGACCGTTCTTGGCATGTGATTCATGTGAAAGAAGATAAGTTATATCGTGATAGCAAACAAGTTTTTAATGATGATTATTATGTTAACAAACGTAAATTAAAGATAGTTGTAAGAGGATTTAAGCAAAATGGTTATCGTTTGGATATGACGGTAAGTTTTCAAAAAGGTGAAGATAAGGATGTTTACAAGACATCAAAAACTTATGAATTAGTTAATTTTAATATTAGCACTGGTTCATCTGCTACTAATTTTTTTCAAAATATATCGGATAAAACAACATTAAATGATAGTACTCATAAATTATATTATATCGTAGATGATACTGTTATGGATGATAATAATGATGATAACAAAGATACTACAGGTGATGGTACAGTTGCAGATATTGTTAAAAATATTGATTCTACAAATTATCAAGGAGTTTATAAACAAAATCAACTTTATGATCGATATGATATTGTTTGGTATAATGGGTCATGGTGGCAATACATTTCTGAATGGGCTAATGGAACAGTGAAGCCTGGCGATGCAGGTGGGGCCTGTTGGAAAAAGCTAGATAGAAATTTTGATATTGGTAGCACATATGAATATGGAGATATTGTTATTTATAATAATTATTATTATAAAATGATAAGTGACAAAATATATTCGACAGGACATACACCTGATTATACTTCTTATAAACAATGGGAATGTTTGGGAAGAATCGACAATAAAGACGTCGTTGATGAGGTAAAAAAGAATACTTATACAAAGTATCCTAGTAAAACAATGAAAACTAACATTGTAAAAAATTATATGTCTGATGCTAAATATAATTCTACCTTACAGGATAGTAAAAAAGATGATTATGATGAATATAGTTCAGATAAATATTACAAAAAAGGAAGTTTCATAAAGATGAAGAGTTTGAATGATGAAGATTTTTATGAACTTTGGTATGCTTGCATTGAAAAACCCGGAGTTCCTGGTGTTATAAGTAGTGGATGGATTAGAGTAGAAAACAATTATGATCAAAGAAGTACATATTTACAAAATGATATTGTTTATTCTATTGCAAAACAAGCGGCTTTAAAAGCTAATGTTAATATATTTCAAACATCAGGTAGTTTAGATAATGACATATATAATATGCATTATTGGGATGCAGTATATTAAATCAAAAATGGAGGTTAACATATGAAAAGTTTACCAATAGGTGAAGTATTAAAGGAATACGGATATATAAATGAAGAACAGTTACAAACAGCATTAGCTGCTCAAAAGAAAGATAGAAGTAAAAGATTAGGAGAACATTTAATAGATTTAGGGTTTGTTAGTGAAAGACAAATGTTAGAAGCATTATCTGATAAACTAGCAGAGCCTTTAGTATCACTAGATGCTATTGAATTTGATATTAATGCAACAAAGAGAATTCCTAAGGCAATGGCACAAAAATATAATGTCATTGCTTATGCTATTGAAGGAGATAACTTAACTGTAGCGACAAGTGATCCTTTAAATTTCTATGGGTTAGAAGATGTTCGACTTGTTGCTGGATGTCATTTATCAGTTTCTTTAGCGACAAAAGAAGAAATTCAAATTGCGATTGAAAAGTATTATAGTGATGTAGATACTTTAGATTTGATTGATAACTTAGATGATCAACCTGTAGAAGAGGAAGATGATTTAGATTTATTTGATGCTCAAGAAGATGATACACCGGTTGTTAAGTTATTAAACTCTTTATTATTAAGAGGATATAATAATAGTGCATCAGATATTCATATTGAACCTTTTGAAGATAATGTACATGTAAGAATGCGTATTGATGGGATGTTGGTTGATTATTTAGATTTAAATAAAAATATTCAAGCAGCTTTAACTGTAAGAATTAAAATATTATCTAATATGGATATTGCTGAAAAGAGAAATCCTCAAGATGGTCACTTTATTGGTAAGATTAATGGCATTGAAATGAATATTCGTGTATCTGTTATTCCAACTATTTTTGGTGAAAAAATAGTGATGCGTTATTTAAATTCAAATACAACAATTTCGCGTTTAAGCACTTTTGGGATGACTCAAGATAACTATGATAAAATGAAACAAATGATGGCGATGCCTCATGGTATCATTTATGTTACGGGTCCAACTGGAAGTGGGAAAACAACAACCCTTTATATGATTCTAGAAGAATTAGCTAAAGGTCAAGTTAATATTTCAACTATTGAAGATCCTGTAGAAAAAAGATTATCAAGAATTAATCAAATGCAAGTTAATCAAATGTCAGGCTTAACATTTGAATCAGGATTAAGAGCTTTAATGCGACAAGACCCAGATATTATCATGGTTGGAGAAACCCGTGATAAAGAAACAGCTGAAATTTCAGTAAGAGCGGCAATTACAGGTCACTTAGTAGTCAGTACATTACATACAAATGATGCCATTAGTTCAATTGTTCGTTTAGAGGAAATGGGAATTGAACCATACATGGTAGCAAACTCTTTAGTTGGTTTAGTAGCTCAACGTTTAATGCGTGTTGTTTGTCCTCATTGCAAAAGACAAGTAGAAGCAACCGTTACAGATAAAATCGCAGTAGGTGAAGACATTAAATATATTACTAAGGGTACAGGGTGTCCACATTGCAATAATACGGGATATAAAGGCAGAATTGCGATTCATGAAATTATCATGGTTGATAGTCATGTAAGAAAGATGATTGCTAATAAAGAAGATATAGATACCATTATGGATTATTTAAAAGATGAACAACATGTAGAAACATTAAAAGATCAAGCTGTACAATTAGTTAAAGATGGTGTAACAACAGTAGATGAATTAAATAAAATTACTTGTTACATTGATTAAAGGAGATCATTATGGCAAATATAAATGAAGTATTACAATATGCTAGACAAAGAAAATGTAGTGATGTGCATATTGGTGTTAAAACAGGGATTGTTTTAAGAAAAGATGGTCAATTAAAATCATATGATCAATCATATGATGATCAAACAATCGAAAAAATGATTTTATCATTATGTCATGATCGCATTTTAAAGTTAGTACAAAATCATGAAGACGCTGATTTTGTTTATACTGATGGTAGTGATCGTTATCGTGTTAATATCTACTTTCAAAGAGGAAATGTAACAGCAGCCATTCGTGTTATTGATGATCATATTCGTTCATTAGAAGAACTTCATTTACCTGATGTATTACATAAATTATCGTTATTACCTCGAGGTCTTATTTTAGTAACAGGACCAACAGGAAGTGGTAAATCAACAACACTTGCTGCTATGATCGACTTTGTTTCATCAATCAAGAATTGTCATATTCTTACAATTGAAGATCCAATAGAATATGTTTACCAACAAAAACAAGCTTTAATTCATCAAAGAGAAGTTTATGAAGATGTTGATTCTTTTGATACTGCCCTAAAAAGTGCAATGCGTGAAGACCCAGATATTATTTTAGTTGGTGAAATGCGTGGTTATGAAACAATACAAGCTGTTATTACTTTGGCGGAAACAGGACATCTTGTCTTTAGTACTTTACATACGGTAGGAGCACCAAAAACAATTGATCGTATTATTGATGTCTTTCCTACTCATAAACAAGAACAAGTCCGTACTCAATTAGCGAGTGTTTTACAAGCTGTTATTACCCAACAGTTATTACCTTTACAAAGTGGTGAAGGACGTGTAGCTGCTTTAGAAGTCATGGTGGCAACAGATGCTATCAAGAATTTAATTAGAGAAAATAAAGGACATCAAATTGATTCTATGATTCAAACTGGAAAGAATGAAGGTATGATTTCATTAAATGGTTCTTTAGCACAGTTAATTAAATCAGGACAAGTAAATCAAATTATTGCTGAAGAATATTCACTTGATGTAGGTGAATTAAGACAATATTTACAATAGGCTTATTGATAAGCCTATTTTTATGTTAAAATAATAGAAAGGGGGAAGAGAGTCATGGAAGTAGTATATTATAAAGAATACAGTGAGTGTTTATTAAGAGATATGGAAATGAAGGTATATGGAACGCAAGGACAACCATTTATTGTCTTTCCTGCTCAAAATGGACGTTACTTTGATTTTGAAAACTTTGGTATGGTAGAAAGTGTAAAAGATAAGATAGAACAAGGACAAATACAATTATTTTGTGTAGATAGTATTGATGAAGAAACTTATTCTGATGAAACAGGAGATCCTAGTCATCGTAGTTATATGCTTGAACAATTTTATTATTACATTGTAGATGAAGTTGTTCCTTTTATTCATAATATGAATAAAACATCACTTATTATGACTACAGGATGTTCTTTAGGGGCTTTACATGCTTTAAATATCATGCTTAGAAGACCGGATTTATTTAAAGGATCCATTGCTTTAAGCGGTTATTATGATAGTGATTTATTCTTTGGAAATTATATTGATGAAAATATTTATAATAATGCTCCTTTAAAGTATTTAAATGGCATGTCTCATGATCATCCTTATATTAAAATCTATCAAGATAGAAAAATGATTTTATGTAGTGGACAAGGAGCATGGGAAGATGAAATGATGAAATCAACACATTTAATGCAAGAAACTTTTGCCAGATTGAATGTACCAGCATGGATTGATTATTGGGGAAAAGATGTTAATCATGACTGGGTATGGTGGCAAAAACAATTCCCTTATTTTGTTGAACATATTTTATAGGAGGTTTTTATGAATTATATTTTTATATCACCTAATTTTCCTGAATATTATTGGCAGTTTTGTAAGTCATTAAGAAGTAAAGGAATTCATGTATTAGGTATTGGTGATGCACCTTATGATAGTTTGCATCCTGAAACAAAGAGTAACTTAGTAGAATACTATCGCGTTAATAGTTTAGAAAATTATGATGAAGTATACCGTGCAGTAGGTTTCTTTATTGGTAAATATGGCAGAATTGAATATATTGATTCACAAAATGAATATTGGTTAGAAATGGAAGCTCAGCTAAGATTAGATTTTAATATTGCCAGTGGGACAAGACCAAAAGAGTTAAAAGCAATGAAATACAAATCAAAAATGAAATCTGTTTATAAAAAAGCGGGTATTCCTACTGCAAGATACCAACTTATAAAAAAACAACAAGATTTATATGATTTTGTAGAAGAAGTAGGTTATCCTGTTGTTGTTAAACCTGATAATGGCGTAGGAGCAAGTGATACCCATAAATTATCAAACAAAAAAGAAGTTTTAAAATTCTTAAAAAATAAAACTAAAGGAGTAAGTTATATTGCAGAAGAATTTGTTTATGGGCATGTAGAAACCTTTGATGGTATCACTGACAGTCATAAAAATATTTTAGTTTGTACAAGTCATGTATTACTTGATTCTATTATGGATTCAGTTAATCATCATTGTGATATGGGATTTTATAGTCAAATGGTAAAAGGCAGTGATATTGAAACTATTGGTAAAAAGGTCGTTGAAGCTTTTGATACAACTCAAAAATTCTTCCACTTTGAATTCTTTAGATTAGAAAAAGACAAAGCAGGATTAGGTAAAAAAGGTGATTTAGTTGGTTTAGAAGTGAATATGCGTGCGCCAGGAGCTTATATTCCCGATATGATGAATTATGCTTATGATTGTAATGTTTATGATATTTATGCCCAAATGATAGTAAATGATAGTTATCAAGAAGAATTAAAACAAAAGTATTGTATTGGTTATGTAGGATTAAGAGATCACGTTTCTTACGTACATCATAATCAACAAATCAAGATGAAATACGGTGAACAAATCATTACATATGAACCTGTACCAGAAGCTTTAAGTGAAGCTATGGGTAATCATGTTTATTTATTAAAAGCCAAAACAGAAAAAGAAATTAAAGAAATGATTCAATTCATTAGAGAAAAGAAATAGTTAAGAGCCTCTTTAAAAGAGGTCCTTTTCATATCTTTCAAAAAATGAAAATCAAATGACAAATATCAATGAATCAGTAAAATAAAGATGAAAGAAAAAGGAGGAATATAAACATGAGTTTTCCAAAAGGATTTTATTGGGGTGGTGCTACAGCTGCTAACCAATTAGAAGGTGGATGGCAAGAAGGAGGAAAAGGTATTTCTTGTCCTGATATTTGTACTGGAGGTACAGCTACAAAATCAAAAAGAATTACACCAGTATTAGAAGAAGGAACATTCTATCCAAGCCATGATGCGATTGATCATTATCATCGTTTTAAAGAAGATATTGCATTATTTGCTGAAATGGGATTTAAAATGTATCGTTTTTCAATTGCTTGGACACGAATCTTTCCAAATGGTGATGAAGATCAACCTAATGAAGCAGGCTTAAAATTTTATGAAGAATTAATTGATGAATGCTTAAAATATAATATTGAACCTTTAATTACAATTTCACACTATGAAGTTCCTTTTAACTTAACTAAAAAATGGAATGCATGGACTGATCGTCGCATGATTGACTGTTATTTAAATTTCTGTAAAGCTATTTTTACTCGTTATAAAGGAAAAGTAAAATATTGGCTTACATTTAATGAAATTAATAGTGCTACAACAGCGATGGGTGCTTTTTTAGGACAAGGAATCTTAAATGAAATTAAAGAAATGGAATTTATGGATCAAGTGGATATTCCAAATAATCGTTTCCAAGGATTACACCATCAATTTCTAGCAAGTGCTTTGGCTGTAAAAATGGCGCATGAAATAGATCCAAATTATCAAGTAGGATGTATGCAAATCATGGCAACAAGCTATGGGTTAACATGTAATCCAGCAGATCAAATTGAAAATCAACAAAAAAATCATTTAATGAACTGGTTTTGCAGTGATGTACAATGTCGAGGAAAATATCCAAATTATATAAAACGTTACTTTAAAGAAAATCATATTGAAATTAAAATGGAACCAGGAGACGAAGAAATTCTAGCAAGTGGACCAGTTGATTTCTATACATGTTCTTACTACATGTCAAATTGTCAAACTGTTGATCCTGAAAAACAAAAAGCAGGAAAAGGGAATATTTTAGGTGGAGTACCTAACCCTTATTTAAAAGCATCAGACTGGGGATGGCAAATAGATCCAGAAGGTTTAAGATATTCATTAAATGAAATATATGATCGTTATCAATTACCAATCTTTGTCGTAGAAAATGGTTTAGGTGCTTATGATAAAATTGATGAAGATGGAAAAGTAAGAGATGATTATCGTATTGATTATTTAAGAAGTCATATTGAACAAATGCATGAAGCTGTATTAGATGGAGTTGATTTAAGAGGATATACACCTTGGGGATGTATTGACTTAGTTTCTGCTTCTACAGGAGAAATGGCTAAACGTTATGGATTTATCTTTGTTGAAAGATATGATGATGGTACTGGAGATTTTTCTAGAAGAAGAAAAGAATCATTCTATTGGTATCAAAATGTTATTAAAACAAATGGCGAAGAGTTATAAAAAAATGACCGTTAATATTAACGGTCATTCCAGATTGTTGACAAACCTATACCTTTACATAAAGATATAGGTTTTTTATATCT
>NZ_QUIN01000003.1:4158-115473 GCF_003480255.1 Erysipelatoclostridium sp. AM42-17 | reverse complement strand
TAAAGTTGTCCCCTAAATAATTTGGCTTTCCCCCTAAATTATTTGGTTACCCATAGCCACACCATGTACCTTGATTGAACTTACTTTATGGAGTAACGAACTATGTCATCTGTATCCAAATTCTGTATCTTGCAAAAACCATAAAAACTCTGTAGCCACCGGATTTTTGATAAACTCAAACTTATCATTTTGATACTTTGATGTGAGTTCTTTCATCTCATTTTCTACAAGTTTCTTTTTTTTTGCGCATGAAGCATACGATAATAATATTGAGAAGAAGTATTTCTTTGTAAAGTACGAACACTCCAAGTTTGTTCTATAGCTTCCTTTTCATACCAATCACGAGCTTCAGAATCTTTGACCTGTAATAAAGTTCTATAATGCGACCACGAAAGTAAAGCACCAGATTGTCGACACACTGTGTCGACAATCTTTGGAAAGATTTTATAAAATTTCAAATAATGATATAGATTACTTCTTGAATTTATATTTTCCTTTTCCGTGACCAGATACTGGTTCAATAATATCTGCCTGCACCAAATTGGAAAGAAGTTTTGAAGCACCTGAACCTTTCAGTTCAAGAAGGTTCATAACTGCACTTCTTCCAAATACCTCATCAAAGCCAAACTTTTCAAAAAGTCTATGGATATGAACCGTCGTTTTTAATGAGAAATCACTGCCTTTTTCAGAAAGTACACTTTCAATATCCACTTTTCTGTCTTGAATGTCCACTTTTGTGTCCCCAATGTCCACTTTTTCTTCATTCAACAGTTCACTTATATGAAGATTTCGATTATGAAGCTCATTTTTCTCATTCAAAAGTAGATTTCTAAGAAATGCTTCCAGATACTCTGTTGTTTCGTGAATACCTTTTTGCAAGTTCGTATAGTTTGCACGGACAAGTGCATTTCTAAAATACCACGCATTTTCCGCAAAAATATCATTGGTTGCAGAGAACCCAAGTGTCCTCAAATATTTGATGAAGAACACTGCCGTTGTTCTCGTATTGCCTTCCCCGAAGATATGAATTTGCCATAATCTTGAAATGAATACCGCTAGATGATGAATAATCTCGTCCATTGAAAGCCCTTTATAACTAAAATCCTTCTCCTGCAAAAAATCATATTCAAGTGTTGATCTCAATTCTGAAGCACTACCATACATAACAGTTGCCCCATCAAGCACCCATTCTTTCTTTGTAATGTTGTAATCTCTAATCTTTCCGGCATGTTTATAAATCCCCTGAAAGAGTTTGCGGTGAATAGAGATATACTCATTCGGAGAAAATGAGAACGCTGTCTCAGAAAGAATTTCAGCAATACGAGAAGAAACTTTATCAGCTTCTTCAGTACGTTCGTCATCGGACAAATGGACAGGTCTTTCCTCATAGTAACTGTCGATAAGACTCTGTGCTTCCTTCATCGTGATTTTACCTTCAATATTCTGAATGGCGGTATCAATCAAATATTTAGATGGTTTGAGTCCGTCCACCGCCTGAAGTCCAATTGCCGTACTCCAAGCATAACCCTTATGAGCTTTATCCGGTTCAGACTCCCTCAAATATTCCTTAAACGGATCTTTTTCCATATTCACTACCTCGTTTCATAGTCTTATAATTCTATCTTACCTAATTTGTCCAGATGGTATGCACAAATTCAAAATCTAAAAAATATTGATTTTATCCGTATTTTATTTGTTTTTTGGTTTCATTTGAGGGAATAAGATAACTTCTTGAATAGATTCTTGTCCAGTTAATAACATAACTAATCTATCAATACCCATACCCATTCCACCTGTTGGTGGCAAACCGTATTCAAGGGCTTCAACATAATCTAAGTCCATTTCATTAGCTTCATCATTACCTAATTCTTTTTCTTTTAATTGATCAGCAAATCTTTCATATTGATCAATTGGATCATTTAATTCAGTAAAGGCATTAGCGTATTCGTTTCCACAGATGAATAATTCAAAACGTTGAGTAAAACGTGGATCTTCTAAGTTCTTTTTAGCAAGTGGTGAGATTTCAATTGGATGACCATATACAAATGTTGGTTCTACAATTGTTTCTTCTACATATTTTTCAAAGAATTCATTAATAATATGTCCATAACCAAAGTGTGCCTCTACTTCGATACCATGTTCTTCAGCTAATTTTTTAGCATCTTCAAATGACATATGTTCGTTAAAGTCAATTCCTGTTTTTTCTTTAATAGCGTCTGTCATAGATACACGTTTAAATCCTGGTGCTAGTGAAATATGATGTCCTTTATAGTCTAATTCATATGTACCGTTTACAGTCATAGCTGCATTAGAAATGATACCTTCTGTTAAATCCATCATTCCTTCTAAATCACTAAATGCTTTATATACTTCAATTGTTGTAAATTCAGGGTTATGTGTTCTATCCATACCTTCATTTCTAAATAAACGTCCAATTTCATATACTGCATCCATACCACCAACGATTAATCTTTTTAATGATAATTCAGTAGCGATACGTAAATAGAAATCAGTATCTAAAGTGTTATGATGAGTAACAAATGGTCTTGCTGCAGCACCACCTAAGATTGGATTTAATACAGGTGTTTCTACTTCAACATATCCTTTGTTATCTAAATAATTTTGAATTGAACGAATGATTTTAGGACGAGTGAAAGCAATTTTCTTTGCTTCTTCATTCATAATTAAATCTACATATCTTCTTCTATATCTTTCTTCAATATCTGTTAAACCATGGAATTTTTCTGGTAAAGGACGTAATGCTTTTGTTAGATGTGTATATTCAGATACTTTTACTGAACATTCTCCGGTATTTGTCATAAACACTGTTCCTTTAACACCGATGATATCTCCAATATCACCTTTTTTTACAATTTCATAAGCTTCTTCACCAATTGTATCTTTTCTTACATATAATTGAATTTGTCCATCACGATCTTGAATATGCATAAAGCATACTTTACCTTTACGACGTTTTGTCATAATTCTACCAGCGATAGATACTTCTACAGCCATTTCTTCTAATTCGTCATGTGTTTTATCACCATATTTTTCTTTGATTTCTTTTGAATAAGCTGTTACATCAAATCTTTGTCCAAATGGATCAATTCCTTGATCAATTAATTCTTGCATTTTTTCACGACGAACTAATTCTTGTTCGCTAAATTTTCTTTCTTCCATTGTTTTCTCCTTTTCTAAATAAAAAACTCCCATCCCAAGGGACGAGAGTATCGTGTTACCACCCAAATTCATTAATAGATTACTCTATTAACCTTATTAACTATCCATAAATAGTCTTGCCTGTAACGTGGCTAACGTCATCTTATCAATTAAATCCAAGATGCGGCTCCTAGTCTTTATTCATAACATCTTCATTGTCTTTTCCACCAACCAAGACTCTCTAGAAATGAATGATTGTTATTACTCCTCTATTCATTGCCTTTATTCATCGCGTTAATCTTAACTTAAATCAAAATTATTGTCAATATAGGCAATAAAAATAACCTTTAATTAATCATGAATCTTATTATTTAATACCATTCTTACAAATTCAGGATCAAAGTGTTTTGCTCTTGAACCAGTATACCCCATATCTAATGATGAGATTTTATTCATTTCTTCTTCACTTAATTCAAAATCAAATAAATCAATATTTTCTTTAATTCTTTCTAAGTGTGTTGATTTTGGAATAACAACAACGCCTCTTTGTAAATTCCATCTTAAAAGAACTTGTCCTACTGATTTGTGATGATGATTGGCCATATCTTTTAACATTTCATCTTCAAATGGATTGTATCTTCCACCACCAAGAGGTGCCCAAGCTTCAGGAATAACATTATAGTATTTCATTGTTTCTAATGCTTTTTCTTGTGTATAGTAAGGATGTAATTCTACTTGATTAACAACAGGTTTAATTTTTACAACTTCACAGAAGTTAGTCAAAATATTAGAATAGAAATTAGAAACCCCAATTGCTTTTAATAATCCTTCTCGATAAGCATCTTCCATCGCTCTCCATGCAGCAAAATAATCGCCACATGCTTGATGTAATAAATATAAATCTAAGTATTCTAAACCACTCTTTTTTAAAGAAGCTTCTATTCCTTTTTTAGCACTATCATAGTCCATCATATCTTGAACCCATAATTTAGAAGTAATAAATAAGTCTTCTCTTTTACAAATATCATCATTGATGGCTCTTTTTACTGCTGCACCTACTGCATCTTCATTTGTATAAGCTGCAGCTGTATCAATTAAGCGATATCCTGCTTTAATAGCTTGGTATACTGATTCTTCACATTCTTTTTTATCTGGCACTCTAAATACACCAAACCCAACCATTGGCATTTTTAAACCATTATTTAAAGTTACGTATTCCATTATAATCATCTCCTAACTTATTAGTTTAACCCATGTCTAATAATTATCAAATACTTTGTTTATATGATTTATCATACAATTTAAGCATAAAAAAACTTAAGTCAAAGACTTAAGTTTACTTTATTATTTTTTTAAGGCAACTTTTTTAGAAGCTTTAGCTGTAGGTTTAGCTGCAGCTTTAACAACAGGTTTTACAACTGGTTTAGCGGCTACTTTAGCAGCTGGTTTTTCAGCTTTTTTAACTGGTGTTTTACGTGTTGCTTTTTTTACAGGTGCTTCTGGATATTCAGGAACTAAATGAGCATCAAATGAATCTTTGATTTCTGTTCCGTCTTTTTTCTTTGCTACATAATAAACATTTAATTGATCAGGAATGTAATAAACATTTAATGTATCTACATCTGTTGCTTTTACTCCTTTTTCTTTTAATTGTTCTTTAATATATTTATCAATATTAACATCTTTGATATTTAATTCTTTATGTTGAATTTCAATTGTTGTTTTCATTGCTATACTTCAAAACTTATTTGTTTCTACTTTCCTCCTTGGCATTATTATATCCATTTTTTCACAAAAAGAAAGAATTTTATTGATTATATCAATAATTTTCTCGTTTTATATCATAAATTGTGTCATTAAATATCGAATATAATCTTTTTTTCACTTTTTTTTATTAAAAAAGGATTACATTCTGTAATCCTCTAATCTATTATTTTACTGCTTTAAATGCATTATCTAAGTCTTCAATGATATCATCAATATGTTCTGTACCAATTGATAAACGAATTGTATTTGGTTGAATACCTACATCAGCTAATTCTTCTTCTGTTAATTGTGAATGTGTTGTAGTAGCTGGATGGATAACTAATGATTTAACATCAGCAACGTTAGCTAATAATGAGAAGATTTCTAGGTGATCAATAAATTGATGTGCTTCTTTTTCTCCACCTTTAATATTGAATGTGAAGATAGATCCACCACCATTAGGGAAATATTTTTCATATAATGCATGATCTGGATGATCAGGTAATGATGGATGATTTACTTTTTCTACTAATGGATGTTTAGATAAGTATTCTACTACTTTCTTTGTATTTTCATTATGACGTTCAATTCTTAATGATAATGTTTCAGTTCCTTGTAATAATAAGAAAGCATTGAATGGGGAAATAGTAGCTCCAGTATCTCTTAATAAGATGGCTCTAATATATGTTGCAAAAGCAGCTGGTCCAGCAGCTTCAGTAAATTTTACACCATGATAACTTGGGTTAGGTTCACTAATCCATGGGTATCTACCACTTTTAGCCCAGTCAAATGTACCACCATCAACGATGACACCACCTAAGCTTGTACCATGTCCACCAATGAATTTTGTTGCTGAATGAACAACGACATCTGCACCATGTTCAATTGGTCTAAATAAATATGGAGTTCCAAATGTATTATCTACAACAACTGGTAAACCATGTTTATGAGCAATTTCAGCGATAGCGTCTACATCAAGAATATCACTATTAGGATTTCCTAAAGTTTCTAAGTAGATTGCTTTTGTATTTTCTTGGATAGCATCTTCAACTTCTTTTAAATTATGAGCATCAACAAATGTTGTTGTAATTCCAAATTGAGTAAATGTGTGAGCTAATAAGTTAGAAGTTCCACCATAGATTGTTTTTTGAGCAACGATATGTTCTCCTTGACTTGCTAGCGCTTGAATTGTATAAGCAATAGCAGCAGCTCCAGAAGCAACAGCTAAACCTGCAACTCCACCTTCTAAAGCAGCGATACGATCTTCAAAAACACCTTGTGTTGAGTTTGTTAATCTTCCATAGATATTTCCTGCATCAGCTAAACCAAATCTTGCTGCTGCATGAGCACTATTTTTAAATACGTAAGATGTTGTTTGATAAATTGGTACAGCTCTTGAATCAGTAGCTGGATCGGGATTTTCTTGTCCTACGTGTAATTGTTTTGTTTCAAATCTATATTCTCTTGTCATTTTAATTTCCTCTTTTCTTAATGTTTATTTTGATTTTTATTTAATTGTGTTTGATAAATATAAATCAGTTTTACATTCGTCCATTACGGAAATTATTTCTAAGTTGTTTAATTAATGTTTTTACCATTTTTAATTCCACCTATTTCCTACTTGTTAACTATGATTATACAGTAAAAAGAAAAAATGTCAATCATTGATTAAACATTTTTATCATCTTGATCTAAATCATCCAAAGTTCTTTGATAATCCATAAGAATTGTTTCTAATTCTTGATAAGTATTCACCTTTGATAATTCATTTTTTACCTGAGCTGAAGATTTCAATCCCTTAATATACCAAGGTGCATGACCTCGCATTTGGGACATTGCAATTCTTTCAGGTTCTATCTTCATTAATCTTTTTGCATGTTGTAAACATAATTGAATCTTTTCTTGGTAAGTCGGTTCTTTTACATCTTCGTGATGATTTAAGCTATCAACAATTTGTTTAATGAGCCATGGATTACCAAGTGCTGCTCTTCCTACCATAATGGCATCACATCCAGTTTGAGCCAACATTCTTTTAGCGTCTGCCACACTACGAATATCACCGTTACCAATAACCGGAATACTGACCGCTTCTTTAACTTGTCTAATAATATCCCAATCTGCTTTACCCTCATACATTTGTGAACGTGTTCTTCCATGAACTGCTATAGCACTTGCGCCAGCTTTTTCAATCAGTTGAGCCACTTCAACTGCATTAATATGATCATGATCAAAACCACTTCTAATCTTTACAGTTACCGGTTTAGAAACATGGTCTACTATTCCTTTAACAATTTCATATATAAGTTGAGGATTTTGTAATAATTTACTCCCAGCATTGGCTTTTAAAACTTTATTAACAGGACAACCACAGTTAATATCAATAATATCACAGTTAGAATGTTGATCTATATACATAGCAGCTTTCACCATCGTATCCACTTCACCACCAAATAATTGAATACTAACAGGATGTTCTGCTTCATCCACCTGTAACATATCGATTGTTTTAGTATTACCATAGCATAGTGCCTTATCGCTCACCATTTCTGAGTATACTAATCCAGCACCAAATTCTTTCACTATTTTTCTAAATGCCATATTGGTAATACCCGCCATCGGTGCCATGACTACATCATTTTCTATTACTATATCTCTAATCTTAAACATTTTATCATCCTTTACTGTTTTTATTTTACACGAATTATAAAAAATAATGAATAAAAAAATGATCACTGTCAATAGTATAACTAGATAACTTACCAATCCCCCTCTATTTTCCTCCCCAAAATAGATGTAAGTTATCTAGTTATATTCCTAAACAAAGTTGGATTCCCCCCAACAAAAAACATGGACAAGTTAATCTTGTCCATGTTTTATTTTATCTACAATATTTTTTAAATCTTCTTCACTAAATTGGTATTTGTTGTTACAAAATTGGCAAGTAATTTCACAACCATGATCTTCATTAATCATATCTTCTAATTCTTTAACACCAATAGTAGATAAGGCATTGCTCATCTTCTCTTTTGAACAATCACATTCAAAGAATAAATCTCTTGTTTCTGTAATTTCTACATCTTCAAAAATCATTTTTAAGACTTCTTCCGGCGTTTTTCCTTCATGAATTAATGAAGAAATAGGTGGAAAATCTTTCATTTTATCTTCAATATAAGAAATATCTTCTTCTGTTGCTTCTGGTAATAATTGAATAATAAAACCTCCTGAAGCAATCACTTCATTTGTTTCTTCTACTAATACCCCAACAGAAACAACTGATGGCGTTTGTTCACTGGCCATAAAATAGTATGAAAAGTCATCACCTATTTCACCTGTTTGTAAAGGAACAGTTCCACAGAATGGCTCTTTTAATCCCATGTCTCTAATGACTTGTAATGTTCCTTCCTTACCAACAGCCACACCTACAGCCAAATGTCCAGTATCATTGTAAGTATAATGCACTTCTGGATTTCCAACAAACCCTTTAATTTTACCATTGCCTTGACATACTGTCATCATCGTACCAATAGGTCCACCACCGTTAATCGTAATGGTTTGTTTTTCATTATTTTTATTCATCGCATCCATCATCAACGAAGCCGACATCATTCTTCCAAGGGCAGCTGATGCTGTTGGCCATAAACCATGATGTTTTCTTGCCTCATCAACAAGATGTGTCGTTGAGCAAGCAAAAACACGACAATTTTTACTATTTACTAATCCTCTTACTAAATAATCTTTCATTGTTCTTTACCATAAATAGAGTACGGAAGAAAAAATTGGGATAATCATACACGCTATGATAAAGAAAATAAATATTCTTTTTGCCTTAGTACTCATATTTTTCTCCTTTCCTAAATGAAAAAAAGCGTTGGAACGCTTTTATTTCATTTCATCTAATAAATCATCTGCATCATCTAATGATTCTTTTTTTTCAGTTTCTACAGGTTCTTCTGTTTTTGTTTCATCAATAGTTCCATTATGATGTTCTAACATTTTCCCTGTATTAAATAATGATTCAATATCTTCACCAGCTAAAGTTTCATATTCTAATAATGCTTCTGCAATACAAGATAATTTATCTCGATTTTCTTCAATAATTTCTTTAGCTTGATTATAACATTCATCAATAAGTTTACGTACTTGAACATCAATTTCATAAGCAATTTGTCCAGAGTGAGTATTACTACGTTGTGTGTAATCACGACCTAAGAATACTTGTCCATTTTCTGAATCATATTGAATTGGTCCAAGTTCAGACATACCTAATTCAGTCACCATCATTCTAGCAATTCTTGTTGCTTGTTCAATATCGTTATGAGCACCGGAACTTACATCACCAAAGAAAATTTCTTCAGCAACACGTCCACCCATAAATCCAGCAATAGTTGCTTTTAATTGTGATTTAGTTTGGAAGTATGTTTCTTCTTTTGGTGTCATTAAGTTATAACCACCAGCTTGTCCACGAGGAACAATCGTTACTTTTTGTACTTTATTAGCGTCTTCTAATGTTAAACCAATAACAGCGTGTCCTGCTTCATGGTAGGCAACTAAACGACGTTCTTTTTCAGTATATTTACGAGACTTCTTAGCAGGTCCACCCATAACACGATCTACAGCTTCATCAATATCTGCCATTGTAATCAAATCATGATTTTGTCTTACTGCAAGTAAAGCTGCTTCATTTAATACGTTTGATAACTCAGCCCCAGAAAAACCTGGTGTTCTTTGAGCAATATTTTCAAAATTAACATCTGGAGTGAATTTTTTATTACGAGCATGAACTGCTAAAATTTTAGCACGTGCTGCTTTATCTGGATTTGCTACTTGAATTTGACGGTCAAAACGACCTGGTCTTAATAAAGCTGGGTCTAAAACATCAGCACGGTTTGTTGCAGCTAAAACGATAATTCCTTCATTTCCAGAGAAACCATCCATTTCTACTAATAATTGGTTAAGAGTTTGTTCACGTTCATCGTGTCCACCACCCATACCAGTACCTCTTTGACGTCCTACTGCATCAATTTCGTCGATAAAGATAATACATGGTGCTGTTTGTTTAGCTTTTTTGAACATGTCTCGCACACGTCCAGCACCAACACCGACAAACATTTCCACGAATTCAGAACCGGAAATAGAATAGAATGGTACGTTTGCTTCACCAGCTACAGCTCTCGCTAATAATGTTTTCCCTGTTCCTGGTGGTCCAACTAATAAAACACCACGAGGAATCTTAGCACCCATATCAGAGAATTTCTTAGGTGTTTTTAAGAAATCAACAAGTTCTTTTACTTCTTCTTTTTCTTCATCCATTCCGGCAACATCACTAAAACGTGTTTTTGAATTCTTTTCAAGTTTAGCTCTTGAATTTCCAAACTCAAAGGCTTTAGCGTTACCACCAGCACCATTGGACATCATTCTTACTAAAAAGAACATTGCGCCAATGATAAGAACATATGGTAATAATGTCATCACAATTTCCATAAAAATGCCACGATCATTTTGATCGATCATTTTGATTTGAACATTCTTTTCATCTAATAGATTAATTAAAGAATCTAATTCAGAATCAGTTTTAGGAATTGTAGTAGAGAAAGAAACTTCTTTCTTTTGACCATCTACTTTTTTAGTATATACCCCGTCTACATCAATCACTAATGAAGAAGGTGTAATCTTTACACTTTGTACCTTTTCATCTTGTACTACCTTAACAAATTCATTGTATTTAATTTCATGACTGTTTCCTTGATTTAAAAAGGGAATCATGACACTTAAACCAGCTAATAAAATAAGCCAAGGTAATAAAGATTTTAATAAACCTTTTTTGTTATTCATACAATCTCCTTACTATTTTTTATAACAATCTTCTTTTAATATTCCTACATAAGGAAGTTGGCGATATTTTTCATTAAAGTCTAAACCATATCCAACAACAAAAGCATTAGGGATTTTAAATCCTGAATAGTCTGCTTTCATATCAAATACACGACCTTCTTCTTTATCTAATAATGTTACGATTTTAACACTTCTTACACCACGTTTTAAAA
This sequence comes from Erysipelatoclostridium sp. AM42-17, assembly GCF_003480255.1. Classification (GTDB taxonomy): domain Bacteria; phylum Bacillota_I; class Bacilli_A; order Erysipelotrichales; family Coprobacillaceae; genus Faecalibacillus. Next base: position 104,524 of record NZ_QUIN01000003.1, on the reverse strand, counting down.
GCATTTGTTTAACATTATATAGTGTTTTTCCAGTATCTAAAATATCTTCAACAATTAAAATATTTTTTCCTCTAATATCTTCTTTTAAATCTTGTTGAACTACTAAAGTTTTTGATTCCACACCACTGTAGCTACTTACTTTCATATAATCAAAAGTCACATCACTCTTTAAGTGTTTTCCAAGTTCAGCTAAAAAAGGAACTGATCCCTTCAACAATCCAACTAATAAAATTTCTTCACCAGCATAATCTTGATCAATTTGATTAGCTAATTCTTCACATTTTTGTTCAATTTGTTCTTCTGTATATAATATTTCTTTTATATCTTTATGCATTGCATTTCACCTCACCAAGATGTTTATAATTTTACCACAAATATATTGGGTTTTGTAGTTAAATACTTGATATTTTTAGCTAGATTAGGAATTAAAACAACTTCTTGATGATTGTTTACAACAATCGGCCATGTTTTTCTTTGGTGACTTGGAATCTTCGCGTCGATAAATAATCGAGATACTTTTTTAGTACCACCACTTGTTTTAATTTTATCTCCTGGTAGAAAACTTCTTATGACAATAGGAAAATCCTTTTCACTTAAATAAACACCTTCATTTAAATGACCCTCTTTAGCTAAATAAAATGCCTCATGTCTATCATAAACAAGATGTTCATACTTTATACAATATTCCCTCGTGTTCATATTATTTGAAGTATAGATATTATCGTATTCTTTTATGAACAGAAAATTAACTGGTAACTGCATTTGAATATTTGGTTTACAAGATTGAATTTGTTTGATTATTTCTTGAATTAAAGCATCACTAATGAGTGGCGGGTAAATGACTTTTTTTAACATATAATAAATCACTAATGGCAATTGTTCTTCTTGAATATCCTTTAATGATAAATAATGCTTTTGATCATATTGATCAAATAATGGTTGTAATTGTTTATTTTGTTCATCAATTCTTTGGTTATGTTCTTTCATTTGTTTCAACAACAAACTGATTTGTTGTTGACTATAAGTCGGTAAAACATGCAATCTAATTGCATTACGACGATAATGATCATCATGATTAGTATAATCCTCGTGATAGTCTACGTGTTGTAATGCACAGTAATCTCTTAGTTCTTGTTTGGTTGTATTTAATAAAGGACGTACAATAACCATATCTTGAATCACTGTTTTTTCTTGAATTCCTAGGTATCCTTTTACATTTCCTCGCTGTAATTGCATGATCATTGTTTCTAAAATATCGCCTAAGTGATGAGCTAAAATGACATGATGAATATGATGTAGTTTTCCTATTTCACGATAGAAATCATAACGTATAAGACGCGCCTTCATTTCTAAATTATCTTCGTGATAATCATGTAAATCAACTTCTTTTATAAAATAAGGGATTTGGTGGCTTTTACAATACTTTTCTACCAATACTTGATCTTCATTACTATCATGGCGAATATGATAATTAACATGACAAACATAGATCAAGTAGCCTTTCTCGTTTAACATATTTAAAAGGGCCATCGAGTCATTTCCTCCCGATACCCCTACAATATATTTTAATTTTTTATCTAATAATGCTTCATTCATAGTATCACCACAATTATTATAAAAGAAACTAATTATTTTTTTCAACCTTTAAAACAATAATACTCATATCATCTAAATGATGTAAGGTTAAAACTTCAGACATTAAGAGTGTTGCTGCTTCACTTGGATGTAACAAAGCAATCTCCTCTTTATTTCTTTCAAGTATATCAATAAATTCATTGCCAACCCCATCACTGACTAAGATAATGATATCATGAGGACATAATTTCATTTCATAGGACATCATTTTTAGTTTAGAAGCCATTCCCATAGGTAATGAACAGGCTTTGATGGTTTCTATTTTATGGTCTCTCATGACATAACTTTCAAAAGCACCATATTTAATCATTTTCAATTTAGCAGAAACTAAATCAAAATCACATAAATCAAGAGTCGTATACATATCTCCTTGATTTTTTATTTTTAATAAACTATTTAATGATCTTAAAGTATCTTTCAATTCAATTCCGTTTTTAATGAGCTTTGTAAAGATTTCTAAAGCTAAACGACTTTCTTTAGCCGCTTGTAAACCTTGTCCCATCCCATCAGATAAAACCATATAGAAATGTTGGTCATGATGGAATGAACAGTAACTATCTCCACAATCATTTTGATCTAATGAAAATTGTTGGTAACCATATTGAATATGAAATAATAATTGATGCTTTAATACAATAGAAGTATAACCTAGATAATGAGGATGATCATAAATAGAAAGAACTTCTAAAGAATGATTTAAAAAGTTTTCTAATATAGGAATGAGTTCTTCTTCAATAACACTCTTTTTAACATCTCTTAAACCTATTTCTAAAGTATAGGTCGATTGATCAATTTGATGTTTTTTTAAATAAACAATATCAAATTGATAAGCCTTTAGATGTTCAATAAGACTCTTTTCTAATTGTTGAGGAAGTCTTTGGATTGTTTTTGAAAAATCTGAAAAGACATGACTTATCATCGAAAATTCTTTAAATAAATCTTTCCTCATATGTCTATTGGCATTTTCAACTTTCATCATATTTTCATAACTACGACGATATCTTTTAATAGTTTCTTGATAATTGATGGGATCAACACAATACTTTTGAATATAATCTAAATCCTCTTGTTTAAATTCCTCTTTCATTCCTTTAGATAATAATTTACCTAAACGACTCACACCATCTTTAGAATAAAAACAATATTCACAAGATGAACAATGACTACAAACATCCTCATAAACATAACCTATATATTGTGATAAATAAGAATTTTTGGTGTTATCCATGAAAACGTCTGTGAGCTGCTGAAATAGTGCTGCAAATGAATCAGCCTTACTCATTAAACGATTTTGTTTTGTCATATCATGATAATCATCAGATACTATGATCTTTCTATTTTTAAATTGGGGTGTTAACACAAACAACCCCGCTGAAATAACAATAATTAACGTATAATATTGATACTGATAAGTAATAAAAAAAGGAAGAATAATATGACTTAATAAATAATAACCTGTAAAAATATATTTATTTTTAGGTTGATATAATAAATAAAAACTTAATGGCAAAATTAAAGCCAAGACATCATTTTGCATTTGTAAAGACATCAAGATTAATAGAATAGAAACATAAAAGATAGCTGGTACAATTGTTTGAATTGTTAGATAATAAATAGTGATCAATAAATAAAAACGAATCAGGATCATCATATACGCTACATTTAAAGGCATCAGACTCGTCATCATCGTTAAAACGATAATACTGATAATCATCAGTCGATCAGGTGTATAAACATCTGCTTTATTATGCATGATAATTGGTACCAGTTGTAAGTATAAATAACTATTCATGAGTGTCACTGATGAAATCACCCCTATTTGAATCCAAGTGTAATGAAAAACATATAAAAAAATAGCTGTAATCGCAGTTAAAACAAGTGGCATATACTTTGTTTTAAAGAAATGAAAATAACTCAACAAATAAAAAACAATAAGTCCTGTTAATGATATGTATTGCGTCATCATACTATTTTCTACAAATAACAAAGTCATCGCTAAAGCCACTAAATAGATAAAAACATATAAATACCCACTACTTAAAGCAACGAGTAGAATCGGTAAAACAAAACATACTGATGTATGATCGATCAGAATTAATGATAAGCCTAACGTTACTAAAAACAAACTGACGGGCATCATCATATTGGTTGTTTGTTTCTTACGTTTTGATATAATAAACTCCATTTTCCCCACCTCGGCTATATTATATAGGGGTGAAAATGCATAATTTGTCATTAAAAAGAGTAATGATAAAATCTTGAAGATTTCTTTAACCAACAACTAATTATTCACTGTTTTTTTTAAATTTAGTGAATTGTATAGAATACAACTCACTGGTTTTTAAAAAAACAGTGAGTTATTTACTACTTTATATCATAAAATCATATTTTTTGTCTCCAACTAAGTTTAATTATTTACTATTATTTCGCAACAACTCCATAATCACTTTACGACTTATATATTAATGAGAATCATACCATCTTTGATAATTCGCTCTCTAACAAAAAACAACAAATACACATGACATGTATCTGTTGCTTTTAATCATTGCTTACCATCCATATAATGACATTATTTTATATTATCATTTAAATCCTTAGCATAAAGTGCATCTTGAAAGAATTTTGATTGACTAATACGTTTAAACCCTAGTTTTTCTAATAAATGAATAGAACGCCTATTATCTTGATAAACACGACATAAACACCTTTTAAACTGATATGTTTCATACATATAATTTAAAATTGCTTTTACTGCTTCACTACCATATCCATAATGCCAATAATGGCTATCTAATGTATAACCTAATGAAAAGGTTGTATAGCCATCAACTTCTATATATAAATCACCAATTAAATAATGATCATATTTGGTATAGATACCTAATTGATAGTTTCCTACTTTATTAGTAAGTGGGTATTTTAAACATTGATTAATTCTTTTTTTTGCTTGATTATAAGAATAGCGATGCCATGATTGATATTTTGCAACTTCTTTTTTATCACGGTATTCACTAAATCTCTTGGCATCATCATAACTTAATGGTTCAATAATTAATCTATCTGTATTAATCATGATCTTTTAAATGATGGTAAATAAATAACATACGGTCTTTACCATTAATATCCTTAATTATTTCAAAAGGAACATCGCCAAAGAATTGATGAATTGCTTCTTCCATTAATTCTCTTTGATCAAATCCCATTTCAAAAGCTAATAATGCACGATCATTAAGTAATGGTTTTACTTCATTAAATATTTTACGATAGAAATATAAACCATCATTTCCTCCAAATAAAGCAACATGAGGTTCATTGTCTTTAACCATTGCTTCTATTTCTTGATCATTAGGAATATAAGGTGGATTAGAAACAAAGATATCTACCTTTTCATTTGTTTTTAATAAAGGTTCTAACATATCTCCACTTCTAAATTCAATATTTGCTCCTAACTTTTTAGCATTATGCTTAGCCACTGTTAAAGCATCATCAGAAATATCAGTAGCAATCACTTTTAAACGAGGTTCTTCCAGAGCCAAAGTAATCGCAATAGCCCCACTTCCAGTTCCCACATCACATAAATGAATATCTTGATAATCACTAAAGTAATCATCTATACGATATAAAATATTTTCTACTAATTCTTCTGTTTCATAACGAGGAATAAGAACATCTTCATTGACATCAAAATCTCTGCCAAAAAATGTTTCATATCCTTTAATATACTGAATTGGTTTTCCATTATAATATTCTTCCATTCCCGCAAGAAATTGTTTTTCCAATTCAGGATCAACTTCTTCATCCATCATTAAATAAAGTTCATGAGGCTCTTTTTTAGCTAAATGATAAAATAATACTTTAGCTACATTGACATCTTTATGTTCATCATCTAAATGACTTTCAGCTTCTTTAATAAGTTGTTTTACTGTTTTCATTATTTTTGTCCTTCTAATTTAAGTCTTTGATCTTCATTAATTAATGCAGTAATAATATCATCTAATTTACCATCCATAATACGATCTAATTGTTGAATAGTAAGACCGATACGATGATCAGTCACTCTGTTTTGAGGATAGTTATAAGTTCTAATCTTTTCAGCACGATCCCCAGTACCTACTTTACTTTTTCTTTCACTATCAATAGCTTCTGTTTGTTGAGATTGATAATAATCATAAACACGGGCAATTAATGTTTTCATTGCTTTATCTTTGTTGTCATGTTGACTACGACCATCTTGGCTGGCAGCAACAATACCGGTTGGTAAATGGGTAATACGGACTGCTGAATCAGTTTTATTGATATGTTGTCCTCCGGCACCACTTGCACGATAAGTATCAATTCTTAAATCATTTTTATTAATTTGAACATCAACTTCTTCCATTTCTGGCATAACAAGAACTGTTGCTGTAGAAGTATGGACACGACCTTGAGTTTCCGTCTTTGGCACACGTTGAACACGGTGTGAACCTGATTCGTATTTTAATTTACCATAAACATCATCACCAATAACATTAAATGAAATAAGTGAATATCCACCGGCTTCAGCTTCGTCTGCTTCTAAAACATCAATTTTCCATCCTTGGCTTTCACAGTATTTGACATACATACGGTATAAATCACCAGCAAAGATATTTCCTTCATCTCCACCAGCAGCACCACGAATTTCCATAATTACGTTTTTATTATCATTTGGATCTTTTGGAATTAACTCTACTTCTAATTTAGAAATAATTTCTGGCATTCTTGTTTCTAATTCTTCTAATTCCATTTTTGCCATTTCTTTGATTTCAGGATCATTTTCTTTAGCTAATTCTTTAGCTTCACTGATTCCTTGTTCTACTTTTTTATATTCTTGAAATAAATCATAGGCAGCTTGTAAAGAGGCTTGTTCTTTCGTTACTTCAGTCATTTTTTTAATATCACTACCAATATCAGGATCCATCAACATGTGTCCTAATTCTTCAAATCTATTTTCCATTGATTTCAATCTATCTAACATACTTTCATTCATAGCTTTTACCTCCATTATATTTTTATACTCATAGCACATTAATAATACATGAAATACATGATTTAAACAAGAAAAAATGGGCATTAATGCCCACTTGGAACTTTATCCAACATTTCTTTTTCTTTGACTAAATCAGCGTATAGTAAATCACCTTGTAAGATGAATAAGAAAACAAGTGCCCCAAAGATAGCCTGATCTTTAAAGTAATGACATAAAATTGTAGAGACTATCGCTCCAGCAATAAAACATAAAATCATACATAGATGTCTCATCGATCTAAATAAATATTTCTTTTCACTTCTTTTTCTTAACCAACGAACAAAAAAACTTCCTGTTTGTCTAATATGATTTGTAACAAAAGTTGTAGCCATTGGAATATGTTCTGCCTGTCTAAAAGTATTAAACTGCATTGCACAAATAAAGTTAATTGTTACTTGGAATACTTGATCAGGTACACTACTTGGTAAAAGTCCTAATATGACAACTGTGATAATTTCAATACCCACTAAAAGCGTATCCCATCTTAATTTACGATATTTCTTTATTTTTAATGCTGTATATTCTGAAAACATTGTTCCTATAAAGTAAGCACTAATAGGAATAATTAAATAAAGTGCCTGAGACCAATCCATTCTTCCTAATGCCATCCCAAATAAAACAATGTTGGCTGTTTGGGCATTGCAGAAGATACCCCCTTTTTGAGCAAAAGTATAAGCTCCAAAAAATCCACCTACTGTAATTAATAGTAAGAAACAATGCCATCTTTCACACTCAAGATAACTTTCCTCTTCCTCTTCAAGTTCTTCTTCAACTTCCTCAAGTTCATCCTCTAATTTTTCTACTTCATTTTCCTTTTCCATAAAATCACCGTCATTATTATAGTCTCATTCATATTTTGTTTCAATATGATAAAAGACACAAGTTAAACTTGTGCCTTTTTCATTTATGTTCTTAAGGGAGGTTTACTACTAACTTCACTTGTATCATAATATAGTTTTGTTAATTTATTGTGAACTTATGCTTCTTTTTTAGGTTTATGCGTCACTTCGTGACAATGACGACAACGTGGTTCATAGTAATCATTAGCTCCAACGAGAATAACAGGATCATCAAATGAAGCCGGTTCCCCATCAATAATTCTTTGAGTACGTGTTGCCGGAGCTCCACATTTGGCACAGACTGCTGTTAACTTGGTAACGAACTCTGCATGAGTTAACAACTCTGCCATGACCGGAAAAGCTTCACCCCTAAAGTCTGTGTCTAGTCCCGATACCATGACTCTAATGCCTTTATCCGCTAAATAATCACAAATATCTACTATTGAACGATCATAGAACTGAGCTTCATCAATAGCAACAACTTCTATATCTTCTTCAATCATTGGTAAAATTTCTTTAGCTTGTTCAACCACATAACAAGGAATTTTCATTCCTGAATGAGAGACGATTTCATGATCTGAATAACGATCATCTATTTTAGGTTTAAAAACAACCATTTTTTGTTTAGCATAACTTAATACATGTAGACGACGAATGAGTTCTTCCGTTTTACCAGCAAACATACATCCACATATCACTTCTAACCATCCTTTTTGATATTGATGATACATTGTTTCACCTCTAGCTTCTAATATCTTTAATACCCGGACCACTCTCTGGTGCGTTAATATCTGTTAAATTTGAAAAACGACTAAAGTTCTTTTGGAAAGATAAATTAACTTCACCGGTTGCCCCATTTCTATGTTTAGCAATAATAATCTCCGTTAAACCATTATCTTCTTGTCCTTGTTCTGCAGGATCTTTGTAATATCCCTCACGATAAATGAAAGAAACAATATCTGCATCCTGTTCGATAGCTCCAGATTCACGTAAATCCGACATCATTGGACGTTTATTAGGACGTTGTTCTACTGAACGTGATAACTGAGAAAGTGAAATGACAGGTACTTCTAATTCTCTGGCTAACATTTTAAGTTGACGAGAAATATCAGATACTTCTTGTTGTCTTGATTCTCTATTTTGTGAAGATCCGGTAATTAATTGTAGATAATCAATAACAATTAATTTTAATCCATGTTCCTGTTTTAACTTCCTACTCTTAGCAATAATTTCATTAATCTTAATACCTGGTGTATCATCAATGTATAAATTACACTTGCTGACATGTTCTGCTGCTGCATAGTATTTATTAGCATCTGTCTTTAAAATTTCACCGGTACGCATTTTTGAACCTTCAATACTTCCCATTGAACAAATAATTCTTTGTACTAACTGTTCAGCAGGCATTTCTAACGAGAAAATGGCCACTGGTTCTTCTGATTTATAGGCTACATTATGGGCAATATTAAGCGCAAATGCTGTTTTTCCCATCGCAGGTCGAGCTGCTAAGATAATTAAATCACCCTTTTGAAATCCTGATGTAATTCTATCTAAATCGACAAAGTTTGTTTTAACACCAGAAATATGTCCATCATGTTGTTGAAGTAAATTTAAACGATCGGTTACATTTTTAATAACTCTTTTGATATCAACAAATTCTCCGGCACTACGATCTCTTGTAATAGATAAAACTGTTTTTTCACTTTCATCAATAAAATCATCAATATTCGTTATATCGCCATAAGCTTCTTCAGCTATTTTAGTTGTTTCTCGAATGATTTTTCTTAATATAGCCTTATCATGTAATATTTTTAAATAAAAATCACTATGTTCTACCGTTGGTACCGAATCAACTAATTGGAGTAAATATTCGACTCCTCCCATTTTATCTAATTGATTATGATCTAATAAATAAGAAGTGATGGTTGTCACATCGATGGGTACATTTTGAGTATTTAATTCACTCATAGCATGAAAGATTAAACGATGTCCTTCTTCGTAAAAATCAGATTCAATCGCTTTATTTAAAATATCAATACATTTCTCTTTTGAAATAATCATTGAACCTAATAATGATCTTTCTGCTTCAATGTCATGAGGAAATTCTCTAGGCATCAAACCACCTCCTATTTTTCTTGTAAGTGAATTTTAATTGTAGCGACAACTCCTTTATATAATTCTACTTTCATATTTGTATAACCAAGCGCCCCTACTGGTCTAGCATCAATAAATTTTCTTTTATCAACACGAATACCATATTTTTCTCTTAATTCTTCAACAATGTGTTTAGTAGAAATACTACCAAATGTTTTTCCATCTTTTCCTGATTTTAAATAAAATTCTAAAGTTAATTTTTCAATTTCTTCTTTTAATTCTTCTGCTTTGGCTTTATCAGCTAAATCTTGTAATCTTTTTTCTTCTCTTTGCGCTTCAGCAATCTTTTTAGAACCTGCTGTTTCCATAACAGCTAAACCATTTTTAATTAAATAGTTTTGTCCATAACCATCAGATACTTTAACAGTTTCTCCTTTTTTTCCTACTTTTCTTACATCTTCTAATAAAATAACTTTCATTTAATCCAACTTCCTTTCATCTAAATACTGATTAATTGCTTCTTCTAAACTATTTAAAACATTCTTTAAATTATCTTCCTTGATTTGACAAGCAGCCATTGAAAAATGACCTCCACCACCAAGTTGTTCCATAATTATTTGAACATTTATTTCTTTTCTACTTCTAGCCGAAATGGCAATAGTTTCTTTACTTACTCTACCAACAATAAACACTGCTTTAATTCCTGCAATATTCATCAATTCATTACCTGCTTTAGCAAGTAATGTTCGACTATAAAATTCATCTTCTTTACCATAAGCAATAAGAATATCATTACCAAATTGATAACAGTTTTCACTAATAGAGAGCTTTTCAATCGTTGTTTTATAGTCATCTTGTAAAAATTCATAAGCTCTTGCTACATTGGCTTGCATATCTCTTAATGAGGCTGCTGCTAAAAATGTTCTTGACCCAACACGAGTTCTGAAATAATTCGTATCAATTAACATACCAGCGTACATAATCGTTGCTTCTCTTTCAGTTACCGTAATATCTTCTCTTAAATAATTGAATAATTCAACAATTAACTCCACTGCTGAAGAAGCCGCCGGTTCCAAATATGTCAATAATGGTAAATCAATAAACTCTTCACCTCGACGATGATGATCAATAACGACTTTATTTTCTACCATATCTAGTAAAGCTTCCGATATAGCTAGACTTGGTTTATGATTATCAACACTGATAAGTAATGTTCCCGGTTGAACATACTCATTTACTCTTGCTGGTGAAACAAACACATCATTATAACGCTTATCACTTTTTAATTCAGTCGCAATCTGTTTAGTTTTTTCTTCAATAGAATCTAAGTCAATCACAATTTGAGCTTTCTTTTCATAAGCTCTTGATATAGCAAGCATCGCTATACTGGCTCCAAAAGAATCAAAGTCTGATTGTTTATGTCCCATAATCATAATATTGTCTGCTTGTTTAATTAAAGCTGATAATGATTGTGCAATAACACGGGCACGAATACGATTGATTTTTTCATTACTTTCGCTATTACCTCCAAAGTAACGAATATCTTCATTGTTAGATTTAACAATAACTTGATCACCACCACGAGAGTAAGCCATGGAAATGGCACTGATTGCCATTTCTTCTAATTCACGAAGTACAGTTGATCCTCGACCAATTCCAATAGATAAAGCCATGACTTCACCTAATTCTTCTATTTTGTTTTTAAAATCATCTAATATTCTAAAATGATCTTCAATTTGTTTACGATAGATTCTTTCATTAAAGATAGCAATATAACCATCGCTTTTATACCTTTTTAAAATAATTCCATTAGCGACAGCCCAATCTAAAATAATTTGTCTTGTCGTTGATTGGATAGAGGCTGCTTTTTGTTCATCAGCATATTCAATAGATTCATCATAATTATCTATTGTTAAGTAAGCAACACATAATTGTTGATCTTCATATTCTTTAGCTACTGTTTCATAATCAGTCACATCTTTTAAGAATATCAGTCTTGATGTTTTACTGTTATAAGCCTCATATTTACGCGATTCAATGTCAATCACCTTTACATCATCATCATCAAATAAAGAAGCTAATAAAGGTTGCCATTCTAATAATTTATGTCCTATTTGACGAATACCTAATTCATGTAAAAGATCACTCATCCATACAATATTACGATTTTCATCATATTTAACTAAACCAACCCCACCAAATATAAGGGCATTTTTTGTTTCTTTATTTAAAGCTTCTTGGACACTATAATTTGCATCATTAATAACAGAAGAAGCGTATAAAATGACAAGAATACAAATCGTGTTCTTGATAAATACATAAACAGCCAAGAAAAAAGAAACTTCTGATTTAAAAAACAGATAACCTAATAATGAAAAAATAAATTCCAGTAATAATAGTGATATGAGTATCTTTCGTAACTGGATTAATTTTTTTACCATTAATAACTCCTCCTCTATTATTCATTATTATACATGATATCTTCGTATAATTCATTGTTTCAACTCTTTATTTTTGCAATTCTCACCATAAAAAAGTCAGAATACCACCTTATAATATAGCTTTCACTCCATATTAATGCCATCCCTAATAATACAAAGGCAACATGTGGTGAAATCACATTTTTAACAAAAGGAATAAAATGTAAAATATCTTGATAGATTTCTATACAATCTTGATAAGCATTTAAGCCCAGTAATCCCCCAAGCAAGATAAACACAATTCCATTTTTAATGGCAGATAATAAACGTAGACCCCAGTCAATATAACGATCACTCTTATGCTTTATTAAACCATAACCATAAAATATACCCAATAATAAAGTTAAAGTAGAATAAAATGTAAAATATAAATCTCCTACTAAAAATAAAATGACACCCGTACACAATGTCACTAACAATGCGTAACGATAATCGTATTTCACTGTATACCAAACAATAAAGACTACCATGACATACGAAAAAATAATATCAAACATCGTTCCTGTATAAACATTAACAACGCCCAACGCACCAAACAAGGACGCTACCATCGCTCCTTTGACCATCATATCTGTTTTTTTTCTATTCATATCATCACCTAGTTTTCATCATACAACTTTCATTTATTTTTGTATAGTTAATTTATATTTCCCTTTTTTGGATATTAAAAATGAAAGGCTATTGCCTTTCATAAATCGTTATTTTTGTTTTTCTTTAACCTGTTGCGTTTTTTTATTTTGCTTATCACTTTTTTGTTGTTTTTTATAAACTTCTAATACACTTTGTTTAACACAGTTAGCATATTCATTTGCTCCATCTGGTTTAATATGTGTTTCATCACTATATAACCATTCATTATGTCCTGTACAGTAACTATCCCAATCAACCAAATGAATATTTTTATATTTTTTACATATTGCTTTTATTTTTTGATTATTAGCGTCAATCCAATCAACATAAGGATCATGTAAAGTTAAAATAAATAAATGTTGATTGCTTTTAATTAGTTTTTGTAATTGATCTAGTTCATCGCTAATAGGTCCATTCGTTCCTAAAGCAAAAATAATAGCATCTCCTTGCCAATGATTCTGATTAATTTCATTTTGTATCATCTCTACCCCTTGTTGACATTGACGAGATTCCTTGCAATCAAAACGACCATTAGGAAATACATTCTGTAAAGCAGATTGAGCTCCCAAAGATACTGAATCTCCTACCATAAAGATATTTAATCTATTTAATATCTCTTCATCTGTTTCTTGATTTGTTACTTCTGTTTTTGGTTGAACAACTTTTTTCTTTTTTTCTTTGACTTTTGCTTCTATACTCATACGTTCTGACATACTTTCTTTAGGTACAAAACGTACTGAAACAATACTCACAACAAATAGAGAAACAACAAGGCATGCGATTGAAAATTGTTTTTTTGTCTTATTCGATGCAAATACAGTATGTTCTTTCATTGCTTGTAATACCTTTGAAAATAAATGGTAACGAATTGGTGTTTCAATAATGTAATAAGAAAAACTAGCCATTACAAAAGTAAGAACAACTTCTAAAATCATCATTCCTACAGATGCTTTTTTACCACCTGTTAATAAAATAATAAGTGGATAATGCCATAAATAGATACTATATGATAGTTTTCCAATCCATTCTAATATTGGTAATGAAAAAATATAAGTAAGCCATCCTTTTTGTTTTAATATTCCCGCAATAACAAAGGCTGTTAAAACAGAAGCAAGTAAATACCCACCTTTATATAGGAAAGCTTCATAACCTGCTACTTGGGCTACCATAATAAAGATACCTAACAATGAAGCAATACTGATGATTGTACTAAATTGGTAACTCAATCTAAGACGTGGATAATAAAAGTGGATCATCGCAAGCATTGCCCCTACCAATAGTGAGAATGCTCTCGTATCTAGCCCATAATAAATACGAGTTGGATCCCCTGTTGGATCAAATAAAATAAACATCAATAACGATGATACAATAATCAACAGTAATGTTACCAGCATTAAGTGTTTTTTCTTTTTGGCATCCGGTTCATTTAATTTACTAAATAAAACAATTACCAATGGGAAAATTAAATAAAATTGTGTTTCTATCGCCAAAGACCAACAATGAAGTAATGGTGAGGCTGCTCCTCCTTGATCAAAATACGACATATTATTAAATATTTGATACCAGTTATTAAAACCAAAAATAACCGAAACAAAATCTTTACTTGCTTTTGTAAAAAGTGGGCGATTAAATATCGCTGTAACAATAATCACAACTGATACCATAAACAACATTGCCGGCCAAATTCGTCTTATACGCTTGACCCAAAATCTTTTTAAATCTATTTTATTATTTTCATGTAATTCCTGTAGTAATAGACGAGTAATCAAGAAGCCAGAAATGACAAAAAAGACAGTAACCCCTAAAACACCACCCTTAAAAAAAGGTAGTTTTAAATGATATCCTATAACCATAATTACTGCAAGGGCCCTAAGTCCATCTAATCCTTTAATATATTTCTTTTCCATAATTTTACCTCATCCTCAAATAACATCTATATTATAACAAAATTAACAAAATAATCACATGATAATACTTATAAAAAATACCTTAGGTTTTCACCCAAGGTATCTGCTTAATATTCTTTTTTATTAAATATCTTGATACTGATTTGATAAGAAATAAAGTTTAAAATAGCTGTTATCACAACAATTCCTAAAGTAATAAACGGAATTGAACTGCTTGCTATCGTATCAATCCATGCCTTTAAATCTATTCCCAATAAATTAAAGATGAAATAGATGATAAATCCCATAACAAAGATTCCGCCAAAAATAACCATCATTGCTAGTTGTCCTTTTTGTGATCCAAAATAGATAGCAACAGGTGTAGCTAATGCAATAATAAAATAAGCAAACATCAATGACATAATACAACCACAAAATAAATCACTATTTAAAAATTGGAAAGAATGTAAACTTCTATAATATGATAAACATGAAATGATAAAGGCAATAGCTAAAAACAATAATCCTAGAATTAAACCTAAACAATACTTTTGTTTAATATATTCCTTTTTACTAATAGGTAAAGAGAGTAATGAGGTAAAACCATGATTATAATCATCATAATTGATAGTGCTCATTAACATAATGCTAGGAAATACACTAAAATATCCATATACAAAAGTATGATAATCGTATATAAATGAAAAACCTAAACCAAATATAATTAAGAAAAGAAATAAAAATTTACTTTGTTTAATATAAGAATAATCTTTAATAAATAACCCTTTCATTTTAATGTCCCCCTAACATCATTGAAAATAGAATATCTAATGTATTTTTTTCAATAACGATATCCGGATAATTCTCTTTGTAGAACTGTTTATGATTGCTAAGACAAGCATATCCGTAATTTTCTTCTTTTGTTTTCAAAATATATTCTAAATCTAAATCTTGATATTGTTCTTTAGTGACTTTTAATAATCCATATTCATCTAATAAACAATCATTTGTTTCATGTAAAATAATATGTCCTTGATCGATCATATAAATATCATCACATAAGCTTTCCAAGTCAGAAGAAATATGTGAGCTTATAAGTACACATCTCTCTTCATCTTCTTCCATAAACGTCCTGATTAAATCTAAAATTTCTTCTCTAGCGACAACATCTAACCCTGCAGTAGGTTCATCTAACAATAATAATTTAGCTTCGTGACTTAAAGCAATTAAGATATTTAATTTAGCTTTCATCCCGGTTGAAAATTCATTAATCTTTTTATCAAAAGGTAAATGATGTGCTTTGCATTGTTCAATAAAGTGATCTAAATGGAAATGATCATAAACTGCATTAAGCATTTGAATTAATTCCCTTAACTTTAAATATTCACATATACATGTATTTGATAAAACAAAACCTACTTGATTCTTGTCTAATTCTTGATGATCTTTTCCAAATATCAATATTTTTCCTTTTTCTACATGAATCAAATCCATGATAGCTTTAAATAAAGTAGTTTTCCCTGCTCCATTTTGTCCTAATAAGCCAGTAATCGTGCCTGGTTGTATCGCTAATGAACAATCTAATGTAAAATCCTTATATGTCTTTTTTATACCATCAATTTCTATCATTTTTTTCCTCCATCAATAAATCAAAGATATCATGAAGTTCATCATCTCCAACACCTGCATGATGTGCTTTTTCAATTGCTTTTTCTAATAAATTTTCAATTTCTTTCTTCACTTCTTCTAAGATTATTTCTTTGTTTGTATCTAAAACAAATGTTCCTTTGCCATGAATCGTTTTTGTTAGTCCTTCTTCTTCTAAAAAATCGTATGCTTTTTTAACTGTTAAAGCACTAATCTTTAGTTCTTTTGAAAGTGCTCTAACTGAAGGTAAAGCATCATTTGCCTTTAATTCATTTTGACTAATTAGTTTTTTTATTTGATCTACTATTTGTTCGTAGATTGGAACCATAGATGAGTTATTGATAATAATGCGCATAGTTTTTCTCCTCCATCCACAAACAGTATATAACAGTATATAACAGTTTGTCAATTATCTTTTTAAATATAAAAAAAACCAGATTTAATCTGGCTTTAACTTTCTTCAATAACACCCATTAATTCTAATAAACGATTTAAATCATCAGTGTCTGTATATTTAATTGTAATGGATTTATCATCTACTTTAATGCGTGTACGATATTTCTTACGTAATAATCCTTCTACATATTCATATTCTTTAGGTTTTTCTACCTTAGTTTTTTCTTTACGTGCTTTTTGTAATTCTATTCCTTTAACAATGTTTTCTACTTCTCTTACTGTAAGTTTTTCATCAATTGCTCTTTTAGCGATGCTTAAAGCTTTATCTTTATCTAAAGTAATCAGCGCACGAGCATGACCCATTGTTAGCATTCCCTGTAAAACATATTCTTGAATCTTTTCAGGTAGATTTAATAAACGTAAAGTATTTGTGATATATGTTCTTGATTTACCAATACGTTTTGCTAATTCTGCTTGCGTTATTTCAAAGCGATCCATCATTGTTTGATAAGCTTGGGCTTCTTCAATAGCATTTAAATCTTCTCTTTGAATATTTTCTAGCAAGGCAATTTCCATCATTTGATCATCTGTAAAATCTACAATGATGGCAGGAACTTCTTCTAATCCAGCAATTTTAGCTGCACGACAACGTCTTTCACCAGCTACAATTTCATAGCCATGAATTGATTTTTTTAAGATAACTGGTTGAAAAATACCATGTTCTTTAATAGAAACAGCTAATTCATTTAATGCTTCTTCATTAAATAGTTTACGTGGTTGATATGGATTAGGTCTAATTTGTTCTAAAGATATCTTTTCTTGACTTGATTCTGGAGCGTTTTTTTCAATATCATCAATAATACTGGTAATATCGCCACCAAAAATAGCATCTAATCCTTTATTTAATTTTTTATTCTTAACCGTTTTCTTTGTATTAGACATTTCTACTAATCACTTCCTTTGCTAGGGCACGATAAGCTTTAGCTCCCTCAGAATTATTATCATAATCAAAGATTGATACACCTGAACTTGGTGCTTCTGATAATTTAACATTACGAGGAATCACTGTTTTATAAACTTTTTCTTTAAAGTATTTACGTACTTCTTGAGAAACTTCTAATCCTAAATTTGTTCTTTGATCAAGCATAGTAAGTAATACGCCCTCAATTGTTAATTTACGATTAAATGTTCCTTGTGTTAATAAAATTGTATTTAATAATTGTGTTAATCCTTCCAAAGCATAATATTCGCATTGAACTGGAATTAGCACTGAATCACATGCTGTTAAAGCATTCGTATTTAATAATCCTAAAGCTGGTGGACAATCAATAATGACAAAATCATAACTATCCTTAATGTTATCCAAAGCTTTCTTTAATCTTTTTTCTCTACCACGTTTTACATTAGCCAATTCTAAATCAGCACCTGCTAAATCAATATCAGCCGGAGCAACATCTAGCCCTTTAATATATGAAGGAATAATCACTTCGCTTAAATCTCTTTCTTCAGTTAAAACATGATATGTTGATAATTCAATATGATCACGATCAATACCAATACCTTGTGAAGCATTAGCTTGAGGATCCATATCGATTAATAATACTTTTAATTTTTTCTTTGCTAGGGCAGCAGCTAAGTTAACACTTGTTGTTGTTTTTCCTACGCCACCTTTTTGATTTGTTATTGCGATTACTCTAGACATTTTCATGCACTCCCATCTTATGTCCTATACTCTCTCCTAAACGCACTTTTGTTTCAATCATGTCTTTTGAACGATCAATGATGTCTTGATCAATCATAACTTGATTTTCTTTAAATATTAAAACAACAGTTGAACCACCGAATTTGAAATATCCTTTTTCATGACCTTTGGTTGCTAAGTGATGATGATAATTAACAATCTTTCCTACCATCATTGCTCCTACTTCCATTTGAATCATTTCACCAAAATTCTTTGATTCAATAATGCTATATTCTCTACTATTTGTTTTATAAATTGGATAATAATCATTAGCGATTGGATTGACAGTATGAAATACGCCTTTAATATGCTTTCTTGCTTTAATAACTCCATCATCAACATAACTATATCGATGATAATCATCTACTGCTAAACGAAAAACAAGACATATCCCATTTTCATATTCTTTAGCTAATTTTTCATCCTGTAATAAATCACTTAAAGAATAAGGTGTATCTTTAATTGTAAAACAACTATCTTTTCTTATTTGATAATAAGATACTTTACTATCGGCTGGCGCCATTAATATTTCATCATCTTGTTCAAAGGGTCTTTGTCCAGGTTTAATTCTTCTTGTAAAGAAATCATTATAACTTTTATATTTCTTATCAACATATTGACTCATATCAATGTGATTATTTTTAATAAACGAATCAATATGGACAGTTGATATACAACTTGACATATATAAACCAGCCAAATCACTTACTGGCTTACAAATCAAGAACTTTAAGGCACATCTTCCAAGCGATGTGCCATATAATATCTTTAATAAGTTATCTTGTTTCTTTCCTTGTTGAACTAAATTCCCTTGACGATCTTTAACTAAAACCATACGATTTGGATTAATTCTACAACTACAAGTACGCCTAATGCAGCAATACCTTTAGCTTGAACTTTTGGTACTTTAAAATCAATAATGAATAATAAACCAGTAATTAACATTAAAGTCCCATATAAATAATCAAGGCCAAAAATCACATAACGAAATGCGAATGCTAATGGCAAAATGAAAGATGATGATGTAACAGGTAATCCCTGATAGTATTTTCTTTTCTCTGTTGTTTGTTGTTGTCTTGTTTCTTCAGTAACATTAAAATAGGCTAAACGGATGACAGCAGCTAATACATAAAATATTTCAATAGCTAACCATCCCACTGAAGATAATCCTACATTATATCCTAATATTGCTGGAAATACCCCAAAGGCAACTAAATCACATAATGAATCAATTTGAATACCAAATTTTTTTTCTTCTTCTGTACGATTCTTTTTACTACGTGCTACCATTCCATCAAAAGTATCACAGATACCACACATAATTAAACAAATAAAAGCCCATTGGTAATATCCGTTAAATGATAAATGGATTCCAGCCATGGCAAAAACCAATGACAAATATGTAAGGATTACAGTATAACTATAAAAACCAATCATATTTTTTCTCCCTTTTTTATATAACGCACACATTATATCATAAATATATTAAATTATATAGATTATTTCACTATTTTACTTTTTCTCCTCATTCTATAAAACAAGGAAATAATCATCGATTATTTCCTGTAAAAATCTTTTCCTTGATATAAAATCACTTCTTTTTGTTTCAATGTTTCTTTTAAATCAATTAATCTTTGATTAGAAGATCCTCTAAATCTTAATGAAATATCTTTTAAATCTTGTACAAATGGTCCATCAACCAAAACATCAACATAACTTAAGATTTCATCTGTAATCTCTCTATGAGCTCTACCGCCAGGTAATAAATCATCTAAAATATAACCACTATATACCCAAATATCCTTGTCTGGTAGTTCATTTTTTACTCTTTGTAATAATGGTAAAATTCCTTCTTGGTTATCTAAATCCATAGGTTCTCCGCCAAGTAAAGTCAATCCTTCAACATGACTTGGTTTTAAAGCATCCATAATTTCTTGAATCGTATCTTCATTAAATACTTGTCCATAATGAAAATCCCATGCTTCTTCATTAAAACATCCTAAACAATGATGCCGACATCCAGAGACAAATAAAGAAACCCTGACTCCTGTACCATTTGCAATATCACATTTTTTTATTGTTGCATAGTTCATCCTATTTCCCTCTTTCACTTTGTTCAATACATTCTTTAATAAGTTTTTCTTGACCAATAATTTGCCCTTGAACAATATCTTTCCCGCCACCTTTTACTTCAAAAGAGACTTTTAATAGTTGTAAAGTCGTATGAGCCATCTCACCTAACATCATAAAACGATATTGATCTTGACTTCCTACAAATACAGCAGCTAATTTATCGCTATATATACTTAATTGATTTAAATAATATTGTTGTAATGAACGGTCTAGTTCATCAATAAAAACAATATGAGTAGTTTTATGATAAAGTAATTGAATTTGATTATCAATCATTTGCTTTTTTAATGATGATATTTCTTGTTTTAATTGGTTATTTTCTTGAATAATACGTTCAATTCCTGTTGTTAATTGTAAAGGTGGTAATGAAAGTTGCTTAGAAATGTACATAGCCTGATCATGTTTAAGAAGATAATCTTGGTATGCACGATGACCACAAACAAAATAAATTCTTATACCTTTTTTATTTTTGATTACTTTAAGTATTTTAATGATACCAATTTCACTTGTTGAATGAACATGGGGCGCACAACAGGCACAACAATCAATTCCTTCGATTTCAACAAGACGAATCGCTTCATTAATTTCTTTTTTACTACGATAATCATAATCACCAGGACAATCAGGATAAAAGCAATGAATAGTATGATTTTCCAAAATAACTTGATTTGCCATTTGTTCAACAGTAGCTAATTGTTCATGACTAAGATAACCATTATAATCTGTTGTAATTTCATGGTCACTTAAATGAAAACCATTATTATCATAACCAAATAATGATTTTACTATCCCAGATATAATATGTTCACCACTATGATTTTGCATATTTGAATAACGATAAGCAAAATCTATCTTACCCTTTACTTTTCCAGTTAGTGGTTTTTCAACGTAGTGATGTATTTCTTGATCGATAATTTGAACATCTTTTACTTCTATATCATTTAATGTTCCTCGATCACATGTTTGTCCTCCTTCTTCAGGAAAAAACAAAGTTTGATCCAGTAATACATCGTATCCCTTTTGACATGGATTACAACTGACTACTTCAGCTGTAAATTCACTTTGATAAGCATTTTCATCATATAATTTCTTTGTCATTTTATCCCATCCATTCTATATAAAAAAAGAGATAAAATCTCTTTTTTATATTCCATTTTCATTAAAGACAAATTATCTATTTTTTAAATAAATTCTTCACCATTACATTTTAATGACAAACATATTAAAATTCAAGTATCTCTCATTTTATTGCATATCTTTTACTTCTATAGGTGTATATTGGATATTAAGTTTATTAAACAACGCTTGGACTTTATCAACTGTATACGTTGAACATCGACCATCCATTTGATAAACTACTGTTCCTACTTTAATGTAAAAAAGGACCAAATCCAATTCACCGCTTCTTGCGATTGTAATTTTTCCATTAGAAAATGAATATTCTTTTCTAAAATCATTAACACCAGTATCTCCATGTTTTAATTGATTATATTTTTCATTTGCATAATCGTCATTTATCATGTAATAAACAGTGTAATCAAATCCATAAGCACTGTCATATTCGCTACTTGCTGTAATCATTGATTTTAAAACGCCTTTTTTCCCTTCTTTACCATTATCTTCAAGAATTTGGAAACCATAAGGAAATTTTCCATTTGGTCCAAATTCTGCTTGTAGTTCCCTGTAATAAGAACTATTTTCATCTAATTCAGCATCTTCAGGGTTTAAAGTAGTCCATAAATCATTAGCAACTGTAGCTGATTCTTCATATTGTTTAATAGCCTCTTTTTCAACAGTTTTACTTTTAAATGGATTCCATCCTCCTCTAATAAGGATAATTGCCAAACAAGCAATAACAACTATTCCAAGAATCATCAAAACGGTTTTCTTATTACTATGTTTCTTCTCTTTTTTCGATGTCTCGTTAGCAGTTTCATCTACTACTTCATCTTTAATATCTTTATTTTTAATACTCACAATTCTATTCCTCATCTTTCAAAATTATTTTTTTAAATATCGAACATAAAACCCCGTTCTTTGAGCGGGGTATTTATATACACATTTTACCATAATTTATGTAAATAAAATAGATAGTTTCCCTATCTCTACTTTCATAAGTCTTAAATTAAAATATAATTTTTATTATTTTTCTTTTTTGTATTTGGAAATTAAATTTTGTTTTACAAAAAAGGAACAAGAATTAATTCTTGTTCCCTTAACCAATGTTCATTTTTCAAAAATTTCCTAAATTATAAGTGTAATACACGTTCTTTGATCTCTTGTGTTCTACCTTGGTTCCAGAATTGAGTTCCAATATAACCACAAGTACGTCTTGCTACAGACATTTTATCTTGGTCTTTATTACCACAGTTTGGACATACCCAAATCAATTTTCCATCTTCATCAGTTCTGATTTGAATTTCTCCGTCATAACCACAAACCATACAATAATCACTCTTTGTATTTAATTCAGCATACATAATATTTTCATAAATATGTTTCATAACAGCTAAAACAGCTTCAATATTATCTTGCATATTAGGTACTTCTACATACGAAATAGCACCACCTGGTGATAATTTTTGGAATTGTGATTCAAATGTTAATTTTGTAAATGCATCAATTTCTTCAGTAACATGAACATGATAACTATTTGTAATATAGTTTTTATCAGTTACACCTTTGATTTTTCCAAAACGTTTTTGTAAACATTTTGCAAATTTATAAGTAGTTGATTCAATTGGTGTTCCATATAAACTAAAATCAATATTTTCTTTAGCTTTCCATTCTGTACATTTATCATTTAAATGTTGCATTACTTTTAAAGCAAATGGTGTTGCTTCAGGATCAGTATGCGATTTTCCTGTCATATATTGAACACATTCGCATAATCCAGCATATCCAAGAGAAATTGTTGAATAACCATCAAATAATAATTTATCAATTGTTTCTCCTTTTTTAAGACGAGCTAATGCCCCATATTGCCATAAGATAGGAGCAACATCACTAGGAGTTCCCATTAATCTTTCATGACGACACATTAAAGCACGATAACATAACTCTAATCTCTCATCAAAGATTTGCCAGAATTTCTTTACATCTCCCTTAGATGAACAAGCAACATCAACTAAGTTGATTGTTACAACACCTTGGTTAAATCTTCCATAATATTTTGGATCTCCATTTTCGTCTATGTAAGGTGTTAAAAATGAACGACATCCCATAGATGGATAACAATGTCCTACACCTTTATCATCTACTTTTAATTCTTTCATGATCTTTTCAGAAATATAATCTGGTACCATACGTTTAGCTGTACATCTTGCTGCTAATTCTGTTAAACCATAATAACGACTACCTGGTTCAATATTATCTTCTTCTAAAACATAAATAAGTTTAGGGAAAGCTGGTGTAACATAGACACCTTTTTCATTTTTGACTCCAATCATTCTTTGTTTTAATGTTTCTTCAATAATTAATGCTAAATCTTCTTTTGTTTGTCCTTCTGGTACTTCATTTAAATACATGAAAACAGTAATGAATGGTGCTTGTCCATTTGTTGTCATTAAAGTAACAACTTGATATTGAATTGTTTGAACACCTCTTTTAATTTCTTCACGTACACGTAATTCAGCAATTTTATTAATTTCTTCTTCACTTAAATGAATACCTGTACTTTCCATTTCTTTTTTAACTTCTTTTCTTAATTTTTGACGTGAAACGTCAACAAAAGGAGCTAAATGAGATAAAGTAATACTTTGTCCTCCATATTGTGAACTTGCAACTTGAGCAATAATTTGTGTAGCAATATTACAAGCAGTAGAAAAACTTTTTGGTCTTTCAATCATTGTTTCACTAATCACTGTTCCATTTTGTAACATATCTTCTAAGTTAACTAAACAACAGTTATGCATATGTTGAGCAAAATAGTCAGAATCATGGAAATGAATAATTCCTTCTTCATGTGCTTTAACAATGTCATCTGGTAATAATAAACGTTTTGTAATATCTTTACTGACTTCTCCAGCCATATAATCTCTTTGTACACTATTAACAGTAGGATTTTTATTAGAATTTTCTTGTTTTACTTCTTCGTTATCACATTCAATTAAACTTAAAATTTGTTCATCTGTTGTATTAGATTTACGAATTAAAGCTCTTTTATAACGATATGTAATGTATTTTCTAGCTACAGTAAAAGCATTCAATTTCATAATTTCATCTTCTACTAAGTTTTGAATTTCTTCTACACTTAATGCTCTTAACATTTTACCACATTGGTATTTAACATTATTTGTAATATTATCAATTTCTTCTTCTGTTAATCTTTCTGTTTCTACAACTTCATTATTTGCTTTTTGAATTGCTGCTGTGATTTTGCTTTCATCAAAGAGAACTTCTGTCCCATTACGTTTAATTATTTTCATTGTAATTCCTCCCTATATATTTCAATTTTATATTATTAATAATCATTACTACTTGCAAGACATATGCATTTATTATTTTTTAAAACAATAAATGCATATGTCTATGCATCCATTCCATTATAACCTAAAAACATTGTTTTGTATCTAATATTTTTTCTTTTTCTAAAAAAAGAAAAAAGGCTTGATTCCAAGCCCTTAAATTACATATAAAATAATACATAAAAAATGTAATACTGTTCCTACTAAAATCCATAAATGCCAAATAGAATGCATATAACGATGTTTTTTTTGTAAGCCATAAAAGATGGTTCCTATTGTATAAGCAAGTCCCCCTGCCACTAAATAGACAATTCCTTGATAACCAATAGATGGTGGTAAAAGATTGATTTTAAAAATAATACACCATCCTAGCGCTAGATAACAAACCATGGAAAAAGTCTTATATCTTTTAATATCTATAGCGTTAAGAGTAATCCCTAATGCTGTTACAATCCATACTACAGCAAATAATAACCATCCCCAAAATGGATCAATTGGACGAATAGAACATAATAAAATAGGTGTATATGTTCCAGCAATTAAAACAAAGATAGAACAATGATCCATAATTTGAAATACTTTCTTTGCCTTTAATTTTGGTGATAATCCATGATAAATACTACTCATAGTATAAAGGAGTATCATTGAAATCCCATATATAATCCCCGAAAACAATCCATAACCATTATGGTGTTTAACCGAAAAAACAATACATAATACCAAAGCTGCTATTCCTAGCGCCCCTCCTACAATATGTGTGACCATATTAAATACTTCTTCTCCCTTAGTATATTCAGGTAAAACACGATCAGCTAATTTTGTTCTTTTCATAGTTTTCACCTCCAACTACGGTTATTATACTCAATAATGTCATAAAGGTAAATACATTTATCACAAAATAAGTTATTTTATTCTATTAAATATAGTTTTTAATACTATATTTAATATTTTTATAATTACTATTCCTTTATAAATATCTTTTCTTTATAATGAATGTAAAAAGAGAGGTATAACTAATGAAAAAAATAGCAAAATTTTATAAAGTATCAAAAGAACAATTCTTAAATGATTTTAAAGATTCATTTCCTCAATATGATGAAAATACTATTTTAAATATTTATGAATCTATTTCATTACCTAAAAGAGCTACCAAAGGATCTGCAGGTTATGATTTCTATACACCTATTGATATTGAATTAAAACCAGGAGAAACTATTAAAATACCTACAGGTATTCGTGTTTATATTGATTCTTCTTGGATACTAGGACTTTATCCACGTAGTGGATTGGGATTTAAGTATCGTCTTCAATTAAATAATACTGTTGGTATTATTGATAGCGATTATTACAATAGTGATAATGAAGGACATATATTTGTTAAATTAACGAATGATAGTAATGAAGATAAAACAGTGACTGTAAAAGCAGGTCAAGGTATTGTTCAAGGCATTTTCTTTGAATACGGTATTGTTGAAGATGATGATGTCACTGATGAAAGAAATGGTGGCTTTGGATCAACAACAAAATAATTATGTTTATATTGTAAGATGTCATGATCAAACCCTTTATACCGGTTGGACAAATCATCTTGAAAAAAGAATTAAAGATCATAATGAGGGGCGAGGTGCTAAATACACAAAAGCAAGAAGACCTGTTAAATTGGAATACTATGAAACCTTTAGTTCTAAAAGTGAAGCCATGAAACGAGAGTATCAAATTAAACAACTCACTCGTAAAGAAAAAGAAGCACTTATCAAAAATAAAAAAGAGTAATAAACATGCATTTATGTTCATTACTCTTTTTAGTTATTCTTGATAAAATACTTCTTTATTTAATGCTTTATTTTGATGAGCGACAATCGTTGTACATACAGCATCACCTGTAATATTAACCGCTGTTCTTAACATATCTAAAATACGATCAATACCCATAATATAAGCAATACCTTCTACTGGTAAACCTACTGAAGAAAAGACCATTGATAAAGTAATTAAACCTACTGAAGGAACACCTGCAGTCCCTACTGAAGCCAGTGTTGCTGTTGCAATAACAGTAAGGTAATCTGCTACACTTAAATTAATATTAAATAATTGAGCAGTAAAGACAACAGCGACTCCTTGCATAATAGCTGTCCCATCCATATTAATAGTTGCTCCTAAAGGAATTGTAAAAGAAGAAATCTTTTTCGATACTCCCACTTTCTTTTCTAATGTTTCAATTGATAAGGGAATTGTAGCATTAGATGTTGCTGTAGAAAAAGCAAAAGTCATCACTGGGAAAAACTTCTTAATAAAACGAACTGGGTTTAAACCTGTAAAAATCTTTAATAATGCCATATAGACAACAATACAATGAATACCTAAGCCACCAACTACTGATCCCATGTATTTAAGCATTGGTAAAAACATATCGAAACCAAGGGTAGCAAATGTCTTAGCAATCAAAGCAAAAACACCAATTGGCGCAACTAACATAATAATGTTTGTCATTTCCATCATAATTGTATTCCATTGATTAAAGAATTGACTTACACTATCAACACGATCTCCAAGTTTTGCTAGAATAATTCCTAATAATAAAGCAAAGAAAATAATTTGTAACATGGTTCCATTAGATAATGATTCAATCGGATTAGTAGGAATAATATTTAAAATTGTTTCAGCAAAAGAAACTGACTTCGTTGATGAAGTAGCAGATGTTGCTGTTTTAACAATATTTGCCATCTTCACACCAATTCCTGGATTAATAATATTCGCTACACCAATGGCTACTACAACAGCAATCGCTGTTGTGCATAAATAGAAGATCAAACTTCTTACTCCTACTTTTCCTAATGTTTTGGTATCACCAATAGCAGCACTACCACATACAATAGATACAAATACTAATGGTACGACAAGCATTTGCATCATTCTAATAAAACCATTCCCTACAATATAAAAGATACCATTTACTAAAATATCTGTTTTAAATGAACTAGCTGGTAAAAAATATAGTATTGATCCAACGATAGCCCCTAATATCAGGGATAGCATGATTCTTGTTGTTAAATTAAACTTCTTCTTTTTCATTTAAATCCCCCTTAATTTGTTCAATAAAATTTTTTAAATCATCTTGCCATGATGGCATAGTATAAATATCTGTCATTTTTAACATTAAGTTTTCTAAAACAAAATTTCCTGTTTGTCCATATTCATTATGCCCAGAAATAACATGATCTGGACTATATCCCGCAATTTCTAATGCACGTCTTGCAAATTCATAACGACTGCATTGTCCTTCACATGAAGCATGAAATAAACCATATTCATTTCCATTCATTAATACTTCAATGACTTTGCATAATGATAAAACACTTGTTGGTGAACTGAATTGTTCCTTAGATACTTCTACTTGTTGATTATTTACTACTTGTTTAAATAAATCATATAAGAAGTTACCTGGTTGGTTACCATATAACCAAGAACTACGAATAATAATATGTTTTGGATATAATTCTTTAATGAATTCTTCTCCCGCTAATTTTGATTTACCATATACTGTTGTTGGTTGTGGTTTTTCAAATTCATTAAGTTTTTGATCATTTTCACCTTGAAATACATCATCTGTTGATATTTGAATAAGTTTTGCATGAATTCTTTGAGCTACCAAAGCCATATTACGTGCTCCTAAAGTATTTACTTTATAAGCATCCAATTCATGTCTTTCACACTTAGATATACCTGTGATGGCAGCACAATTAATAATGACATCTGGTCTTTGACTTTCTCCATAATGCATGACTTCTTCTAAACGACATACATCTACTTCTTGATCAGTTGGTAAAACCATATATTCATTTTCACTTAAATAACTCACTAAGTTTTGTCCTAATTTACCATGGGCACCTGTTACCCATATTCTTAATTCATTCATTCTTTCCATCCTCTCTGCACAAAAAAAAGGTGTCATATTCGACATCTTTTACATTTTACATAATTTTATATTGAATTGCAAATTAAAGAAGCACAGCTACAATTGGAGCAATAATAACAGTTAATAATCCAGCAATAACGATAGATAAAGAACTCATCGCTCCTTCTATTTCACCAAATTCTAAAGCTTTACTTGTTCCAATAGCATGAGCACTATTACCAAGAGCTAATCCTACGGCAATAGGATGATTAATTTTAAATAATTTACATATAGATTTAGCAATCACTGCTCCTAAAATACCGGTTACAATCACAACTCCTACAGTTATTGTAGAATTACCACCTATTTTATTAGATATCCCTATAGCAATAGCTGTTGTAATAGATTTAGGTAATAAAGAATGATAAATAACAGGATCCACCTTCATCACTAAACACATGACAAATATAGCTACAATTCCGGCAATCACACCACTTAATAAACTAATACAAATAGCATCAAAATGTTTTTGTAATAATCTTGCTTGTTTATATAATGGTATCGCTAAACATACGGTAGCTGGTGTCAGTAAAACCGTAATAAACTGAGCTCCTTGATTATATGTTTTAAAATCAATACCAAAACATACAAGAACAGCAATAGAGATAATAGCACTTATTAATAAAGGATTAAATATAGGATAAGGAAGTAATTTTCTAATTTGGACTGCTACCCAATAGGATAATAAAGATAAAACCAATCCAAAATAAAGAGTTTCAACAAATACATCATTCATTACTTCTTCTCCTTCCTTTCTATAATGATTTGGGCTACTTTCCCCGTAACAACCATGACTACAATTGTACTAACAAAAGTAACTAAAGCGATAACAAATAAATCATTCATAATAGCGTCTTTAACATTCATTAAACTTACTGCTGATGGTACAAATAACACTGGCATAATCAGTATGAGCCAATTACCTACATCTTCAACTTGATCTAATTTAATAATATGTGTAAATAAACATATTAACATAATAAATAATCCATAAACACTTGCTGGTACTGGTAATGGTAAAAATTGACTTAATAATTCTCCTATAAAAGAGATTCCTAAAATAACTAAAATTTGATTAATATACTTCATAATGTCCCCTCATTTTTTCCCATTATACCACTTGTCTTTAATTAATCAATGACCCTTATCAAGATAAAGCACTTACATTATTTATTGCAATTCTTTCTTTGTTTTTCTTAAATAAAAGATACACATAATAAGGGATAAAAACGTTGATACCGGAGAAGCAATACCCATATGCCACAATGTTACTCCTGTTAAAGTAGACATCAAAAAGGTAATCGGAATACGGGCAATAAATGTAGAAATTAAACTATGGATCATAGTAAATACTGTCTTTTGACATCCATTAAAATATCCGTTAAAGCAAAATACGAGAC
Organism: Erysipelatoclostridium sp. AM42-17; assembly: GCF_003480255.1. Classification (GTDB taxonomy): domain Bacteria; phylum Bacillota_I; class Bacilli_A; order Erysipelotrichales; family Coprobacillaceae; genus Faecalibacillus. The sequence goes on along the minus strand of NZ_QUIN01000003.1, from coordinate 74,172 downwards.
TTGTAAGAAGACAATCAATGGAATAAGTTTGTAAGTATAATGAAGATTGATAAATTACATCTGGATCATGCGAGAAAATACTTGTAAAGAAAGTGGGCATATATTGAGCTAATCCAACAATGACAATAGCACAACTAAAGCACATGAACATACCCCATTTTAATGATTCATAAGCTCTGGCATTTTGTCTGGCTCCTCTATTTTGAGCTACCATCGTCGCAATGGCATTTTGCATAGCTGATTGAAGAAGCATAAAGAACTCAATTAATTTTTCATTGACCCCTACTGCAGCACTGGCAACAAGACCCATTTTATTAATAATAATAGTAATAATTAAAAAAGAAATATTAATAAGGGCATTTTGTAATCCTAAAGGAAAACCTATTTTTAATACTTTCATAATATGCTGAGAAAAGCATATATCTTTTATATAAAATGGGAAACCTAAACCTTTTTTATATAAATAGATTAATGAAAATAAAAAGGCAATCCCTTGAGCAGATACAGTAGCTATAGCAGCACCCGCAGCACCTAAATGGACATATCCAACTAAAACAAAATCAACAATAATATTAATTACACAAGCAATAAACACAAATACAAGAGGTGTCGTACTATCACCTAACCCCCTTAAAATACTACTGACTACGTTATAACCAACAATAAAGATAATGCCCATCGAACAAATATAAATATATGATCTTGTTGCTGCTATTGCTTCATGAGGCGTATTCATTAAAGATACAATTTGGTGGTTAAATAACAACATCATTATTGTAAGAACAATGCCAATACATCCAAATAAAACAATACCGGCTCCAATGGTTTTTGATAATTCTCTTTCTTTTTTAGCTCCAAAATATTGTCCTAATAAAACCGTAATTCCTGTTGTTAATCCTAAAACAAAATAAGTAGTTAAAGTCATAACTTGGCTACCAGTCGATACGCCTGATACGGCAGAAGTATTAGCATATTTTCCTACAACAAACATATCAGCAGAACCATATAAGACTTGTAATAAATTTGATAGCATAAAAGGAAAAGCAAACGCTAAAAGAGTTTTTCCTACATGTCCTTTTAATAAATCATTTTTCATGTTCTTCCTCCTAAAAAAAGCTGGATAAAATTATGGTTTCCCATAACCTTATCCAGCATATCTCTATACCCTCCGGTCACGTATTCTATTATATTCACTCACTTTGAAATGTCAATTAGAGTTGTAGAGGATTTATTTATTTATTTTAATAGTAATAATATATTGATCTTCTTCATCTGCTACTTCTTGTACTAATGTAACGCCTGATTTTTCAATCATTGATGTCGCTTGTTTAATCGTATTTAAAGCAATTTTAACATTTTGTGATACTGCTTTTTTTGGCCTTACCTTTTTAGGTTTAGGTTTTTTATCAATAAACTTTTCTGTTTGAGCAACATTAAGATGTTTTTGAATAACTTCTTTTAAAACAGTTTCTTGTTTTTCTTGATCTAAACCAACCATGGCACGAGCATGTCGCTCAGTAATAGTACGATTATCTAATGCATCTTTTACACCATCTGATAGTTTTAATAATCTTAATTTATTTGCAATTGTAGATTGTTTTTTCCCTACTACTTTAGCTAATTCTTGTTGACTGTATTGATAAGTATCAAGTAATGATTTATAAGCTTTAGCTTCTTCTAAAGGAGATAAGTCTTCTCTTTGAATATTTTCTATAACCGAAAGTGTTTCTACTTGCTTATCATCATATTCTTTAATAATACAAGGTACTTTAGTCATATCGGCAAGTTTACATGCACGAAATCTTCTTTCACCGGCAATAATTTGATATCCTTCTTTTGTTTTTCTTACAACAATAGGTTGAATTAAACCATTTTCTTTTATTGATGTCGATAATTCTTCTATCTTTTCATCATTAAAGACTTTTCTTGGTTGATTTTCATTAGCGTAAATCTTTTTTATATCAATTAATTTATATACTTTTTCTAACATATAAACTCCTTTTATAATGGTTTCTTCTTAATTTTAGCAAACTGTCTTGGATATTTAGCCGGTGTTAATTTTACTTTCTTAATAAGAATATGACTTCGATGATCATCGTCATCACTAAGTGTAAAATCATGAATACTTTCGACTTGTCCGCCTAGTATTTGAATTCCTTTTCTTGCTTCATCTAATTCTTCATGACCTTGTCTTCCTTTTAATGAAAGGAAATAACCGTCTTTTTTAACTAATGGTAAACAGATTTCATCAAGTATATTAAGTCTAGCTACTGCTCTTGCCATGACTACATCAGCTTGTTCACGATGCTTTAAAGCATAATCTTCTCCACGCATTGCAATGGCTTGACAATCTTTTAAATTTAATTCTTTAAACAAATGATTTAAGAAAGTGATTCGTTTATTTAATGAATCTACAATGGTTATTTTTAAATCTGGGTAAACAATTTTTAAAGGAATAGAAGGAAAGCCAGCACCAGCTCCAATATCAACAATACTTTGATTAGAAAAAGGAAAGTTAAAAGCTATACTAATAGAATCATAGAAGTGTTTTAAATAAACACCTTCTTGATCAGTAATTGCTGTTAAGTTCATTTTTTCATTCCATTCTACTAATGTATGATAATAAATATCGAATTGTTTCATTTGTTCATCAGTTAAATGAATATTCTTTTCTTTTAATGCTTCTTTAAATTCATTATTTGTCATATGAATCCTCACTATAGTTTTGTTTTAAATAAATTAATAAAACAGAAATATCTGCTGGATTAATACCTGATATTCTTGAAGCTTGACCTATTGTTAGTGGTCTTACTTTAGATAGTTTTTGTTTAGCTTCTAAAGCTAAATTCTTAACTAAATCATAATCTATATCACTTGGTATTTTCTTTTCTTCCATTTTAATTTGTTTTGCTGCTTGTCTTTTTGCTTTTTCAATATAACCAGCATATTTAATTAAAATAGTTACTCTTTTTTCTTGTTCTTTAGAAAGATGAGCAGATTCAATATATGGTTTAATCATTTGATAAGTGATTTCTGGTCTTTGAATTAATTCTTTTGCACTAATGCCTTCCTTTAAATGAGATGAATGATTTTCTACTAACATCGTATTAATTTCATCTTTAGGAGTAAAACGAATTGTTTTCAATCTTTCTATTTCTTGATAGATGCCTTGCATCTTATCAAGATATTGATTGTACACTTTATCTTTAACTAAACCTACATCATGTCCATGCTTCATAAGTCTTTCATCAGCGTTATCATGACGCAATAATAAACGATATTCAGCTCGACTTGTCAACATACGATAAGGTTCTTTTGTTCCTTTAGTAACTAAATCATCAATCATAACTCCTATATATGCTTCATCTCTTTTTAATACAAGTGGTTCTTTTCCTTCTACCTTTAATGCTGCATTTATACCAGCAATTAATCCTTGTCCCGCTGCTTCTTCATAACCACTTGTTCCATTAATTTGTCCAGCTGTAAATAAATTATGTAATACTTTTGTTTCTAATGATGGCCATAATTGTAAAGGATCAATAGCGTCATATTCAATAGCGTAAGCATATTTTAATATTTTACAGTTTTCTAGTCCTGGTAAAGTACGAATCATTTGTTCTTGGATATCATGAGGCATTGATGTTGAAAATCCTTGTACATAGATAGTATTCATTTCTTTTGATTCTGGTTCTAAGAAGATTTGATGTTGTGGTTTATCAGAAAATTTAACAACTTTATCTTCAATAGAAGGGCAATAACGTGGACCAATTCCTTTAACTAAACCACTATACATAGCACATTTTTCTAGATTATCATGAATAATTTTATGTGTTCTTTCATTAGTATAAGTTAAATAACATGGTGTTTGTTCTTCAATAGGAACATAATGATTTGTTTGGAAACTAAACGCTAATTCATCATCTGTACCTGGTTGTAATGATGTTTTTGAATAGTCAATACTATTAATTTCAACTCTTGGTGGTGTTCCTGTTTTTAATCTTTGTATATGTAAGCCAGCATCTTTGAGTTTATCAGATAAAAACTTTGATTCTTTTTGTTGATCTGGCCCACTAGCGTGTTTTTCATGTCCTACCAAAATTTCAGCTTTCAAATATGTTCCTGTAGTTAAAACAACTGTTTTTCCATCATAACGAGTCCCATCTTCTAAAATAACACCCTTTACAGTTTGATCTTCAATGATTAAATCTTCAACCATTGCTTCTACAATATCTAAATTTTCTTGTTCTTTTAATACTTTTTGCATATAGTGAGGATATGCTTTTTTATCAGCTTGTGCTCTTAACGATTGAACACCTGGTCCTTTAGCTGTATTTAACATCTTCATTTGAAGATATGTATGGTCAGCTGTTAACCCCATTTGTCCTCCTAATGCATCAATTTCACGCACTATGATTCCTTTTGCTGGACCACCTATTGATGTATTACAAGGCATTGAACCAGCATTAGAAAAATTAGACGTGATTAATAAGGTTTTTTTATTCATACGAGCTGGCGCTAAGCATGCTTCAATCCCTGCATGTCCGGCACCAACAACTATTACATCATACATCATAAACGCCCCTTTCAGTCTTTACTATTGTACTACAACAGTTATTATTTTTCGAGAAAAAGATTATTTTCAAAAGTGTTCTAAATCTTACTTTTTACCCATTGTACAATACGCTCATCTTTGCCATGATGAACAATATAGTTAATCACGTCTTTCTTTTGCATAATTTTAGAAATAATTTGAGGATCAATTTCATTTAAAAAAGTTATCATTTCTTTTTTACTTTGTTTATTTAATTGCTTTATTAATTGCGTATCAGCTATTTTTCGTTTTGAATCTTTTAAAGGATAACCTATTCCAAATGGTTCAGAAAATAATTGTTGTAATGTTGCCCTTAAATTAATTTCTCCAGCCCATCCATAATTTAATCCTAATGGTAATGAGGCTACATTTCCATCATTAATTCTTCCAAACAAATAAGCATCCTGTGGCGTTGGTAGATACCCACATATTAAATTTGGTAAACTATTACAAGCAATCATCATTCCTTGACCTGATGAACATCCCGTAACAACAAAATCAACTGCTTGACTTGATATTAATAATCCTATTTCTAATGCAATTTCTACGTATGAATAATTATTTTCTCCTTCAAAACAACCAAAATTAACTACTTCTTCTACGTATTCCTTAGTATATTGATACAATAAATTATTTTTACTAATTTGACTTGTTGCTTGAATAATTCCTACTTTCATTTTCTGATTCCCCTTTTTTGTAGTAAATTCTATTTGAATTTTACTACAACCTATTCTCTTTTACAAAAGAAAATAGTCATCATATCCATGACGACTATTTCCAAAAGTTTTTCCCACTGCCTACAGAAATAATTTTAAATTCTGTTTGGTTAGAAGAACCACCTTTAAAATACTTTCCTGCTTCTGTTCCATTAAAAATATCAATATGATTTTTCTTAATAGCTCCACCGCGATCTACAACAATTCCATAAGCCACTGGTTCAATACTTAAATTATGATTTCTAATTTCAATAATTGTTCCAAATGGTATTGATGGATCTGCAGCTAAACAATAATAACTTTGCCCATTAAAACGTAATTTAGCTGTATTTGATCCTTGTACTCCTGTTGTTGGACTTAAAGAAACACCCGATGCACCGATACCACTACCTCCGGCACAATCTCCTCCATAAGTTGTTAATTTACCAGTAAAATATGCTCCTGGTTGAACAACTCCTGTTTCTATAATGGTATCACTTACTGGTGATACTACTGTTGATGAGACAAGTTGTTTACTTACGATTTGCCCATTTTGATAAGTAACTTGATAAGTATTTTTAACTTGTCCATTGCTTCCTTGTTGTCTGACTTCTGTTGTAAAAAGATGTAATCCTGTTGTATTAATCGTTGAAGATGGCGTTGTGACAACTTCATCAATATTTTCTTTTGAAACACGATTAATTTTTAAATAATCTTTATTTTGTACAATATAATTAAAATCTTTATTGACTGTATCATTTTGATTTAAATGAATATTTAATTCATTTAAAACTTTTCTTACAGTATTTTGTCTTACTAAATAATCTTTTTGTTCATCACTACCATCCTGTACTTCGATTGCTACTGTTTCTTGATAGTGATCAATTTGGGATGTAGCCCCCGATACTAACATCGTTGTCATAATCCCAATATAAGCAATCATCACCACTAATAACCCCTTCAAACGAGGGTCCGCTTTAATAACTGCTTGTTTAATTTTGTTCATTAATTTTCCTCCTATTTAATGCCAAAAACTTTTTTAGCATTAAACGTTGTCGCACTTGCAACGTTTTCTATCTCCATGTTCTTTAGCTTAGCTATTTCCTGGGCAATATACACAACATTTGCAGGCTCATTTAACTTTCCTCGATATGGGTGAGGTGTTAAATAAGGACAGTCGGTTTCAATTAATAAATGTTCTAAACCAATATTTGCTGCCACATCTTTAGGAACTCTGGCATTTTTAAATGTAACTGGTCCAGCTAAAGAAATATAGAACCCTAAGTTAATAAATCTTTTAGCCATTTCTACCGATCCACTATAACAATGCATGACTCCTGGATGTCCATGGTGTTTTAACATATCATAAGTATCTTCATAAGCATCGCGGCAATGAATTAACACTGGTTTTTGATGTTTCTTTGCTAATATCATTTGCTTATCAAAGATTTCTTTTTGCTTTTCAGGAGTAACATCATCCCAATAATAATCGAGACCAATCTCTCCTAATGCTAAAACACGTGGATCTTCTAAATACTTATCGATTATGTTTAAATCTTGATCTGTTGTGTCTTTGCAATCATTAGGACCGATTCCTACAGCAGCATAAATAAAATCATATTCATGTGCGAGTTCAACGGCTCTTTTCGATGATGTTAAATCATAGCCAACAACCATCATATATCTAACATCATTAGCTAAAGCATTTTTGATAAACATATCGTGATCAACATATAATTCGTCACTGTTTAAATGACAATGTGTATCAAAGTACATAGAATCACCTCGGTTGACATCCTAACAAATCTAGATGGTTTTGTCAAATTTCTAAAGTTCACACAATCATCCATAATAAATTTAAGTTGATTAAATCGACATGTTTTTTATTTTTGTTTTATAATTATTTTTTATTTTTAGACAAAAGAGAAATTTAAACATAGATTATCGTATTCTTTATCATTTTATGCTATATATGTCTTATTATGTCAAAAGACAGCATTGTTATCTCATGCTGTCTTCATAATTTAATATAAACATATGGGTATCATCTTTAATAATTTTTAAATCATAATTATATATTTCTTTCAATGATTGTTGATGAATCACTTCTTGTGGTTTTCCTTGATATAAAATCTTACCTTTTTTCATAGCAATGATTTCATCGCTATAATAAATAGCTTGATTAATATCATGATGAACCATAATAACCGTAATATGATATTCTTTATTTATTGTCTTAATCAAATTTAAAATTTCTATTTGTGCTTTAATATCTAGATAGGTTGTCGGTTCATCTAGTAATAAATAAGGTGTTTTTTGAGCTAATGCCATGGCTAACCATACTTTTTGTTGCTGACCCCCAGATAAATTTCTTAATAATTCATTTTCTATTGATTTTAAGCCTGTAATTTCTATAGCCCAATCAATGATTTCATTATCTTTAGATCCTAAATTTTGATAATAATTTAAATAGGGTAAACGACCTTGACCCACTATGGTTCGTACATCAAGATCACTTGATAGTTCGTTTTTTTGGTGAACTATAGCCACGTTTCTAGCAAATTCTTTTAACTTATAATCATCAATATTCTTATTATCTAAAACGATTTGTCCTTTTTGTACTTTATAAATATGCCCTAACAACATAAGGAGTGTAGATTTTCCACTGCCATTTGCTCCAATAATGGTCGTTAGTTTCCCTTTAGATATTGATAATGATAAATCTTGTATATAAGGTTCTTGATTATAGCTAAATGATACTTTTTTAATCTCCATGTAATTCATGACTCCTTTTTAACAAGATAATAAATAATGGGGCACCAATAATAGCCATAATAAATGATGGGGAAATTTCATAAGGAGCGATAATGACTCTTCCTATTGTATCAGCTAACAATAGGACAATTGCACCTAACATGCTACATGTTGGAATAAGATAACGATGTTGACTGCCAACAAGTAATCTTGCTAGATGTGGTACCAATAAAGCAATAAATCCTAAAATTCCTACAACAGCAACCGATATACTACACATCATGACTGCTATTAACGATAAAACCAAACGATATGTATTAACAGGAACACCTAATGATAGTAATGTTCGATTTGAAAAGTTCATCAAATCACAAGCCTTGGCTAGAAACATCATCATAATCATTAAAGGTAATAAATAAATGAACAATAGCCAAACATCATGCCAAGAATAAAGGGTAACGGTAGATACAGAACTTGATGAAGATGTCATACTTTCAATCACTTGAATTATTGCGTTAAAAAAGTAATGAATAGCCACCCCAATTAAAATGACTCTTGTTGTATTCAATCCGTCTCGCCACGATAATCCATAAATCAAAATAAACGCTAATAATCCTCCAAGTCCTGCTAGTAAAGGTTTGATTGTATATAATTCAGGTAAGATTATTCCTACTAATAAATGAGCTAAATAAGCACCACTACTCATACCTATTAATCCCGGATCAGCGAGTGGATTTTTTAAAACAACTTGAAATAATAAACCCGATAATGCTAAGGCACATCCTGATAATATAGTCACAATGATTCTAGGAAATCTAATTTGATATACACTGGCAACTTGTTGATCGTATTCGATAAATAATCCTTTAAGCAACTGAACAAACGAAACTTTAATTGAGCCTAAATTAATAGCGATAAAAAAACATACAATCAATACTATTAATAGTATTGTCATTAATAAATAAGGATGTCTTTTAATTTGCTTCATATAGTATATCCTCTAATGATTCTAATCCTTTTTGGTAATTAAAATTAGCACTCATTCCAAAATATTTATGATTTAAATCATAAACTTTTTGATTTTTAACTGCTTCAAATTGTGACCATGCTCCATTATTTTGGAATTCTTGTTTAAAGTATTCTTGAACCTGCTGTGGCATAGCATGTGAGGTTCTTAATATAATATCTGGATTTTGTTTTAACATGTCTTCAACACTGACGTTAATAAAGTCTTGACCATCACCACTACCATATATATTCGTTCCCCCTGCTAGTCTAACAAGATCTCCTACATAACTTGATTCAGTAGCAACGACATAACTTCCTCCTGGTAACCCCATTAAAATAAGAACTCGAGGGCTTTGTTGGTCTTGATGTTTTTCTCTAAAAGCTGTCATATAATCAACATATTCATTAATTAATTGATATGCTTGCTTTTCATGATTTAATAGTTTTCCTAATTCTTGAATACTTTTATACATTCCTGATAGACTATTTAAATTAACAAAACTTGAATTTAACTTTAATTTTTTATATTTCTTTGCTAAATCCCCTTCTAATGATTGTGGACTTAATATTAAATCTGGCTTTAATTGAGACAACTTTTCCATATCCGGTGACATTGCTGTTCCTATTTTTGTAGCCTTTTGATATCGTTTAGGTATGCTATATGACTGTGTTTCAGGGATACCTACAACTTGGTCTTTAGAAATATTCAAAGATACTAATATTTCACTGATAGCTATTGATGTTGAAACAAGTTTTACTTGTTGACTGTGAGTTTCTTGATTTTGGTTGACACAACCTGTTGTTACGATCATTAAACATAATATGAGTAAACTATTTTTTAATTTTTTTAACATAAATAATTCCTCCCATAATAACAAGTACAACTCCTATCAGCCATTCATAATGAAATGATTTTTGTTTAGATTCTTGCTTGGATTTCTTCAAGTTCTTTTGTGTTAACTTTAGCTTGGTATTTATTTTACCATTTTGATCAAATAAATAACTTTTTAAGCCTTGTCCTTCTAATAAGGATTCTTTAGAGATAGTCCCAACTGTTACATGTTCAACTTGATTTTCTGTTTGTTGTTCTTGAACTGTATCTGTGTTTTTATTAACAGAATTTGTATTTTTCGTACTTGTTTCATTGTTTGTCTTTTGTTGTATTGCCTCAGTTGAGCTTGTATTTTGATTTGATGGTATCATTTGACTTTTATAAATTCCTGTTCCCGGTGTTGCCGATTCAATATGTGGCTTAATAAAAAATTGAACATCTCTTGCCATTGGTGAAACATAAATAATAGGACTAATATATACATCTAAAGAGCTTACTTGAATACGATAATGATTGACAGTATCTCCGTTAGCACTAGAACTTCCAGTTTGACTACTCCCCACAGAAGAAAATGTTCCTAGACTATTCATGATTTTAAAACGAACATTTTTTACATTTGACGCTAATCCTAGTCCAATGGTGATATAGTATTTTTCTCCTGTTTGTTCAATTAAAAGTTGATTTTCAACAATATTTGAGACCATACTATCACCTAACGTAATATTTGTTCCTCCATCTTCAGTTTGACCTGTAAGTGGATTAACATAACTGGTTGTACGTGTTACTAAATATGCACCATCATTGAATCCATAGACTGGTGTTGGCATAAGTAACATGAATATAAATAATAAAGATGCGACTTTTATTTTCATTTTTCCTCCATTCAAATAAACAATGAGGCATTTTGTTATGCCCCATTATCCTATTTACATAATTCTTTTTTTATTGTGTATCCTGCAAAAACTAATGATACTAGCATTAAACTGATAAATAATCCAATTGATTGTTGATCCCCAGTTTGTACTGCTTTTGATTTTTGATTAACAGTGGATGATTGTTGACCTACTGTTGTAGGTGTTACTGGATTCTCTTCAGTTTTATTTGTTTGCTCATTTTTAGGTTCTGTTGTTGGTTGATGAGGTTGTTCTGGTTCTTCAGGATTCACCGATTCAACATATTTTAAAGTATTATAATTAACTTTAATTCGAGCACCTAAATCCATATTTCCCATCATTGCTACATGTGGATTCATCACTACTGAAATATATTCTTCTTGATGTGGTAATTCAAATGACCACAATGTTGGATTTCCTTGTTCATCACGACTTTCCACGGTTGCACTATGGTCATGATAATTAGATTGCATTGATCCTATGTATAATTCTTGTAACCAAGCAGTAATTGTCCCCATCCTCATTTCCTTACCAGTTAAGTACATTGTAGTTTTTCCATCTTTTACTACTATCCTAGCTTGTTTTTCTAAAGCTCCTGCAGCCATAGATGCTTGATCTTTGGTTTCATTCCATAAATCCACATCTACTGTATAAGTTCCCTCTTTAGTTAAATCTACTGCTGCACAAACAGTATTCAAACTTGTTAATTGTATACCAAACATCAACATGAATGATAAAATAAGACTTGATAATTTTTTCATTTTCTTCCTCCCTACAGTTAGCGTAAACTAACTATAGACAGTTTATCATCCTTAATAGATATTTCAATGAGTGATTTTGTTTCACATATGTAACAAAATTACTCATATATTAATAATCTGTAATAAAAAAATATGTTTCGTGAATGAAACATATTTTAAAAAAAGAAAAGTCCAGAAATTCTGGACTTTTCATATCTATTATTTTTCGAAATCAAATTCTTTAAATACATCACTTACTGGTAAGTTATTTTCAATACTTTCAATTGTTTTAGCAAGTAATGCAGCTACTGATACAACATGTAATTTATCGAATGTTTTTTCTTCTGGTAGAATAATTGTATCTGTAACAACAACTTCTTTAGCAGCAGATGTTTTTAATCTTTCTACAGCAGGTCCAGAGAATACTGGGTGAGTACATGCTACGAATACATCTTTTGCTCCTTTTTCTAATAACATATCAATACCAGCAACAATTGTACCACCAGTATCAATCATATCATCAATCATAATACAGTTTTTACCTTTAACATCACCTAATACTCCCATGATTTCAGCAACATTAGGTTTAGGTCTTCTTTTATCAATAATAGCAACTGGAGCATCTAAGGCAACGGCTAATTTACGAGCGCGTGTAGCTCCACCATGGTCTGGAGATACAACACAAATATCTTCAACACCTTTATTTTTAAAGTAATTACTAATTAATGGTAATGCTTGCATTTCATCAACTGGAATATTGAAGAAACCTTGAATTTGAGCTGCATGTAAATCAACAGTAACAACTCTGTTAACTCCTGCAGTTGTAAGTAAATCAGCAACTAATTTTGAAGTAATTGGTTGTCTTGGTTTAGCTTTACGATCTTGTCTAGCATATCCAAAATATGGGATGATTGCTGTAATTTCTTTAGCAGATGCTCTTTTTAAAGCATCAGCTAAAACTAAAATTTCCATTAAGTTTTCAGTTACTGGGTTTGATGTTGATTGAACGATAAATACATCTTTACCACGAACTGATTCATCAATTTCAACTAAGATTTCTCCATCAGCAAAATGATGAACTTTAGATTTACCTAATTGACATCCTAAATTGTCACAAATGTCTTTAGCTAATTTGACACTTGATGATAATGCAAATACTGTAATTTTGTTTTTCATTTCCTTTTCTACCTCTATTTTATTTTTTATTTATTTGATTTCTTTTTTCTTCTAATACTTTACTATATCCTTCTTTATTCACTTGTCTACTTCTTGCGATAGCAAAAGCATCTTCATGAACTTCATCAGTAATTGTTGATCCTGCAGCAATAAAAGCATTTTTACCAACAGTAACTGGTGCAACTAAATTGGAATTACATCCGACAAAGACATTGTCTTCAATCACTGTTTGGAATTTATTTTTTCCATCATAGTTACTTGTAATTGTTCCACATCCAATATTAACATCACTACCTACAGTAGCATCGCCAATGTAACTTAAATGAGCTGCTTTACTTCCTTTACCAAAAGTGGCTTTTTTCATTTCTACAAAGTTACCCATATGAACATTTTCTAAGATATGACAATGATTTCTAAGTCTTGCATATGGTCCAATATCAACACCATTTTCAATAATTGAATCAGCGATAACTGAGAATTTAATTTCTACATGATCTTTGATTTCTACATTATCAAATTCACAATATGGTCCAATATGACAATGACTACCAATTGTTGTTTTTCCTTTAATGATACATCCTGGTTCGATTGTTGTATCAGGTCCGATTTCAACATCAACACCAATATAAGTATTATTAATATCAATGATGTTAACACCATTTAGTAAATGTTTTTTATTGACTTTAAGTTGTAATTGTTTTGTTGCTTCAGCAAGTTCTACGCGGTCATTAATACCACCTACTTCAGCTAAATCAGCAATTTTATAACCACCTACATTTAAATGATCATCATTCATAATTTTTAATACATCTGTAATATAATATTCATTTTGGGCATTATCATTGGTTACTTTTTCTAATGCTTTGAATAATGCTTGGTTGTCAAAACAATATTCACCAACATTCATTTCTTTAATTTGAATTTGTTCTGGTGAACAATCTTTGTATTCAACAATTCCTGTTACTTGATCGTTTTCTTTAATAATACGACCAAATTTCTTATCAAGATCACAATCACATGTCATTACTGTACCTTGTAAATGATGATCATTGTGATATTGAATTAACCCCTTTAATGTTTCTTTAGTAATAAGTGGTGCATCTCCATTTAAAACAATAGTTGTACCCTCTTTATCACCTAAAACACTCCTTGCTTGCATTAAAGCATGACCAGTTCCTAACTGTTCTTTTTGTAAAACAAACTCAACGCCATCAACTAATTTTTCAACTTCTTGCGCTTTATGTCCTACAATAACGTAGATACCATCTACGCCTAAACCTTTTAATTCATCAACAATATGACAAATCATGGGTTTATATAAAACTTCATGAACAACTTTAGGCTTGTCGGATTTCATTCTTGTTCCTTTTCCGGCTGCCATAACGACTGCATATGTTTTCATTGCGTCACCTCTCTACGGTCAACATTCTAACAAAATATTTACATAAATTAAAGATAAAACATGACAAAAAGCCTCACTTTTTGTCATTTATTTAGAATATCTGTCTTTCTAACAAAATAGTATTTTCCTTTAAAGTATTCATAACCTGCTTCTAATACTTTTTCATCTTGAGTAAGTCCAAATACACAAGAACCACTACCAGACATTAAAGACCCATCAAAACCTAATTCAATCATTTCTGCTTTTATTTTTTTAATATCAGGAATCATTTTAATTGATGGTCCTTCTAGGGTATTTTGTAAGTTATCAATTACTCCTTGATAATCTTTATTTTCTATCGCTTGTTTCATTGTACGACAATCTTGATGAACAACTTGACTTAAATCTAATTGATTAAATGCTTTTTTAGTAGAAACACCTTTTTTTGGTTTAACTAATAATAAATGTGCATTAAATGGAGTTTGAATAAATTGCAATTTTTCACCTACTCCTTCTACAAAAGCTGTTTGTTCATAAATACAAAAAGGAATATCAGCCCCTACTTCTTTACCTAGAGCAGCCATTTCTTCCATTGATAAATTTAATTTAAACAAATGATTCATAGCTTTAATAATTGCTGCTCCATCAGCACTACCTCCCGCTAATCCTGCTTGAGTAGGAATATGTTTGTAAACAAAAATTTTAATTCCTTTTTTCAAATGATATCTTTCTTGCATGAGTTTAGCGACTTTATACATAATGTTTCTTTGATCTGTGGGCATGACTTTACTATTAGATTTAATTTCTATCCCTTCTTTAATGACATCTACATAAATTAAATCATGTAAAGTAATTGGTGCCATAATCATTTCTAAATCATGATAACCATCTTCTCTTTTTCGTACAACATCTAAAGCTAGATTCACTTTTGCATATGCTTTTACTTTCATAACTGTTACCTCGGATATAAATTTCTCGCCACGCCTCTAGTATCAATACCACCTATACCAAGTTGTTTATGCGAGGTTTTATCTATAATTTTTTCTAAATCTACATATTCCTTTACACTTGCATTTGCGATTTGGCAAATGACTACCACCGGATCTAATGCATGAATATTTTTTCTAGCGGGTGAAGAAGCAAAGTTCGCTCCAGCCGCTAATAATAGTTCATAGTATGATTGACATGCTCCAGCGAAAATAATTAAAGCATCTTTATCATCTTCATATTCTCTTGCTTTCATGATGGCTTGAACATAATCTTGACTATGAAGATAATTATGACTTTCTTTTTGATTACTATCTTTTTTCAAAGCATCATGACCTGTAATCACTAATAAATCTGGTTTATGTTTTTCTAATAAAGGAATGATATGATCTTTTATTTCCTCTTCCTTATAATAATAACCTATCACGCGTATTCCATACTCATGATATTTATTTAAACACATTTTTAAATAGTAAGGATCGCCATCAATGTGTAATACTGATCCTTTTAAACAACGAGGATTATCTAATTGAATATCTTCATGAGGTTCGTTACTCTCTTTTATTTCCAAATCACTTTCATCACTGTCAGCAACTAACCGATATTCAATACCTCTTAAATAATAAATATCATCTTTAATATCTACTATTTCAAAACAGATGTCTTTGCCATATTTTTTACGGCAAACATGATCACCAATTTTCATATCATCACCATTATATTTTATGTTCTTTTATATAATCTGTGATTTTTATAAAATCTTCGATCTCTAATTGTTCACTTCTTGTTTTTTCATTAATTCCACACGCTTCTAATATTTCTTGAGCTTGTGAATATTGCTGTTTTAGATTGTTATAGATTGTTTTTCTTCTTTGTTTAAAACTGACATCTAATACTTCTTTTAATTGAGGATGATAATGACGATTAAGTGATATTTTCATAATGGCACTATCTACATGAGGTCGAGGTATAAAAACATTTTTTGATACAGTAAACATGTATTCTATCATACCACGATAATGAATCATCATGGTAAGGGGGCTTTTATAATCACCACAATACTTTTTAGCGACTTCTTTTTGTACCATCACAATCATTTCATCAATAGCTACTTGACTATAAACAATTTTTTCAATAATTTGAGTTGTAATATAATAGGGTAAATTAGCTACTAAGATGACTCTTGGATATTTCTCTTTTATCTTTTCAATTTTATCTAATGAACTACTTAAAAAGTCTTCAAAAATAATATCCACTTTTTCTTGATCAATAAAGTCATGATAGACCGGTTTAAATCTTTCATCAATTTCATAACTATAAACATGACCAGCATATTGAGATAAAATTTGAGTTAAAGCCCCAATTCCGGGACCTACTTCAATCACGGCAGTATTTTGGTCAACATTTCCACAGGCTACAATTTTTTCAACGACATTGACATCAATTAAAAAGTTCTGTCCATATTTTTTTAAAGCCTGTAAATGATAGTGGTCTAATATATATTGAGTTGTTGAAATACTTGCTATGGGTTTCATTGTGTCTCCTTTTTTAACGCATGTTGTATATCTTGTTTTGTGATACCGACCATGTTTAATCTTTTAAATAATGTTTTAGCATTTCCATATCCTAAATGAAATAATTGATAAACTTGTTTTCTTCTTTGACTATCACCAATAATATCTAAAGATAAGAATTCTTTCCAAGTAATAGATTCTTGTTGTTGGTGAAAAGTGACCACATTTTCTAATGCTTCGACAATCGCTTCTTTTCTCGCTTCTGCAATACCTAATTTCTTTTTACCACGGGCATCCTTTTTTTCGACAAATGCATGTTTACAATCAGGTACAACTTCACTTACTTGGTTTCTTATTTTCATACCTGGAAAATCAGGATCAGTTAAAACAATCACACCCCTGATTTTTCCTGCTTCTTTAATGAGTTCTAAAGTTTGATCACTTAAAGCTAAACCATGGGTTTCAATAGTATCTACATCAAAAAGTTGTTTTAATGTAGCTGTATCCGTTTTTCCTTCGACAACAACAATTTCTTGTATTTTTTTCATTTTATCACCTACAATTTGTCTTAATCATAACATACATTTAAAGTAAAAAAAATAATCTAACTTTCGTTAGATTATTAATCTTCCATCGCATATTTGAAATATTGTAGTCCCATATAAACTACGCTTACTCCCACCAACATTAATATAATACCCAAACACATAAACAACACCCCTTCGTTAATTTAATTATATGATATTAAAATAAGAAATGCAAGGTATCTTATATTTCATTTTGACGCTTTAATTCGAGTAATTTTTTTAAATCATTCATCTGTTCTATGATTTCTAATCCACGCTTTGTATCCTTGATATATTCTTGATTTTTAGCTGTATAGATAATCATTGAATCATATTCTACATCATGACGATAAGACCCTACATGTACATGATGTGTTTTTAAACGCATTCCATGAGAATTGCTTATTAATGTATATCCGGCTACTCCCGTTTTCTTTTGATTTTGTTTACAAAATCCACCATCAATCATAATTAATCTTCCATTTCCTTTTAAAGGACTTTCACCATCTTTTACCCTGATTGGTGTATGTCCATTAATAATATGACAATCTGACCCGTATAATCCAAATTCTCTTAATAATGTAAGACATATTTTTTCATCTTCAATATAGTGATAATAACTATTTTTTAATTCTATTCCTGGTTGATCTAGGATAATCTTTCTGCCACATAATGGAGAATACTGACCACACCATAAATACCAAAAATAATCTGGTTGTTGTTTCTTTTGATAGCATTCATTAATATAGTGATCAACATAATCAAAATAAGCTTTACCTTTTAATATTTGATCAAAGTGATGATACTGATAAAGCTGTCCATTTTCATCTAAAGGAATACAACCATGTAATAATAAATTATGATTTGTTTTTAAATAAAGCGAACCTTTTTGAAAGATAAAGTCCATATGCTTTTTTAAAGGCATACTACGAGTAAAACTATGTTTTAATTCTTTAATAATGGCTATTTGTGATGGTGATAGATGAGCTGGATTTTGGTTTTGAATACGATATTCCATATGCCAATGAGGATATTGCTTAATGAGTTTTAATTCACATTGCTTGATTAATTCTAAACAATATAGCTCCATAGCTTTATTCGTTTCTTTTTGAGGATAACACTTCGTTGCTTCTAACATTAAATTTCTTAAGGGAATACCATAGTATCTCTCTAACAAAGCTAAATTTTGATAATGAACACAATTTTTGACCACAGTTACAATACAAGCCTCTTGACCAAGATACGCTCCCATCCATAAGATATCATGATTACCCCATTGAATGTCTACTCTTTTATACTCTATTAAATCATTAATGATTTTATGAGGATTTTTCCCACGATCATAAAGATCACCTAAAATATGTAATTTATCGACGGCAAAGTGTTTAATTAATTTAATGATTGTTTTTATAAAATCATCTTGTTGGTGAAGTTCAATAATCATATTAATAATCTTTAAATGATAAATATATTTTTGATCCATTTCATCTAATTGAGCATGAATTAATTCATCAATAATATCGGCATAATCTTGTTGAAGATAATTTCTAATTGTTGTTCTTGTATATTTTGAAGTAATATAACGTGCTAGTCGAATTAGTCTTAATAAACATTGACAGTACCATTCATTCGTTTCCTTTTTAGGTAAATATAGATCTGGATAATAGATTAATTGACAAAAATCATTAATCTCTTGATTACTCATTTCTTTTTGAAAAAGAAAAATGACTTTTTCTTTAATGACTCCTGAACAATTATTCATTAAATGTTTAAAAGCATCATATTCACCATGTAAGTCAGAGATATAATGTTCTGTTCCCTTAGGAAGATTTAAGATTGATTCTAGTTTAATTATTTCTTGAATAATAATAGAATCTGTAGGATATTCTTTATTTAAAAGTGCCATATATTTATCTTCCATTGTTTTCATATAACTTAAAACCATCTCCTTTATATTATGCTTTTTATCATGTCTTCTTTTATCATATCACCTGTAAATATAAATCTTGATTTTCATTTAAATTTAAACTTTTGTTTATGAAAAAAGGACTGATGAGTCCTTTTATTGTTTGGCATTTAATAAGATTTTTTCTGCTTCACTATTCCATAAACCATTTGTTTTACTTACAGCATCAGCAAGTTGTTTGAATAAAGGATCAGTTTTTCCTAATTCTTCAAAATCAGCAATTGCTGTTAAAGGCATATTAATATGAGTATAAATTAATTTTTTACCTCCAGGAATAGTTGGTAAGTTCTTTGTTGTTTCAACTACAGCATCTAAACCACCAATATGAGTAATCATAACAGCAGTTTGAATTAAACCTTGAGCATCTTTATCAATTGCTTCTTTCATATCATCAATTGTTCCACCGGTACTTCCTAAAATACGATGTCTTGAATAATGACAATTATATAAATTCATTGGTGCAGCAAACTTAGCATCTGTAGGTCCAGCAAATAAGTTGATGTTTCCATCATATGCAAGTAATTGATCTCCCATTTCACATACTGCTGGAATAGGTACATAAACATAAACATCATCATATCCTTTACCACCTGTTATAGCCATCAATTCTTTAACTGGATCATCCATTTTTGCTGTATTGACATAATGTAATTCTACACCATGACTCGCTGCATATTCTTCCGAAATAACTGAACGAGCACGAGCAATTTTAGCGTCATCAATATCTGTAACAACAACACGTTTAGGTTTATTTTCATAAGTTAATGAATAGCTTACAGCACCTAATCCCATTGGTCCACAACCACCTAAAATAATGATATCACCATCTTTTTTAGTACCCATAACATGATCATAACATCCTGGTACAGTATGATAATGACTGTGGAATCCAGAAATAACACAACACATAGGTTCTGCTACAGAAGCAGCAAAGTAGCTATCTCCTTCAAATGTCCATAAACAACCAGCTTCAATAATATCATTAGGGAAAATACAATATTCTGTATCTCCTCCACACCATCTATAAGAATAACCTGGTGATTCCATTTGTCCTGGAATGGCAGGTTGTTGGGCGAATTTTTGTCCTGGTTTAAATTTATCTTGCCATTTTTTTCCTACTTTTACGATATCTCCAGCAAATTCATGACCAATAATAATTGGATTATCATAAACATCATTAGGAACACGTTTATGTTTTGCTCCTTGTTTTACAGTTTTATATGTTGACATACAAATACTGTCAGATACGACTTTTACTAAGATTTCATCATCTTTAATTTCTGGTAATTCAAATTCTTCTAATCTAATATCATCAACGTCATATAAACGTACTGCTCTTGTTTTCATTATGTTTGTCTCCTTATTATTTAAACTCTATAGATACTTCATTGACTAATTTTTCAATAACTGAAATATGTGGGGCTTTTGTTCCCTTTGTCATCACAGCTCCTGCTGATGTAGCTACTGCCCATTTAATTAAACGAACTAATTCAAAATCGTGATCAATTCCATAAGCTAATGCACCAACCATGGAATCTCCTGCACCTACTGAAGAATGTGGTGTAATTTTTAAACCTTTTACACGTGCTACTTCATTATGAGTAATGAAGATAGCACCATCAGCTCCAAGTGAAATCACAACCATTTCAATACCTTTGTATAATAGTTTTTTAGCATGGTCGATTAATTCAACATCATTGACATCTTCACTTAATTCAAAGTATTTACATAATTCATATTTATTAGGTTTTATTAAATGTGGTCCTGCTTCAATACCTGCGGTAAATAAATCACCATCAGCATCTAAAATGACTTTAGCTCCTTTATCTTTTAATAACTGTGTTAATTCTTTATAAATATCTTGAGGTACACCTTTAGGAACACTTCCAGACAAGACAACAATATCTCCCGGTAAAGTCATTTCTAATAATTGTTTTTTCATCGCTAATAAATCATCAGATTTAATTTCTGTTCCGATTTCATTTAGCTCTGTCAAGTTCATATCTTCGTCTAAAACTTTTAGATTCATTCTTGTATTTCCTTCAACATGTTTGAAGTCATACTTTAATCCTAATTCATCTAATTTCTTTTCAATCCAAACACCATTATCACCAGCAACAAATCCAGTACAGATTGATTCTCCTTTTAATTCTTTGATGGCTTTAGAAACATTAATTCCTTTACCACCAACATCCAACATCACATTGTCTAAACGGTTTAATCCATTACAAACCATTTTTGTGACTTGTGCAGTTTTATCAATTGCTGGATTTAAAGTTACTGTAATAATCATTTTATTATTCCTTTGTTAGAACATCATAGATATAATTAATATCTTTTGATTCTACAATTTGATTTACTGTATCCATATCACATAATTTTAAAGCTATATTGGATAGAATTTCCATATGGGCATCACCATTAGCAGCAATACCAATAACGATTCTTGCTTTATTGCCATTCCATTCCACACCATCAGGATAAATCATCACAGCCATACCTGTTGTTTTTACATAATCTTTTACATCGTATTCTCCATGAGGAATAGCTAAATCATTACCTATATAAGTTGTTAAATCATGATCTCTTTTTAACATTCCCTCAATATAAGGTTCTTCTACGTATCCTTTTTCTACTAATAGTTTTCCTACTGCCGTAATGGCTTCATCACTTGTACATGATGAGCAGTCAAGAATAATTGATTCTTTTGCTAGAATCTGATTTGTATCTACCATTTCCATAATCTCCTTTGATATAAATTGAAGTCTTTTTTCATCAAGAAAATTATCTATTTCATATATCTTTAAAAATCTATACTTTCTATCTATTTGTTGAAGTAAGCTTTTTTGACATATAACAATATTACAATTTAAAGGGATATGATACACTGAGCAATTGGAAACAAATATCTCACGGTTAACAAATTTTTTTAATAGGGTTGCTCCTAGGGCACTTGATCCCATTCCTGCATCGCAGGCAAAGTAAACATTAATATGTGCCAATTTTTTCTTCCTCCTTTATATAATCTAACATCCAGTTTTGAAGTAATGTGTTAAACATTTCTTTTATTTGATTTTCATTATGATCGTGTAATTGTTTTATAAATTCTGCATTTTCTAATAGTTGGGCTGATATATATGACATTAATCTTTTTTGATATTCTTTACCATTTTCAGGGATAAGCATAAGGAGTGCTATTTCAATATCATGAAGTTCTTCATTTATGAAATAGTGTTGGTCAGGTTGAATAATATGGACGATACAATCATTAACAAGAGAAGTTGT
This sequence comes from Erysipelatoclostridium sp. AM42-17, assembly GCF_003480255.1. Taxonomy (GTDB): domain Bacteria; phylum Bacillota_I; class Bacilli_A; order Erysipelotrichales; family Coprobacillaceae; genus Faecalibacillus. The sequence goes on along the minus strand of NZ_QUIN01000003.1, from coordinate 51,784 downwards.
TGTATGTAATAAAGCAAAATGAAATGAATGATAAATATTACTTCCTTTTTCTTCTCTTTTTAAGATTTGTTGAATGAGTATAGGGTTTTGAGTAACTTGCTTACATCCTGAAAGAATAAGATCATATTTGTTTGTATTAGCATTTAAAATGATCAGTTTCATTTGTTGAATTATATTTTTGATTGTTTCAGCAATTTCTAATAAGTCATATTTTTCTTTTTTTGTTTGTTTTACTTGCTTATGTTTTCTTTTTTCTTCTATGGCTTTTAAAATAGAAACGACATCATTTTGATTAAGCAAAGGCGTCACGTATAATGTATTTTCAATATCAAATGTAGAAATTAATAATTCGCATTGACTTGTTTCAATATCAGTGATTGATAATGGAACAAGATGCACATTGTAATCAACGATTCTTTTTATTCTTGCAATCAATAAAGATGATAAACCAATACCACTACTACAAATAACACCCACTTGTATAGGTCTTAAATGTGTAGTTTTATATCTTTCAATACCGGCTGCAAAGTGTAAGGCTAAATAACCGATTTCATCATCATTCATAGCATGATGATATGTACTTTCAATAACACGACTGGCTTGTTTAGTAATGTTAAATATTTCAGTAAAGTTTTCTTTGATTTCTTTTAACATTGGATTATATATAGGTAAACCGTATTCTAAACGAATAAGGGCTGGTTTTAAATGAGCAGTTAAACTTTGATATAATTCATAATCTGATAGTAAGTTATAGCCTGCTTCATTAAAAACCATCAGCATTTTATAAATGATATCACTATATTCTTCTGTTGAAGATTCTTGATCAATAACAGCAGGTTTCGCTGTTTGTAGATGAATAGCAATAAATGCACATTCCGTCTTTTCAAAAGTAATATCAAATGCTTGAGATAGATAAGTCATTAATTTTTTAGCTTTTGCATAAGCATTTTCATCATTGATAAGATTATAGATTTCTTGATTATCACTCATTGGCCTATTTTCTTGAATTCTATTGACTGCAATCATGAGATGTATAAGTAATCCCATATATGAGCTTTTAGCGATAGTATCAAGTTCTAATTCTTCATGATGTGCTTTAAAGACTTCGAGTATTTTTGTTAGTATTTGAGTGTCGATAAGTTTTTTAAGTCCTGGATTATTCTGGCTTGAAAGAATATTATTTGTTACATCTTCGATATCATAGCGATCAAAGTCAATATCAACAATTTGCCTTTGTACTGTTTTATTAATAATAACTGAAATAGCTTGACGAATATGCGTTTCATCACCAGTGACACCAACTCCATATCCAGGTCTTCTAATTAGCTGTATGTGGTATGTTTTAAAGAATGTTTCAAGATCATCTAAATCATGTGATATAGTCGCCTCTGATACTTGAAATTTGTTACTGTAATAAAATAGTTTTTGGATTTCTTTATTTCTTAATAGTTCTAAAGATAAGAGTTCTTGTCTTTCTTCTTTATCCATGTAATCAATTTTTGATCCTTGGATATCCATCATTAAATTTTGTTTATCAGCATCCTCACCAATAAGACGAATACCTTTTCCTTTTAAGGAATGAATTTGTAAATGATTTTTTTGTAAAGAGTCCTTGATTTGATTTAATTCTCTCATTATTGTTCTTGAGCTGATTTGTAATTCTTTTGATATTTCTTGATAAGTGACGTACTCATCCCTGCATAAATAAAACATGATAATTTTTGCTTGTCGAGATGAATACATATTCTTATCCTCCTATTTTAACTTTTCTACAATTTCATCATATTCACTACCACCCATAAAATTAGTAATAGGGAATACAACAACATTTGGAAGTAAATTGTTAACTCGTTCAACTAATGATTGATGAGTTACAACGACTTCTGTATCTTGAGGAATATCGTTGATAGCATAATGTGGTACATCAACATCAATTCCGGCTGCTTTTAATTTTTTTGTTAAGATTGTTGCACCCATAGCACTTGATCCCATTCCGGCATCACAGGCGAAAACAATTTTTCTTAATTGATTATAAGCAACTTTTTCTTCAGGTTTATTTTTCATACTTTCCATTCTTTCTTTTGCTTCTTCTAAATCTTCATCTTCACTTTTGGAAATCTTTAAGATAAATGATCCAACAAAGAAAGATACGGCTGTAGCGGCAACGACACTGATAATCACACCTAAATAACTATCAGATGAACACATTCCTAATATAGCAATGATGCTTCCTGGAGATGCTGCCGAAACAAGTCCTGAATTAAAAATTGTATTAATTAAGATTCCTGTTGCTCCACCGGCTATCGCAGCAATTAACAATAATGGATTCATTAAAATATATGGAAAATAGATTTCGTGAATTCCACCGAAGAAATGAATAATAGCTGCTCCTGGAGCGGATGCTTTAGATGATCCTTTACCAAAGAAACAATAAGCTAATAAGATTCCTAAACCAGGTCCCGGATTAGATTCTATTAAATAGAAAATTGATTTTCCAGTTGCGGCTGCTTCTTGAATTCCAATTGGTGAAAAGATTCCATGATTAATTGCATTATTTAAGAATAATACTTTAGCTGGTTCAACAATAATTGATAACAGTGGTAATAAACCATGTTTTACAAAGAAGTGAACCCCTGAGTATAAAACATCATTCAATGCAATACATGCTGGGTTAATTGCTAGACAACCAATTATTGCTAGAATGAATCCTAAGATTCCTGCTGAAAAGTTATTGACTAACATTTCAAAGCCTTGAGGTGTATGGTCTTTTAAAACACCATCTACTTTTTTCATTAAATAGGCTCCTAATGGTCCTGCAATCATGGCTCCAATAAACATAGGAATAGGTGCTCCTACTAAGACTCCTATTGCCATAATCGCTCCAACGATTCCACCTCTTTGACCATAGACATTATGACCTCCTGTATAGGCAATAAGAATTGGTAAGAGGAACTTATTCATTGGTTCTACTAATGCTGCCAGTGTTTTATTAGGAAACCATCCATCAGCAATAAAGAACGAGGCAATTAAACCCCAAGCAATGAAAACAGCAATATTTGGCATCACCATCGCACTTAATGTACGACCAAATTTTTGTACTTTTTCTTTCATTTTCCTTTGTCCTTTCTGTAGTTGTTCTCTTTACAATTCTTACTATACAAGCCCTTACATACAGTTACAATTTATTGAATTTGAAGTTTGTCACTTGGACAAATGGACAAAATTTAAGAGTCTTGGTATACCTTATGTTTAAAAGAATCTTCGTTAATTTTTTCATTATAAAATATTGTATATTATTTATTGACTTATGTCTATATTCATATTTCCAAGGAAATAAATGAGCAAAAAAAAGAGAAATAGTTTTGACTATTTCTCGTTATTTAAGTTTTTAAAGGCTGTTGATAACATAAGTTTAATACGGTTTAACTGGTTAACTTCACTTGCACCTGGATCGTAGTCAATTGCTACAATGTTACTTTCAGGATATTTTTTACGTAAAGCCTTAATCGCTCCTTTACCAGTAACATGGTTAGGTAGACAACCAAATGGTTGCATACATACAATATTTGGTGCTCCTGATTCAATTAACTCTATCATTTCCCCAGTTAAGAACCAACCTTCTCCTGTTTGGTTACCGATTGAAACAATTTCATTTGCTTTTTTAGCTAAATGATCAATTGAAGCAGGTGGATCAAATCGATTAGATTTCTTCAATGCTTTAATCATATCTTTTCTTAAGTAATCAACAGCTTTAACACCAAAGTTACATAAACGGGCTGCATTTTTAGTAGCATTAAAATGTTCGTGTTCAAATTGTGTACTATAGAAACAATATTGGAAGAAGTCAATTAAATCTGGCATGACTGCTTCGCCACCTTCTCTTTCAATAATATCAACAATTTGATTATTTGCTGTTGGATGGAATTTAACTAGGATTTCTCCTACTAAACCAACTCTTGGTTTTTTAATATCTAATAAAGGTAATTCATCAAATTCTTTAACAATTTGATAAACATTCTTTTTAAATTCTTTTAAACTTCCATTACATACATTTTGATTACAACGTTCTAACCATGATTCATATAATTCATTAGCACTATTTTTCTTAGCTTCATATGGTCTTACACGATAAAGAACACGCATAAATAAGTCACCATACATTGCCCCAATAATAACCTTTTTAGCTAGACTATATGTAATTTTGAATCCTGGGTTAGATTCAATTCCTTGTAAGTTAGCACTGATAACCGGAACTTGTTCCATTCCTGCATCTTTTAATGCTTTTCTAATAAAGGCAATATAGTTGGTAGCACGACATCCTCCACCAGTTTGCGAGATAATAACTGCTGTTTTATTGATATCATATTTTCCACTTGTTAATGCTTCCATCATTTGTCCAGCTACTAAAATACTTGGATAACATGCATCATTATTTACATATTTTAAACCAGCTTCAATAGCACCTTTATCTACTGATGGTAAGACAACTAAATTATAACCACTGTTTTGCATTGCTTTTTCTACAAATTGGAAATGAATTGGTGACATTTGAGGACATAAAATAGTCCATCCTTGTTCTTTCATTTCTTTTGTAAATGGGACTTTAGTTGGCTGATAACGTGGTGGTAAAGTTTCCGTTTGTTCTTGTTTTAAGATTGTTGCTTTTAAAGAACGGATACGAATACGAATAGCTCCTAAGTTACTTCCTTCATCAATCTTAATTAAAGTATAGATTTTATGACGAGCATTTAAGATTTCAGCAACTTGATCAGCAGTCACTGCGTCTAAACCACATCCAAATGATGTTAATTGGATTAATTGTAATTGTGGTTGGGTAGAAACAAATGAAGCTGCATGATACATTCTTGAGTGATATGTCCATTGATCTACAACACGCAATTCATCAAGTTCTTGATCTAAATGACAAACACTGTCTTCTGTAAGAACCGCCATTCCTTCACCAGTAATCAAATCAGCAATACCATGATTAATTTCTGGGTCAACATGATAAGGTCTACCTGATAAAACAACCCCCATCATATTGTTTTCTTTTAGATATTTTAAAACAGTTTCTCCTTGTTCTCTAATATCTAATCGACATTGTTGTAATTCTTGATAAGCATGTTCAATTGCTTTTTTTAGTTCACTATCTTTAATTTGGAATGATTTAAATTCATCTTTTAAGTTAGTAAACATTGTCTTTTTATTACTTAAATCCATAAATGGATTTCTAAAAATAATTTGATCTTCTTCTAAATGATCTACGTTATTTCTAATAACTTCAGGATAAGAAGTGACAACTGGACAGTTATAATGGTTTCCTTGATGAATATTTTCTATTCTTTCATAAGCTACTGATGGATAGAATATGTATTTAATTCCTTTTTCAATCAATGACTCAATATGTCCATGAACTAATTTAGCTGGATAACATACACTTTCTGAAGGAATTGTTTCAATTCCTTTTTCATATATCTTTTTACTTGAACGAGGAGATAAAACAACTCTAAATCCTAAATCAGTAAATAATGTATGCCAGAAAGGATAGTTTTCATACATATTTAATACTCTAGGAATACCTACCGTACCACGATATGCCTTTTCATTAGATAAAGAACGATAGTTAAAGATACGACGATATTTATAATCATATAAGTTTGGTAATTTTTTAGATACTGGAGGTAAGTTTGCTCCTCTTTCACATCTATTACCACTGATATGTTCACTACCATCATTAAATGTAGAAACTGTTAACATACAATGGTTAGTACATTTTTGACAATAACGAATAGAACTATCATATGTAAATTCATTTAATTGTTGGCGATTTAAAATTGTTGAGCCTTTTCCTTCATCACGTTCTCTTGCTAGTAAAGCAATTCCAAATGCTCCCATTAATCCTGCAATATCAGGACGAATAGCATGAATACCTGTTTCTTGTTCAAAGGCACGTAATACTGATTCATTATAGAATGTTCCCCCTTGAACTAATACTGATTGACCAATACTTTCTGGTGATCTTAATTTAATAACTTTATATAGTGCATTTTTAATAACTGAATAAGCTAAACCGGCTGAGATATCTTCTATCTTAGCACCTTCTTTTTGTGCTTGTTTTACTTTAGAATTCATAAATACCGTACAACGTGATCCTAAGTCAATTGGGGCTGTTGATTCTAATGCTAGATTAGCAAAATCTTGTACGTTATATCCTAATGATTTAGAAAATGTTTCGATAAATGAACCACATCCTGATGAACATGCTTCATTTAATAAGATATCTTGAATAATACCATCTTCTATTTTAATTGCTTTCATATCCTGACCACCAATATCAAGAATGAAAGAAACATCTTCTTTAAAATATTTAGCTGCTGTAAAGTGAGAAATTGTTTCTACTTCACTGGTATCTAATTTAAATGCTGCTTTAATTAAAGCTTCACCATACCCTGTTGATCCTGCATAAGCGAGTTCAACACCCTCAGGCATGACATCATATAATTCGTTTAATATCTTAACTACAACTTGAATAGGGTTTCCTTCATTAGAAGAATAGAAAGTATATAAGACTGATCCTTGATCATCAATTAATACAGCTTTAGATGTTGTAGATCCTACATCAATTCCTAAATAAGCTTTACCTTGATATGTTTTTAAATCATTTTTCTTTACTTTTGTATGATAATGACGTTCTCTAAATTCTTTTTTATCTTCTTCAGATTCAAATAATGGTTTTAATGTTTGAGTTTCATCATGAATACCATCTTTTAGATTTTCTAATTCAGTAACAAGATGTGCTAATGATGTTGTTTTAATTTTATCTTCTTTAGATAAAATACATGCTCCCATCGCCACAAATAATTGTGAATTTTGAGGGAAAATAATATCTTCATCTTTTAGATTTAAGGTATCTATAAAACGTTGACGTAATTGATCTAAGAAATATAATGGTCCTCCTAAAAAAGCAACTTTTCCACGAATTGGTTTTCCACAAGCTAAACCACTAATAGTTTGATTGACAACAGCTTGGAAAATACTCATTGCAATATCTTCTTTATTAGCCCCTTCATTAATTAAAGGTTGTATATCAGTTTTAGCGAAAACCCCACAACGTGATGCTATTGGATAAATCTGAGTATAATCTTTAGCTAATTCATTTAAACCTCCTGCATCAGTTTGTAATAAAGATGCCATTTGGTCAATGAATGCTCCTGTTCCTCCGGCACATGTACCGTTCATACGTTGTTCTAATGAAGATTCAAAATAAGTAATTTTTGCATCTTCACCACCTAATTCAATTGCTACATCACATTCAGGAATATAGGTTTCTACTGTCTTAGTACAAGCAATCACTTCTTGTACAAATTCAACATCTAAGTATTTTGATAATGATAAACCACCTGATCCAGTCATCACAACATTAACTGGTAAATCACCAAATTGGTCTTTGACTTCTTTTAATAAGGTTTCAATTGTTGCTTTTACATCAGAAAAGTGGCGCATATATTTTGAAAAAACACATTCACCTTGTTCATTTTCTAAATAAATCTTGACTGTCGTACTTCCTACGTCAATCCCCATATAATACTTCTTATCCATTTTTCTCCTCCTTATTGAGATTGTTTTTCATCTTATTTACCACATTAAAAAAACAATCAATCTCTTCTGGATTCAATCCTTGAATTAATTTTAATTCGATATCTTTTTTTCTCTCTGTAATACTTTGACTTATACATAACGCTTTTTCCGTAACCACCAATTTTTTTAACCTTGCATCATAGTTTACTTCTTCCTTTATAATATAACCTTGTTGTTCTAATGAATGAAGTAAACCTGTAGCAGTTGAACGACGAATATCAAATTCTCTTTCAATATCTTTTTGAAAAACATCTTCTTCACTACTCAATAAATAAGCAAGGATTAATCCTTGCGGTCCTGATATTTTTTCATTTGGCTGATTACAAATTCCATTTAACTTTCTACCAATTAATCTTGATAGAATCATAATTTCTAATCCGACACCTTTATGCATTTTTTTCTCCTTTTGTTAGGTCGCTAACATTATACTTTTTTATTCCTTAATGTCAATAAATAAGCCAAAATAAAAGTAGACAAAATTGTCTACTCATCTTTAAATAATGCTCTACCAATACGAATATATGTTGCTCCATGTTTTAATGCTTGATGATAGTCATTAGACATTCCCATTGATAACTGATTAAGTTCATACATTGGATAATCTTTTTGTAATCTTTGAAGTAATGCTTGTGTTTGTGCAAAATACTTTTCTGTTTCAGTCTCATCAATGTTAGGTGCCATCATCATGAGTCCTTTTACATCAATATGTTTATACTGTTGAACTTGTTGGAAAACTTCATCTATTTCTTCAACTTCAAAACCATGTTTACTTTCTTCTTTAGCAATATTGACTTGAATTAATACCGGCATCACTAAATCATGTTTTGCTGCCTGTTTTTCAATTTCTTTCATTAACGAATAACGATCTACAGCATGAATTAACTTAACTTTATCAATAATGTATTTTACTTTATTAGGTTGTAATGTCCCAATAAAATGAAAATCGCCTTGACCATGATATTTTTCATATTTATCTAGAAAAGCTTGTACTCTATTTTCTCCAAAACATTGAACACCTAATGCTTCTAACTTTTCGATTTCTTTTTCATCTACATATTTTGTTGCTGCAACAAGTGTTGCTGGTTGTACTTCATTAAGTATTTGTTTTACTGCTGTTTCATTTACTATCATATTATCACCGTTCCTTTAATCATTATCTATTGTAAAACGAAACCAGGGTTATTGTCTAGGTTTTGTTTTTTATAAACTGTCCATTATTTTTTAGGCAAATTGGCTATTTTTTTAATGACAGTATAGTGATAACATAGGTTCAAGTTTTATAGAGGGGGAAAATAAAAATGAATAATAAAACTTTAAAGATTGCAACCGTAGGGTTAATGGCAGCTTTAGCTTACATTAGTTTTACATTCTTGCAAATAAAGATTCCAACACCTGGGGGTTATACTTCTTTCCATTTAGGAAATACCTTTGTTGTTTTAGCTGCCTTATTAGTAGGTGGTGTACCTGGTGGAATTGCTGGTTCTATTGGTATGGGAATTGGGGATTTACTAGATCCTATTTATGTTACATATGCGCCTAAGACAATTATTTTAAAATTAATGATTGGGGTTGTCACTGGACTTGTTGCTCATCATGTGTTTCACGTGAAGGAATTAGAAGGAAAAAGATTATATATTGCAGTAATTGTTTCAAGTATTGCTGGTTTATTCTTCAATGTTGTTGGAGAACCATTATTTGGATACTTCTATAACAGTGTCATTCTTGGTGCACCAGCAGATGCAGCAAAAGCACTTGCAGCATGGAATGGTATCACAACTTCAACAAATGCAATTATTAGTGTTATCGTTGCTTCATTATTATATATAGCTATTCAACCAGCATTAAAGAAATCTGGTTTACTTGATAAATTAGCTCCAAAAAAATAACAAGGTTCACATTGAACCTTGTTTTAATTTTATTCTTTCTGACTCTTTTTTTAATACCTTCATCAGTATAGGGGCACATATTAAATAGAAGAAGAAATTTCCAACAGCGTGAAACGTATCAAATAAAAGACCTGCTGTATAATAAACAATATATAAAGCTGGACCACCTAACATAAGCTGTTCTAATGAAACAACTATTCCAAATGCATAACCCATAAAAAATGAAAATATCGCCATAGGGAACACTTTCGGTTCCTTATTTATTTTCTTTAAAAAATCTAATAAAATTTGCGTTATTAAACAAATAACAACCCATGCAAGTATTTGAAAGAACGTCCATGTTCCCATTCCTAAAAACAAATTAGAAACAACTGTCGTCACTATACTTAATTTTACTCCAAAAGATAAACCAAATAACATAACAGAAATAATAATAATGGATGTTACTGGTTTAATGTTCGGTAATGCTTGAAGATATATTCTTGAAGCAATATTCACTGCTGCTAATATTCCTATTAAACTTATTTCCTTTACTTTATCTGAATTCATTTTTTATTCCTTTAATTATAATTGACATAGCGCCATACAATTTTATCATTATTTTCTAAACTATAATAACCACATGATTTATTGGGAAATACTCCATTAACACTATACATCCATCCCGACATATTACCATGTTGTTTTTCGAATAAATCGCCAATACCTTTTACATATATTTTACTTCCGTAAACACCTAGTCCATTTTGTGATGCAACTTTAGTCAAAACATCATAAACACTTGTTCCTTTTTCAACATTAACATTTCCACTCATCATTAAGTTTCCCATTCCATAAACTTGAATGCTCACATTTATTGCTTCTTCATTTGGGGTTTGAGATGTTGACTGATGATTTGATTGATTATTGTTTGTTGATTGACTTCCAGATTGTACTTGGTTATTTTGTGATGTACTGGTTTCACTATGACTCGATTTGTTTGCTTCATTACTTTTATTACTTGATGATGATGTTGTACTTTTGGAAGTACTTTGATTAGCCTCGTTACTAACAACATTACTTTGAGAATCTACATTTTTACTCTCCTCATTTTCTTGTTGATTAGTATCTTCTTTTTTTTCTTTCTTTTTCTTAGTATTCTTTTGACTTATAGTATCTTTTTGTACTATCGATTGATTTTGATAATTTCCTGTGATTCCATTGTAAAATGAAAAACCACCTATAAAAACAAAAGAAATTGTAATAAAAATTATTACAATTCTTTTACTTAAATATAATGCTTTAAATTTATTAACAAGCTTTTTCATTTTCTTTTCTTAATACTAAGAATAATCCTGCTGAAATCATAGATAATGAAACAAATACAGTAACACTTGTATTATCTCCAGTTTTTACAGCAGTAGCTGTTTGATCTTTTTTTGGTGATTGACTATCGTTTTTATTTTCTGTTTGAGTTGGAGTTTGAGCAGGTTTAACTTCTACTCTTGTTAATGTTGAATCAGGATTTCCATAACCGATTGCTTTATAAATTACGCTACCGTTAATAATAGTACCCATTGCTCTTGCAGCATCTTGAGTAGCATATCTATTTTCTTCTCCTGCATTATTGTACCAAAATGATCCTGTATCAGTATTTTGATAATTTAATAAAACATCAATTTGATTTGAATTATTTTTATTGTATAAACCATTTAATAAGTCATCTCTATTATATACAGATAATCCTTCAATTGCACAAGCTTGACTATCTGGGTTAACTGATCCATAATCAGGAAATCCTACATCATTTTGTTGTTCTTTTAAATATCCAATTGCTTTTTGAATAGTTGAAGAATATTGTTTTTTCCCTGCAATACTTAAAGCTTCAATACCCCAACCAGTAACATCACATCCTGAATTCTTTTTAGTTGAATCATAGTAGTCAAAATTCCAAAATCCACCATCTTCATTAATATCTGAGGCGATATGGTTTGCAACTAATTGGACTTTAGATGATGAAACTGATTCTAAAGCAAGTAATCCCCAAATATCAATGTTGCTTCCTAACTTTTTACCAAAACATCCCTTATCATCTATTTTGCTTTCTAATTCATTTACTAAATTTACTGATGAACCATTAATAGTTAAATTTGTAGGATCTTTCTTTAATAATTTTGCAACAATGATTTCTTTGGCAAGTGCATTTACAGTTGATATATTCCCATTTAAATTTGATTCAAAATCAGAAATATCAAAATCATCTTCTACTTCTCCACCTAAAGCTTCATAAGCAATCATATCATTGAGATAATCTCCTAAATTATTATAAGTTTGCCCATAATATTCATAAGTACTATATTTTGTTAAACCATTTTTCTTATAATAAGCTTTTACTTTATCTGCTGCATCTAACAATTTGTTTGTATCATATGTATTTGCTGCTGATACACCAGATATTGCAGTCATAAAACATAGTACAGATATCATAAGACTGCAAATAATTTTTTTCATTTTCATGTTCTTTCCCCTTTCAAATTAAATAACTTCTAAATAAAAAACTAGGCATAGTTATCCTAGTTAAAATCTAGAAGAACTACTTTATACTCCGTAAAGTGTATCCTTAGATATAGGCAAGTATTCCGACTCTGTTTCATTGTTTAAGCGTCTTCCCAGTTTTCCAGTGACTTTTGCTTATTCTCCACATTACGGCGGCGGGACCGTTCAGGTATTTCACCTGATTCCTTCTTAATTCAAGATAGTGTAAATATATTGAAACCTATAAATATTATTCAATTTTACTTTGTACTTGCCTATTATAATATATATCTTTTTAAAAATATAGTCATAATTAAAAAAACGCATGGTTTCATGCGTTCTTTTTACTATCTAATTGTTGTACCGTTAGGTAAGTCTCCAGCATCTAATACACCTAATACTTTTTTATCTCCACCTGCAAGAATCATACCTTGAGATTCTACACCTCTAATTTTTGCAGGTTTTAAATTAGATACTACTACAACTTTTCTTTCTACAAATTCTTCTGGTTTGTATAGTTCAGCAATACCACTTACAATTTGTCTTGGTTGATCTTCACCAATATCAATTTGACTTACTAATAATTTATCAGCATTAGGATGTTTTTCACATTTTAATACTGTTCCTACTTTTAATTCTATTTTAGAGAAATCATCGATTGTAATTTCTTCTTTTGTTTCTAATTTTTCTTTTGCTTTTTTAATAGATGCTTTTTGTTTAGCTTCTATTTCAGATACTTTTTTAGCAATTTCTTTAGGATCCAATCTTGCAAATAACATTTTTGGTTTTTCAACTACTTTAGTACCAGATTTATATACACCAAATTCTTTTAAACTATCAAAATCTCTAGCATCTGTATTAATTTGATCTAAGATTTTTTGAGCTGTAGATGGAATATATGGAACTAACATAACTGCACTAAAACGAATAGCTTCAATTAAGTTATATAAAACTGTAGCTAAACGATCTTTTTTAGTTTCATCTTTAGCTAATGCCCATGGCATAGTTTCGTCAATGTATTTATTTGTTCTTCTTAATAAATTAAAGATTTCATCTAATGCATTTGATGCTTTATATTCATCCATTTTTTCAATGGCTTTTGCTGGCATTGCTAGTGCTAGATCTTTTAATTCTTGATCAACATCTTCAGATACGTTTTTATTTTCAACAATACCCCCAAAATATTTATTAGACATAGCTATTGTACGATTAACTAAGTTACCTAATACATTAGCTAAATCACTATTAATTCTTTCTACTAATAAATCCCATGTAATACTTCCATCATTATCATATGGAATTTCATGTAATACATAATATCTAACTGCATCTACACCAAATAAATCAACTAAGTCATCAGCATAAATAACATTACCTTTTGATTTAGACATTTTACTTTCACCTTGTAATAACCAAGGATGACCAAATACTTGTTTTGGTAAAGGAATATCTAATGCCATTAACATAATTGGCCAGTAAATTGTATGGAATCTAACAATATCTTTACCAATTAAATGTAAATCTGCAGGCCAATACTTTTTATATAAGTCACCATGATTTCCATCAACGTCATAACCTAATCCTGTAATATAGTTTGTTAAGGCATCAATCCATACATACACAACATGTTTTGGATCAAAGTCAACTGGAATAGACCATTTAAATGATGTACGAGATACACATAAATCTTGTAAACCTGGTTTTAAGAAGTTATTCATCATTTCATTTTTTCTTGATACAGGTTGAATAAATTCTGGATGTTCTTCAATATGTTTAATTAAACGATCTTGATATTTGGATAATTTAAAGAAATAAGCTTCTTCTTTTGCATCATGTACCGGTCCACCACAATCAGGACATTTACCATCTACTAATTGTGATTCTGTGAAAAATGATTCACATGCTGTACAATATTTACCTTCATAATGTCCTAAATAAATATCACCTTGATCATATAATTTTTTAAAAATCTTTTGAACTTGTTTTTCATGATATTCATCAGTTGTACGCATAAAACGATCATATGTTGTATCCATCATATCCCAAATACGTTTTACTTCACCAGCTACTTTATCAACATAAGCTTTAGGTTCAATTCCTGCTTCATTGGCCTTAATTTCAATTTTTTGTCCATGTTCATCTGTACCAGTTTGAAAATAAACATTGTAACCTTCTTGTCTTTTAAATCTCGCTATTGCATCAGCTAAAATAATTTCATATGTATTTCCAATATGAGGTTTACCTGATGTATAAGTAATTGCAGTTGTTAAATAAAAATCTTTTTTTTCTTTCATACTTTCCTCCCAATAAAAAAATCGTCCTTCTGTAAAAGGACGAATAATCGCGGTACCACCTTTTTTACATACAATACAATGTATGTCACTCAAAACTTTAACGCAGTTAACGTTTATCCTTAACTATTCAGGATAACTGCTCATGGCCCATCACATAAAGCTAACTACTAGTTTTCACCAACCACTAGTTCTCTAAAAAGTATTACTTTATCATTTTCCAATCTTTGCATTTTTCATACTATTAAACTTTATCAAACTCTAATTTAAAAGTCAACTTTATGCTTGTTAACACTATTATTTTAACCAATAATGTTTCACGTGAAACATTATTGATGATATTCTTTGTAAACAGCATTTTTATTTAGACTTCTTTGTTTTGCAACTTCCTTGATTGCATCTTTTGTTGACATACCCTTTTCAATATACATATCAACATCTTCTTTAATTGTTGTCTCAAATTCAATGACTTCTTCTTGTTCATTATTTCCTTCAACAACAATTACCATTTCACCTTTTAATTCATCTACAATTTCTAATACTTCTGAGATTGTTCCACGAATAATTTCTTCATGTTTCTTAGTTAGTTCTCTACATAATGAAATATGTCTATCTCCTAAAATTTTATGCATTAAATTTAATGTCTTTTTAATTCTATGTGGTGATTCATAATATACGATTGTTTCTTTATAATTTTTTAAACTTTCTAATTCTTTCTTTTTTTTCTTGTCTAAATGATCTAAGAATCCATAAAACATAAACGGTTGTGGCGTAATACCTGAAACTACCAAAGCATCTAAACATGCATTAGCACCACTGATTGGTACTACATTAATGTTTTCGTTAATGCAAGCTTTAACCAACTCATATCCAGGATCAGAAATAGCTGGATATCCTGCATCACTTACCAAAGCTATATCGTTACCTTCTTTTAATAATGAAATTAATTTAGGTATTGACTTCTCTATATTGTGTTCATGATGAGAAATAAGTTTTGTTGAAATATTAAAATGATTAAGCAACTTAATAGTATTACGTGTATCTTCTGCAGCAATATAATTGACTTCTTCTAATATTTTTAATGATCTGATTGTCATTTCATCTAGATTACCTATTGGTGTAGCAACAATATATAATGTAGATAAATTGTTTTCAAAACTTTTTTGTCTATTCATCAATAATCTCTCCAAACATTTTTCTTACTTCATTACTGTAACTTCCATCGTCATTATGAGCATATAAAGGTGGTTCTATTTTTATTCCTTTTTTACCTTTAAACATTCCTTCAACTAAAAGTACATGAGAATCTCTATTTACTTTAGGATATACAAAACGTATTCTTTTAGGCTCAATATCATACTTTTGCATAAGATTCAATATTTCAATCATGCGATCTGGTCGATGAACCATTGCCAAACGTCCCTTGTTATCTAATATTCGTGCAGCACTTTTTATAATACCTTCAAGATCAATTTTGATTTCATGTCTTGCAATTGTTAGATATTCATTTTCGTTTAAATTACTATCCTCATCAACTCTAAAAAATGGTGGATTACAAACAACTAATTGAGCTTTTGTATTACAATCAATAACATGATTTGCTATATCATCATGAATGATTTCAATTTGGTCATTTAGTTGATTCATTGATACATTTTTTTTAGCTAAATCTGCTGCTTCTTCTTGTATTTCGATTCCTGTTATGTGTTTATGAGTTCTTTTTGATAACAATAAAGGAATTGCAGCATTGTTAGTACCAAAGTCAACAATTTCCTTTACATCTTTATTAATTGTACAGAAGTTTGCAAGTAAAACAGTATCCAAAGAAAAATGGAACATGTCCTTTCTTTGGATAATCTTAAGATCTTTATGTGCTAATAAATAATTAAGTATTTCATTATCGTTCATTTTTTTTACCTTTATGTACATGATGATTATTGTTATGATTATTATTTTTATCAAATGTAATCTCATCTAAACTAACAAAGATAACTCCATTTTTTGAATCAATCTTTACTAAATCACTAATAACATTAAGTCCTAATACTTTAACATCATTTCCTTCATATTTCACTTTTGATCCAATTTTAGGAAATCTTTTCTTTTCTTGAGTATAAATATCATCCTCATATTTTAAACAACATAATAATCTACCACAAGCACCTGATATTTTATCAATATTAATCGCAAGCATTTGATTTTTTGCCATGTTAATAGAAACACCATTAAATTCGCCAAGCATTGTTGAACAACAAAGTGGTAAACCACATGTACCAATTCCACCAACAACCTTAGCCTTATCTCGGGGACCAATTTGTCTTAACTCAATACGACATCTAAATACAGTAGCTAATTCTTTAAGTAATTCTCTGAAGTCAACTCGATCGTCTGATGTATACATAAAGATAATCTTAGCCTTATCTAACGTATATTCGCATTTAGTTAATTGCATGTTAATATCATAACGAGAAACGATTTCTTTACATGTTTCTAATGCTTTTTGAGCATCAATTAAGTTTTTTTCAAAATTATCAATATCTCTTTTTGTTGCTTTTCTTAAAATATGTTTAAGTTCTGTATCTAAATCGAACTCTGATAAATCTTTTAATTCTTGAGATATTTCCCCTAACTCAAGACCTCTAGCAGTTTCAACAACTACATTTTCACCTTTATCTAATAATAGATCAGTAGAGAAATAATATACTTTACCAGCGTTCTTAAATTTTACACTTGCTAGTTTTTTTTCAGCCATATGCATATCCTTTCTATAATCTAAACATCATACTATCCATAAGTAATGGAATATTTGCATTTGTATCTATAAGATACAAAGTTTCTAATACTAATTCAATCTTCTTAATTATATCATCATTGTCAAATTCTAGCGACTTAAATAAATCTATATGATTAACATAATATATAAATTCTTGATTATGTTTCACGTGAAACATATCTTTTAACGCAAGCGTTAATAAACGTAAAAATAATTTTATACTTTCCTTATCTTTATATGTCTTTAAAAGATTAGTTTGTGTATTAATAATAAGATTTTCTCTTTTAGTAAATAAATCTTCAACAAAATTAATCACTTGTAAAATAATATAATCGAGTTTTTCATCATCATACTGGTCAATAGCATCTACATCTCTATTTAAATCAGATAAGATATTTGCTTTTTCTTGATCAATACCTTTTTCAATGAGTCGATTGATAAATTCTAATTGACTATCAGGTTTAAGTTCAATCACTTCACATCGTGAGCGAATTGTTGGTAAAACCTTATTCATATTTTTTGTTGTAAAAATAGAATATATACCTGGTGTTGGTTCTTCTAACATTTTTAACAATGTATTCATAGCTTCTTTAGATGAGTATTCAATATTTTTTAATATATATAATTTATTTTTCCCTTCTAAAGATGTTTTATTAAAAGTTTCTTGTATGTATTCGATATTTGTTTTTTTGATTGAAGACTCTAAACCATCAAATACGATCATATCCGCATATTTATGATTCAAAACTTTTTGACAATCAACACATTGCTCGCAAGCAAGTTTTTGATCACAAATAAAAGACATGGCTAGAAATTGTAATGCTTTTTCAGTATTGTTGCCTGATAAAATAAAAGCATGGGGAATTTTATTGTTTTCAAATTGATTTTTAATTATTTGATAAAAAATGGGTTGATTTTCAATTAAATAATCTTTTATCATAAGATTTTATTAATTTCCTCTAATAATTGATGTGTCACTTCATTACGTGATAAACTCGCATCAATCTTAACAATACGATCAGGATATTTATCACAGATTTCTAAATAGCCTTCATATACCTGTTTATGAAATTGTGTAGATTCCAAATCTAAACGATTTGTTTCTCTTTGATTATCTTGAATACGTTTTAATCCATCTAAATAATTAATATCAAAAAATATAGTTTTATCTGGCATGACATCATTAATTGCAAATAAATTCATTTGGTATACTTCATCTATTCCTAAATTTCTAGCAACACCTTGATATGCAAGTGAACTATCTACAAAACGATCACATAAAACAATATATCCATCTTTTAAAGCTGGTAATACTTTTTCAACAAGATGTTGTCTTCTCGCTGCAGCATACAGTAAAGCTTCTGTTTTATAATCCATTTTCGTATTATTTTTATCTAAAATAATATTTCTAATTTGTTCTGCAATATCAACACCGCCAGGTTCTCTTGTCATTAAAACCTTATATCCTTGTTGTTTTAATATTTCCGCAACATTTTGACATGCTGTTGTCTTTCCACTACCTTCAGGACCTTCTAATGTTATAAATTTTCCCTTCATTACAATCTCACCTCTAATTCAATATTATATCTAAAATAGAACATAAAGTCTAATTATCTCATGATAGTGATGATAACAAAAATTATCAATCCATATATACCAAAAATAAAGAAAAAAATGAAACATAAAATAAATGGAAAATGAATGGTTGAAAATATATTATTAGTAATGATTACTAATAATAAAGATAACATGATTCTCTTTATTAATTTAATAAAAAACACCCCATATAACTATATGAGATGTTTACATTTTTTTTCTTCCTTCTAATGATTTTAACAAAGTTAGCTCATCAGCATAATCAATATTACTTCCTATTGGTAATCCATTAGCAATACGACTTGTCGTAATATTCTTTTTATTTAATAATTTACTTAAAAATAAAGCTGTTGTTTCCCCCTCACGGGTAGGATTCGTTGCAATAATGACTTCCTTTATTTGATCATCTAAACGATTAAATAAAGATTGAATATTTAAATCATCCATCGTTTTACCATCAATAATAGAAATAGTGCCATGTAAAACATGATAAAGACCATGATATTCTTTTACTTTTTCCATTGCAAAAACATCTTTAGGCGATTCGACAACACAGATAGTTGAATGATCTCTTGTTGGATCATTACAAATATCACAAGTATCACCTTCACATATATGTCCACATATCTTACAATAATGAATTTTATCTTGAAAAGTTGATAATACAGAAGCAAATTCTTGTACATGTTCTTTGTCCATTGATAAAACATGATAAGCTAAACGTTCTGCACTTTTTCCACCAATTCCTGGTAATCTTTTAAAACATTCAACCAAATCATCAAAAGCTTTAGGATAATTCATACTTTCCTCCTATTCTTCTATTTCTACAATATCTTTGCCAAACATCTCAATAGCCAATTTTTGGGCATCTGTTAATTGAGGTTTAGGTTCTTGATATTCTTTAATATGATGTAAAATAATAGCTTGTGGTTTTGGTAATTGACCACTTCTATTTAATTCGATGAACTTATTTCTCATTTGTGGCCAATCATCTTCTAAAACCGCTATAAAATCAAATTCTTGACCTAACACTTCCTTTAAAAATTGTTTTAATAAATGATAATTATCTGAATAATTAACATTATTAACATCTGGAAGATGTTTAAACGTTAAAATAAATGCATTTTCTCCTGCTGCTACTGGTTTTCCATCACATAACATTGTCGCAAATTTAGCAGTATTTAAATTATAACGATACTTGCTTATAACTTGCCAACGATCTTGAATATCATTTAAAACTGTTCTTTTTGCTTGAACTAAAATATTTAATATATCATCAAATGAAACTTCTATATGATCAATATTTTCTTCATGATCATCTTCTTGTGGTTCCTCAATATTATCTTCGATTATTTCTTCTACAACAGGTTGTTTTATTGTTTCTTGAACTTGTACAGGTTGTACTGATTCACTCATAACTTCTTCAATATCTAATTTTTCATAACTATGACTATGTAAAGCAGATTCTACTGGTTGAGTATTGATGACTTCTTGATCATCAATTACAGGTTTATTTTGCGTATTTATTGGTTGAATAACTTCCTCATTTTGGATTTTATGATCTTCTTTTATATGATTACATATTTTTAATACTGCAAGTTCAAAGTATGTATGCGCATTTGTTGATTGATTATAATGCTCACTTGCTTCAATAAATATTTGAATCATATCAAAAGCTTCATCTACTAAAATATAAGGAATAATCGAATCTAAATGACTTTGACGTAAAACAAATAAAACATCTACTGATTGAGTATTTTTATAAATAATAATATCTTTTAAAATATCTATCAAATCAAATGTAAGACGTTTCATATCAATGCTGGCTGACATCATTGTATCTAATGACTCTAATACAGCTTTCATGTCTTTATTTAATAATAATTTAATAAATTTAATCTTATCTTGAATAGATAATAAACCATAAACTTGATTAATATTGGCTACTGTTAAATCATCATTAAAAGCTAAACATTGTTCTAGAATACTTAATGCATCACGCATTCCTCCATCAGCTAATTGAGCAATAATCTCTAATGCTTCAGGTTCAAAATGTTTATTTTCTGATTGTAATACATAAGTCAATCGTTGTTCAATATCTTGATCTTCTACCCTTTTAAAATCAAATCTTTGACAACGAGAAATAATTGTTGGTAGTATTTTATGAGGTTCAGTTGTTGCTAGAATAAAAACAATATGAGCAGGTGGTTCTTCTAATGTCTTTAGTAAAGCATTAAAAGCTCCTGGTGACATCATATGAACTTCATCAATAATATAAACTTTATATTTAGCACTTATCGGTGCATATTTAACTTTATCAATTAAATCTCTTACTTCATCTACACCATTATTGCTGGCAGCATCAATTTCAATGACATCAGGATGTTCGCCGGCAGTAATAGCTTTACAACTATCACATTGATTACATGGCACATGATCTCCATTACAATTGATTGCTTTAGCAAATATTTTTGCAACAGTTGTCTTCCCTGTACCACGAGGTCCAGCAAATAAATAAGCATGCGCAATTTTCCCTTCTTTTATTGCATTTTGTAAGGTCTTTTTTACATGATCTTGTCCTGCTAAGTCTTCAAAACTTTGCGGACGATAAGTACGATATAACGCTTTATATGCCATAATCAATCCACTCCAATCCCCTTTATTATACATTAAAAACGATAGTTATCCTATCGTTTTTGTTTAAAATAATCTTTTATAATTTTAGAACATTGATCAATTAAAATATCCTTTGTTACCATAGGAATATGATTTACAGGATATTGACTATGAATGATTTTATCAAAAGCTAACCATCTTGTATCATGGGCACCATATACAACTCTTTGAATACGACTTTGAATAATGACCCCAGTACACATCAAACAAGGTTCCAATGTCGTATAAAGCGTACAATCATCTAAACGCCATGAATTTAATTTACGACAAGCCTTTTGAATAGCAATTGTTTCAGCATGAGCTGTAGCCATATTTTTAGATTCCCTTTGATTATGACCTCTCGCAATAATTTTACCATCTCTAACAATCACTGCCCCAACAGGTACTTCATCTATTTTTAAAGCCTTTAATGCTTCATGATAAGCTTTTTGCATATAATATTCATCATTCATTCTTTTTTCTCCTTAAAAAAAGCCACTACACATAGACGGTGATTCTTAATGCTGCTGCCTTCCGGTCCTGACATGGTTCGAAGCCGCCTATTGTAATGGCAATTATGATTATATCTTATTTTAGATAATTAAGCAATATATTTTATTAAAGAGTTAAAGCCATCATTGTAGCATCATAATAATGATTATCTATCTTAAAACGTTTTGGCATCTTCCCAGTTTCTATAAAACCAAATTTTTTATATAATCCCATAGCTGACATATTATCACTTCTTACTTCTAAATAGATAACATCTATTTGATGCTCCTTAGCATATAAAATTAATTCTTCCATCATTGAAGACCCTATCGACATATGCCAATAATCTTTTTTAACAGAGATCCCTAGCTCACAAGTATGACTCATTCTTGTTTGTGTTTCACCTATTAAAGAAGCTACTGATACAAGTTCGTCATCAATAAAACCAAGAAATAAACAAGATTGTTCTTGTTCATGCATTTCTTCTATAAGTTCCATCTCTGATAAAACATTCATCTTACACTCATTTAATCCATAAGTTAAAAAATCACTTTCTCCACCTACTTGATTAAAGTAATCAATTAACATATCTGCATCTTCTACTTCTGCTTCACTTACAAATAATTCCATATTTTCCTCCATAAAAAATACGTATCGAAGATACGTATTATTTAACAGGTACTAATTTTTCTTTTCCACCCATATACATTTGTAATGGTTTAGGAATATTAATAGAACCATCTTCATTATAATTATTTTCAATAAAAGCAATGACTGCTCGTGTACTTGCTAGTACAGTATTATTTAAAGTAGATACATAATAATTACCATTTTCACCTTTGGCACGAATACCTAAACGTCTAGCTTGTGCATCACCTAAAGTTGAACATGATCCAACTTCAAAGTATTTTTGTTGACGTGGTGACCATGCTTCAACATCACAAGATTTAACTTTTAAATCAGCTAAATCACCAGAACAACATTCAAGTGTTCTTACTGGAATATCCATGCTTCTAAATAATTCTACAGTGTAAGACCACATTTTATCATACCATTCCATTGCTTCTTCTGGTTTACATAAAACAACCATTTCTTGTTTTTCAAATTGATGAACACGATAAATACCACGTTCTTCAATACCATGAGCACCAACTTCTTTTCTAAAGCAAGGAGAATAAGAAGTCATAGTAATTGGTAAATCTTTTTCTTCTACGATTTGTCCTTTAAATTTACCTATCATACTATGTTCACTTGTACCAATTAAGTATAAATCTTCTCCTTCGATTTTATACATCATGGCATCCATTTCTTCAAAAGACATGACTCCAGTGACAACATCACTACGAATCATAAATGGAGGAATACAGTAAGTAAATCCTTTATCAATCATAAAATCTCTTGCATAAGATAACATTGCTGATGATAAACGAGCAATATCTCCCATTAAATAGTAGAATCCATTACCACTTGTTCTACCAGAAGCATCTTTATCTAATCCATTAAAACGAGCAATAATATCAGCATGATATGGAATTTCATATTCTGGTACAACAGGATCACCATATTTTTGAATTTCTACGTTTTCACTATCATCTTTACCAATAGGAACTGAATCATCAATAATGTTAGGAATCTTCATCATAACTTCTTTTAATTCTTTTCCATATTGTTCTTCTTTAGCTTCTAAATCTTTTAATTCATCAGCCATAGAAGTTACTTTTCTTTTATTTTCTTCTGCTGCTTCCTTATTACCTTCACGCATAAAAGCACCAATTTCTTTTGATAACTTATTACGCATACTTCTAATATCACTTGCTTTAGTAAGAACTTCTCGATATTCTCTATCTAATTTATAAGCTTCATCAACTAATTCTACGCGATCTTCTTGAAATTTCTTTCTCATGTTTTCTTTAACAAGCGTAGGATTTTCTCTAATTAATGCAATATCAATCATAATTATCTCCCTTTATTGTTACTAATACGAACTAAATTATACATCAACCACTATCTTTATTCAATTATTTATCTCATTTCTCTCTTGATCCATTCCATAATCAGTCCAACAATCATATCTTGTTGATGAGATGTTAATTGAACACCTGAAGGAATATGATGCCATTTCATCAAACACTGTCGGCAACAACATGCTGTTGCATGTTGAGCTATAAAAACTGGATGGTTTTTCATTGGTGTCTGTTTACCATCATTTTTAATAACTGCCGGTGCTAATCTTTTAGCAATAAAATCATGAGCATGACTTTCAATCACATCATAGCCTTTATCAATAACATATTGTTTATCTTTAGGTTTTAAATGAAATGAACTTCTAAAACGAGAATGAGATAGACGATTTAAAATATCATCATAATCATTCATAAACAAAGAAGAAGCTTAAGCTTCTTCTTCACCTTCTTTCGTTTTTTCTACAACTTCTACCGAAGAGACTTGACTATCATGAACTTTAATTAAACGTACCCCTTGAGTAGCACGTCCTGCTGTTTTAACTTGTTCCATTGGTAAACGAATGACAATACCATCATTAGTAATAATTAATAAATCTTCATCACCATTAACAGCTCTAATAGCGACAATATCACCATTACGTTCAGTAACATTAATTGTTTTAACACCTTTACCACCACGGTTAGATAAACGATATTCATCTATTGGTGACATCTTACCATATCCTTTTTCTGTAACAACCATGATAAGTTTTCCTTCTTTATCAGTTGTCATACCAATAACTTTAGAACCATCAACATTGATTCCTCTAACTCCACTGGCACTTCTACCCATTGGTCTTACATTTTCTTCATTAAAACGAACAAGTTTTCCATTACTTGCTGCAATAAGAACTTCATCATGACCTTGAGTTAATTTAACATTAACTAATTGATCCTCTTCTTTTAACTTGATCGCAATCTTACCAGTTTGTCTAATATTTTCAAACTCATCAATAGCGACACGTTTTACTAAACCTTTTTCTGTAACAAAGAATAAATATTGTTCTGGTTGTTCTTGAATATCCTTTTTATCAATGTTAATCATTGATTTAACACTTTCATCTTTATCTAAATTCAATAAATTAACAACCGGTAATCCTTTAGCTGTTCTACCAAATTCAGGAATATTATATCCTTTTAAACGATATACCTTACCTTTATTAGTAAAGAATAATAAATCATCATGCGTAGACATATGAATTAAACTACTTACAATGTCATCATTGTTCGTTGCCATACCTTTGATACCACGACCACCTCTATTTTGAGATTTATAAGTATCTACTGGCATTCTCTTTACATAACCATTATTTGTAAGTGAAATAATAATATCTTCAACCGGAATTAAATCTTCATCTTCAATATCAAAAGTACCTTGAATAATTTCAGTACGACGAGCATCACCATATTTATTTTTCACTTCAATTAATTCTGTTTTAATAATATCTAAAATACGAGATTGATTAGCTAAAATATCTTTTAAATCAGCAATCACTTTTAAAATTTCAGTTAATTCATCTTCAATCTTTTGTCTTTCCAAACCTGCCAAACGTTGTAATTGCATTTCACGAATAGCACGTGCTTGACGATCAGATAAATTAAATTCTTCCATCAATCTATTTTGTACTTCTTCTGTTGTACGACTAGAACGAATTAAATTAATAATAGCGTCAATATGGTCTAAAGCAATTTTTAAACCTTCTAAAATATGCGCTCTCGCTTCCGCTTTATTTAATTCAAATTGTGTACGACGACGAATTACTTCTTCTTGATGTTCTAAATATAAAGTAATTAATTCTTTAATATTTAATGTTTTAGGCTCATTGTTAACTAAAGCAATACTGTTAACTCCAAATGTTGTTTGTAAAGAAGTAAGTTTATATAACTGATTTAATACAACTTCTGCTTGAACATCTCGCTTTAACTCAATAACTAAACGAATTCCTTCTCTATTTGATTCATCACGAACATCTGTAATTCCTTCAACAACTTTATCACGAGCTAATTGTGAAATCTTTTCATGTAATCTTGCTTTATTAACCTGATAAGGAATTTCATTAACTACAATACGAGGTTTTCCTTTATGTTCTTCAATTTCAGTTTTAGCACGCATCACAATTAATCCATTACCAGTTTCATAGGCTTTTTTAATGGCACTTTTACCTAAAATATATCCTCCAGTAGGGAAATCAGGTCCATGTAAATAATTTTCCATTAAATCCAAAATACTAATATCAGGATTTTCACTCACTGCAATAATAGCGTCCACAACTTCATTTAAATTGTGTGGTGGAATATTCGTCGCCATCCCTACTGCAATTCCTGTTGATCCATTAATCAATAAGTTAGGAATACGACAAGGTAATACTGATGGTTCTTTTTCTTCACCATCATAGTTTGGAATAAAATCAATTGTATCTTTATTAATATCTCTTACTAATTCCATTGAGATTTTTGACATTCTGGCTTCAGTATAACGCATGGCTGCAGCACCATCGCCGTCAATGGAACCAAAGTTACCATGTCCATCAACAAGCATATAACGATAA
The DNA here is from genome assembly GCF_003480255.1 of Erysipelatoclostridium sp. AM42-17. Lineage (GTDB taxonomy): Bacteria > Bacillota_I > Bacilli_A > Erysipelotrichales > Coprobacillaceae > Faecalibacillus. Next base: position 25,387 of record NZ_QUIN01000003.1, on the reverse strand, counting down.
CTAAAATCTTGAGCCATTCTTACTAATGCTTCATAAATTGAAGAGTCACCATGAGGGTGATATTTCCCCATTACTTCCCCAACAATACGAGCTGATTTTTTATAGGCTTTATCGCTATAACATCCCAGTTCATTCATTCCATGAATAATTCTTCTTTGAACAGGTTTCATACCATCTCTAACATCTGGCAAAGCACGCGCAACAATAACAGACATTGCATATTGCATGAAGGAATATTTCATTTCAGATGTTAATTTAACTTTTCTAATACCACGTTGGTTATTATTTTCCATACTCTACTCCTTTATTAAATATCTAAGTCTGTAACGTACTTAGCGTTTTCTTGAATAAATTCACGTCGAGGTTCAACTTTTTCACCCATTAAAACATCAAATATCATATCTGCTTCAACAGCTTCATCTAAATCAATTTGATTTAAAATACGATGTTCTGGATCCATTGTTGTTTCCCATAACTGATCAGCATTCATTTCTCCTAAACCTTTATAACGTTGAATTGAATACTTCGCATTTTCACCTAATTTTGTTTTTAAATCTTCTAATTCTTCATCACTATATAAATAGTGATCATCTTTACCATGCTTTAATAAATAAAGTGGTGGTTGCGCTGCATAAACAAATCCTTGTTCAATAAGTGGTCTTAAATAACGATATAAGAACGTTAACATTAAAATACGAATATGCCCACCATCGACATCGGCATCGGTCATAATAACAATCTTATGATATCTTAATTTATTGATATCAAAATCTTCACCAATACCCGTACCAAAAGCCGTAATCATACTTCTAATCGTATCACTTGATAAAACACGATCTAATCTTGCTTTTTCAACATTTAAGATTTTTCCACGTAATGGTAAGATAGCTTGAATACGACGATCACGTCCCATTTTAGCACTACCACCAGCGGAATCCCCTTCGACTATAAAGATTTCGCATTCACTCGCATCTCTACTTGAACAATCTGCAAGTTTTCCGGGTAAAGCTGTTACTTCCATTCCCGTTTTTCTTCTTGTCATTTCACGTGCTTTTTTAGCTGCTAAACGAGCACGTGAAGCCACAATCGCTTTATCCATAATAATTTTAGCTGTATCGGGATTTTCTAATAAGAATTTTTCTAATGATTTAGAAATAATATTTGAAGCAATCTTTCTTACTTCTGCATTTCCTAATTTAGTTTTTGTTTGTCCTTCATATTGAGGATCAGGATGTTTAACCGAAATAATGGCTGTTAATCCTTCTCTTACATCATCTCCACTTAAAGCATCATCTTTTTCTTTTAAGAAATTATGATTTCTAGCGTAGTTATTAATAACTCTTGTTAGGGCTAAACGGAAACCTTCTTCATGCGTTCCCCCTTCGTGAGTATTAATATTATTACAGAATGAGTAGATATTTGATTGATAACCATCATTATATTGCATTCCTACTTCAATCTTAATATCATTTTGAATATCTTCTACATAAATAACATCATTATGAATAGGGGTTTTATTTTTATTAATAAATTCAACATATTCTTTAATTCCACCCTCATAATGATAAACATGCTTACGATCTTGATGATCTCTTTGATCAATTAAACTAATACGTAACCCTTTATTTAAGAAAGCTAATTCTCTTATTCTTTGTCTTAAAACTTCATAATCATAAACTGTTGTTTCTTGAAAAATACTAGCATCTGCTTTAAAAGTAACCGATGTTCCCTGTTTATCAGTTGATCCTACTTCTTTTAATGGAAAAACTGGTGTTCCCCCATTTTCAAATCTTTGATAATATTCTTTTCCTTCACGATAAACATGTACTTCTAGCCAAGATGATAAGGCATTAACAACACTGGCACCTACCCCATGTAAACCACCAGATACCTTATATCCGCCACCACCGAATTTACCTCCGGCATGTAACACTGTAAAAATAGTTTCTACTGTAGATTTACCAGTCTTTGGATGTTTTCCAGTTGGCATCCCACGACCATCATCTATGACTTCTACAACATCATCATCTTTAAGTACAACTTGAATATGGCTTGCATATCCCGCTAAAGCTTCATCAATTGAGTTATCAACAATTTCCCATACTAAATGATGTAACCCTCTTGAAGATGTTGTCCCAATATACATCCCTGGTCTTTTTCTTACAGCTTCTAAACCTTCTAAGACTTGAATGTCAGACTCATCATAACTATGTTCTACTTTGTTTTCTTCTGCCATTATTTTTCCTCCTTAATATAAATCTTTTTAGCTAATTGAATCACTTCATGATGAATATCATCAATGGAAGTGGTCGTAATAAAAGTTTGTATTTTATCATTTAATATATTTAATAAATTCGTTTTACGAATAGGATCTAATTCACTTAAAACATCATCTAATAAAAGAACGGGAAATTCTCCAATCTCTGCTTTAATTAGATAAATTAAAGCAATCTTCAAACTTAAAACAATAGAACGCTGTTGTCCTTGAGAAGCAAATTGCCCTGCAATTTTATGATCAATATATATTTTTAGATCATCTTTATGAATTCCATAATGTGTCTGTTGATACTTTAAATCACGATGAAATGCTTTTTTATAAAGATTTAAAATATGATCTTCATTTAATTCTTTAATAAAACAACCATACTCAATATCAACAGTTTCATCTTTAGAAGATATTTGTGGATAAATTGCTTGATAATATTGAGATAAAGAATGAATAAATTCTATTCTCTTCCTCATAATTTCAATTTGAATTTTAGCTAACTGTTCATCCAAAACTAATAAATAATCATCATACGAACCATTATTTTTAGCGAGTAACTTTAAATACTGGTTTCTTTCTTTTAATAATTTATTATATTTAGTCAGATGAAAAACATAAATGGGTGATATTTTAGAAAGTTCTAAATCTAGAAATTTTCTTCTTATACTAGGTGATCCTTTAACTAAAGAAAGATCTTCTGGTACAAAGACCACAACATTTAAATATCCTACATAATCACTTATTTTTAAAATATCTTTTTGATCAACTTTTGCTTTTTTAAATTCTTTGGATAAAACAACTTCTAAAAGATGTTGTTTATTATTTGCAAAAATATTTCCTTTTACTCTTGCAAAATCATGATCAAATTGAATCATTTGATCATTAATATGTGTTCGAAACGATTTACAAACCGATAATAAATATATAGCTTCGATTAAATTCGTTTTCCCCTGAGCATTATCACCAATAAGAATATTAATTCCCTGATGAAACTCAATAAAAAAATGATGATAATTTCTAAACTGAACAAGTTCTAAAGAATTAATCCTCATTAATTACATAAGTATCTTTATCATATTGAATCTTGTCACCACGATAAAGTTTTCTTCCCCTTCTTGTTTCTACTTCACCGTTTACTTTAACTAAACCATCATTAATAATCATCTTTGCATCTAGACCACTACCAACAATCCCAACAAATTTAACAAATTGGCCTAGAGTAATATATTCATCTCTAATTTGTATTTCTTTCATGATTGACCTCTTCTTTTATTTATAATTATACTCCTTAATTATAGCACAATTTTTAAAAAACTCAAAAAATAAAGCGTTATAACGTAAAAAATAAAAAATGATATGTTTATATCATTTTTATTAAAAATTGCTTAAATCTAAAAAAAACAATGAAATATAAAAAGAAAGCAAAATGCTTTCTTAATAAGTTCTAACAGGTAAGACTAATTGAATAAGATCATCTTTTTCAATATCTTTAATAATAAATGGTTTCATTTCACCTGTTAATAAAATACGAATTTTAGTACCTTTAAATGATTTAATAGCGTCACTAGCATATTTACAACTAAATGAAATACTTAAAGGTTCTCCTTTATAGAAAGAAGTAGATAAATTTTCTTCCACCGAACCAATTTCTTGTTGGTAAGAAGATAACATGACTTTATCACTAGATAAATCTAATTTAATAATGTTATTTTGTTCATTTGATAATAAAGATACACGATCAATCGCATTTAAAATATCTACAGTATCAATATCTAATTCATAATCAAAATGATCTGGAATTAAACGTGCAGTATCTGGATAAGATCCATCAATTAAACGGGTTTGAATAATATTTTGATCAAAAACAAATAATACTTTACGATCAGAAACATATAATTCAATGTCTTCATCTTTTTCAATAATTTTACTAATTTCATCTAAACTTAGTTTAGGGATTGTAATATTGAAAGTGACATCTTCATCTAAAGAAATGATCTTTTTAGCTAAACGATAACTGTCAGTAGCAACACATTCTAACGTATTGTTTTTAGCTTTAAAGTTAATTCCTGTTAAAATAGGTTTATTTTCTTTATCACTTGCAGCAAATTTAGTTTCACTGATAATGTTCTTTAAATGAAGAGCATTCATAATAAAATGAGTACCTGTTTTACTTAAATCAATACGAGGATAATCAATAGCGTCAGTACCATTTAAACTATATTCAATTTGATTACCTTTAATTCTTGTAAGTAAACCATCAATAATTTCAATTTCAATATCATCACTATTAATCTTTCTTACAATATCTAAAATATAGCGACTACTTAAAACAACAGATCCTTCTTCAATAATTTCTAAATCATCATCTTCATTAATGACTGTTTGAATTGTTAAATCACTATCACTACCTGTAAGCACTAAACGATTTTCTAATAAATCAAATTTAATTCCTGTAAGAACCGGTAACGGACTTCTAACAGAAACAGCTTTGGTTGCTTTTGATAAAGCATTTAATAATTTAATTCTTTTAATTTTAAAATGCATCATTTTTCTCCTTTATATTTATAATTTATAAAAAAGTTATTACTATTATTAGTGTGTGCATAACGTGAACAATCGTAAAAAACGTAGATTTAATCAATGTTTTCTATGTGGACGTTATGTGGATAAACTTGTGGTTAACTTTGTTGGTTTGTGCCTAACTTTTGTTTTAGTTTATCAATAGCTAATTTATAATCTTTATCTTTTTTTATTTTTGTTTCAACTCTTTTACAAGCTTTCATAATAGTTGAATGATCACGGTTAGAAAAAATCATTCCTATTTCATTAAATGTAATGTCTAATAGTTCTCTTATTAAATACATACATATTTCTCTAGGTGTTGTTAACTTTTGGGTCCTATTTTTAGATGTTAACTGAGAAATTGTTAAATAATAGAATTCAGCAGTTGTTTTTAAGATATATTCCGAAGTTAATTCTTCTTTAGGTTTTTTCGTCATTTTTTGATCTTTAAAGATTTCTGATGCAAAATCCATATCTACATAATCAGTATTGTTCATAATAGAACAGAAAATTAATCTCTTTAATTGTCCTTCTAGACTACGAATATCATTACAGTAATTCATAACCATAAAATCAATAACATCCTCATTAATTTTAAGAGAAGAATTATCTAAGTTTTCTATTTTCTTTTCTAAAATAGCTTTAGCTGTTTCAAATTCAGGTGGATCTATTCCAAAAGATAACCCTGATTTAAAACGGCTGATTAAACGATCTTCAATTCCTTGTAAATCTTCAGGCATTTTATCACTGGTAATAACGATTTGACGGTTATTATTAATAATTTCATTGAAGATATGGAAGAACATTTCACTACTTTTCTCTTTACCAAATAAGAATTGAATATCATCAATTAATAGAATATCAATAGATTTATATCTTTCATATAACTGATCAGATTTATTTGTTTTCATTGCTGAAATAATTTCATCTACGAAATCCTTTGAAGTAACATAATAAACTCTTAAATCAGGATTCTTCTTTTTAGCGTAATTTCCAATCGCATTTAATAAATGTGTTTTACCTAGACCAGGATTACTATATATAAATAAAGGATTAAAGTTATTACCTGGATTACTAGAAACAAGTAAGGCCGCATTTTGCGCCATACGGTTACAACTTCCAACAACAAAATTATCAAATGTTAAGTCAGGACGAAGATTATCTTTAAAGTGAACTTTTGTTCTTTGGACTTTCTTTTGATAATCACCTTTAGCCATAACTTCGATATGAACAGGTTTAGAAAATGAATTTGATAAAATAGATTCAATTTCTACCTTCTTTTCTAATATAGGTTGTTTATTCCAATCAAATTCTGTTGTAATAATGACTTTATCTTCATCAACTTCTTCTAAAGTAGCTGGTCTAAAATATGTATCTAACCAAATGTTATCGTCAACTATATGATTTTTTTCTAGCGAATCAATGGCTGATTGCCAAATAGTTGATAAATCGTGCATATTTTCACCCCTTAACGAACTCATTATATAAAGAAAAATATGAAAATAAAAGGTAAAAAAACAAAGCCACACTTCATTCACAATTCTATTCACAAAAATATTGAATATCTATGCTTATTTCACCAGTTATTCACTTTATTCACAACTTTTGGTGTGCACATGGAATAGGTGTGAATGTGAAAATAGAGCGCAAGATATGAAGTCATTTGTAGTGTCCACAACATGTTCACAACAAAAAAGAAACATATATAGACATAATTTTAAGTTTTGCACCTATGTGACTATATTAATTCATATAGGGAATAACTTGTGAGATTATAAGTGCATAAATTAAACGCAAAATAGAACTAAAAATGAAAAAAAGTAGAGAAAATAGGGAAATATTTGATTTTGACATTGACTTAAACCGCTAAACCATATAAAATAGTAGGGCATATGTTATTTGTATAAAAGTAAATAAAATTTTGGAGGTGTAATTAATGAAAAGAACATATCAACCAAATAAAAGAAAAAGATCAAAAACTCATGGTTTTAGAGCTAGAATGGCAACTGTAGGAGGAAGAAAAGTCATCGCACGTCGCCGTAAAAGAGGAAGAAAAGTATTATCTGCTTAATCAAAAATCCACTTTACGGTGGGTTTTTTTTCTAAAACTATATGAAAAAAGAACTTAGAGTAAGAAAAAATGAAGATTTTAGTAAGATTATTGCTAAGAAAAATAGTCTTTCTAATCGATGTTTTATTATTTATAAAAGTCAAAACACTATTGATCATGGACGTGTAGGTCTTTCAGTAAGTAAGAAATTAGGAAATGCAGTAGTTCGTAATAAAATAAAGAGACAAGTAAGAATGATGGTTCAAGAAGTTTTCGATTTTAATCAAAGTTATGATTATATAATTATTGTAAGAAAAAATTTCTTAAAGTATGACTATCATAAGAATTTATCAGAACTTACTTATCTTTATTCAAAAATAGAAAAAAGGACGGTAGGCAAGAATGGTATTAGACAACAAAACTAAAAAATATCTTAAGATTATTTGTTTAGTTTTATTTGTGGCAGTTCTTACAGGGTGTACACAAAACTTAGACAGTAGCGGTCAATTAATTAAGGGTAGAGGAATCACACTTAATACTCCTTGGACATTTAGTAAAGGATGGTTTGATTTCTTATTAGTTATTCCGATTGCTAAAGGGATTTTATATTTAGGAGATAGTTTACTTGGAAATGTAGCGATTGGGGTTGTGATTGTCACAATCATTATCAATATTATTACATTACCAATTATGATTAAATCAACTGTATCTACTCAAAAGATGCAATTAATTCAACCAGAAATTGAAAAGATTCAACGTAAATATCAAGGACGTAAAGATCAAACTTCACAAATGCGTATGAGCAGTGAAATTCAAAATCTTTATAAAAAACATGATATTAGTATGATGTCATCATTTGCGACATTCTTAACATTACCTATTATGTTAGCAATGTGGCAAGCAGTTCAACGTATTCAAATTTTATATCAAACAACATTCTTTGGATTCAATTTAGGTGATAAACCTATGGATCATATCTTCAAGTTTGATATTGCTTATATTTTATTATTAGTTGTTGTTGCAGCAACACAATTCTTCGCTATGAAGATTAATGAAATTATGGCTAAACGTAACCCACGTTATCGTCCAAGTCAACAAATGAAATCAATGAACATGATGAATAACTTTATGACAGTATTTATTATTTATTTTGCTGCCATTATGCCATCAGCCATGTCATTATATTGGATTACAACGAATATTATTAACGTTGTAAGAACTTGGTATATTTATGTACATCATGTTGAAAGAGCACAAAAAGAAGTAGATCAAGCTGATACAAATTATCTAACAAAAAGACAAAATAAATAGAAGGTGACATAATGAAAACTTATTCTGGAAAAACAGTACAAGATGCAATTAATCATGCTTGTCAGGATTTAGGAGTTACCACAGATCAATTAAATTATGAAGTAACATTAGAAACAAAAGGTTTATTTACAAAAAAAGCAGAAATTGCTTGTTGGACAATACCAATGGTTCAACAATATATTGAAGACTATATCAGAAAGATTTTAACTGATATGGAATTTGAAGTAGAAACTGTTTCTTATGTTCAAGATGGTCGTATTTATTGTAATATTAATACTGATCATAATTCTATTCTTATTGGAAAAGCAGGAGTTATTTTAAGAGCAATTAATTTGATTGTTAAAAATGCAGTACAAACTACTTTTAAGAAAAGAATTGAATTAAGTGTTGATATTAATGGTTATAAAGAAGAACGTTATAAAAAAGTAGCAGCTATGGCAAGACGCTTTGGAAAAACAGTCTTAAGAACAAAAACAGATTTAAAATTAGACCCAATGCCTGCAGATGAAAGAAAAGTGATGCATCAAGAAATCGCTAAGATGGAACACTTAAAGACTGAATCAAAAGGTGAAGGTAAAAACCGATACATGACAATTTCATATGTAGAATAGAAAACCGCTTATGCGGTTTTTTTAATACCCTTATGTAATAAATATGTCTCATAGTAATAAATAATTATTGATTATTTTATTTACTTTGTTATAATACTAACAACATAATAAAAGGGGGATTATTTATGAAATATCAGTTTTCAAAAAGATTTGATCAATTTACACCAAGTATGATTAGAGATGTTTTAATTAAAGCAGCAGGAGATGATATGATTAACTTTTCACCAGGTTTTCCTGATAAAAAAACATTTGATGTCGAGACAATCAAAAAATTATCAAATGAAATATTAGATGAAGATGCTTATGAAATCTTACAATATGCGATGAAACCAGCCTATCCAGGCTTAGTTAAATCAGTAAAACAATTCTTTAATTCATTAGAACCTCTTGTTAAAGAGGAAGATGATATTATGATTACTTCTGGTTCAGGGGAAGGACTAGAAATGGCTGCTAAAGTATTTTGTGATGAAGGAGATACCATTGTTGTAGAAGATCCTAGTTTTGTAGGAGCGTTAAATGGATTTAAAAGTAATAATGCAAAATTAATAGGGGTGCCATTAGAAAAAGATGGTTTAAATCTAGAACTACTAGAGAAAGCATTCCAAACTAAGCCTACACCTAAATTGTTGTATATTATTCCAACTTTTCAAAATCCAACATGTATTACAACTTCTTTAGAAAAAAGAAAAGCAATTTATGATTTATGTGTCAAGTATGGGGTATTAATACTTGAAGATAATCCTTATGGAACATTAAGATTCAAAGGAGAAATGGTACCATCTATTAAATCATTTGATACTGAAAATATTGTTGTATATCTTGCTAGTTTATCAAAAATCATTTCACCAGGTATCCGTATTGGAACGGTAGTGGCTAATAAAGAAATCGTAGATAAATTTGCAACAATGAAAGGAGCCAGTGCAGGAGCTGCGACTAACTGGTCTCAATATATCATTACAAAATTCTTAAATACAGTAGATATGGAAGAACATATTAAAAAAGTAAGTCATATTTATAAAGAAAAAAGTACATTAATGATAGAAACAATGAAAGAAACGTTCCATCCAAGTATTGATTTCCATGCACCGGATGGAGGAATGTTTGTATGGTTTACTTTACCTGAAGCTATTAATGCTGATCAATTTTTAGATGAAGCTTTGAAAAAGCATATTGCGATTGTACCCGGAAGTTGTTTTAGTACCGATTATTCTAATAGGGGCTTTAGATTATCATTTACCAGTGAACCACCAGAACAAATAGTAAAAGGGATTACAATGCTAGGTGAAATCACCCATCAATTATATCAATCATGATAACTATCAATAGTATAAAAGAATCTGATTATCAAGAAATAATACAGTTATGGAATAATCAGCCAGGTATTGGTATTCACCATATTGATGATTCATATGATGGATTTTTAGTATTCTTACATCGTAATCCACAAACATGTTTTGTAGTTAAAAGTCAAAATAAAATTATTGGTACATTGCTTGCGGGTTATGATGGCAGAAGAGTCACTCTTTATCATGTGATGATTGATGAGGCATATCAAGGACAAGGAATAGCTAGAAGATTAGTATTACACACAATAAAACAATTAAGAAAACTAAAAATTACAAAAGTAAACTTAGTTGTTTATAAGGATAACCAATTGGGTAATGCCTTTTGGGAAAAAATGAACTTTAAAATAAGAGATGATTTATATTATCGAGACTTAATATTATAAAAAAGAGGGAATAGTTATGGTTAATTTTGATGAAATCATTGATAGAAAAAAGAGTTATTGTGCAAAGTGGGATAGTCAACCTGAGGAAATAAATGATGATCGTTTAATTCCATTATGGGTAGCGGATATGGATTTTAAAGTAGCTCAACCCATTGAAAAAGCGATTGAAAAATGTGTGAGGCATGGAATATACGGGTATGCGACTATTCCTGAAAGTTATCATGAAGCTATCATAAGCTGGATGGAAAGAAGACATCAATTCAAAGTAGATAAAGATTGGATAGTGCTTACGCCAGGGGTTGTTACTGCTTTAAAAATTGCTGTTCAAGCCTATAGCCAAGTAGATGATGCTGTTTTAGTGTTTAAACCAGTATATCATCCTTTTGATTTTTCAATTGAATTAAATAAAAGAAAACTTGTAGAATGTCCACTTGTAAGAAAAGAAAATCATTATGAAATAGACTTAGAAGATTTAGAGACAAAAATAAAAGAAAATGATGTCAAGCTTATGATTTTATGTAATCCTCATAATCCTGTTGGTAAAGTTTATACGCAAGAAGAACTCTATCAAATTGGCATGATTTGTAAAAAATATCAAGTCAAAGTGATTGTTGATGAAATACATCAAGATTTTGTATTTGGTGATCATGAACATGTCCCATTTTATAATGTTGATGAATCATTTAAAGACTTTTCTATTATTTGTACTGCACCTAGTAAAACATTTAATCTTGCCGGATTACAAACTTCCAACATCATTATCGCAAATGAAAATATGAGAAAACAATTTATAGAAGTCAAGGAAGCTAATGGTATTAATGATCCCCAATTATTTGGTATGGTTGCTTGTATGAGTGCCTATAATGAATGTGAATTATGGGTAGATGAAATGTTAGAATATATTAATGATAATTTTATCTATCTAGATCAATTTTTAAAAACAAATATGCCAGAAATAAAAATGATGGATCATGAGGGCTTATATTTAGCTTGGATAGATTTTACAGCCATGAATATGACACATCAAGAATTGGAAGAATTTATGTTACATAAAGCGCATCTATGGTTAGATGAAGGATATATTTTTGGTACTGGGGGAGCAGGATTTGAAAGGTTTAACTTAGCTTTGCCCAGCTCACAATTAGAAAAAGTATGCCAACAATTATTAATAGCGTATAAGGAAAAATCGAGATAACATATCTCGATTTTTTTATATATCGCCATCATTTTTGGCTTCTAATACTTTAATCATATGATAAAGTGTTTCATTAACAGGAGTAGGAATATTTAATTCTTTCCCCATTTTCATGACTTCCTTAGAAAACATATCTACTTCACTATGTCTTTTTTGTCTTAAATCTTGAACCATTGAACAAACATTATCATAAGGAATACGGGATAATAATGCTCTTTGTTGATCAATCCACTCTTGTTTAATATCAATCCCTTTCGCTTTAGCTATTAAGTAAACCTCATGACCAGCCATCATTCGTAAGTGATCAGCATCATCGCTTACCTTCCATGCTCCAAAAGGAATATCTAAGACAGCACTGACTTGGTTTTCACTTACATTACAATAATATTTAAACCATTGATGAGCTAACATATCTTCTGGTATTTCATGATGAATATGAGCGGCAGTGAAGAGCTGATCAATGGCTTTAATATCATCTTGCATAATGGTGTTTTTAGGATGACCAAAATAATAAGTACCACTATTTTTATAAACGATTTGATGATCAATATTTACAGCAGAAATACGGGTAAAGCCATAAATAACCTTATCTTTACCAAAAGCGTCAATCAAAATACCTTCAGATGTTACACCATTTAAAAAAGAAATAATTTTTGTATGATCACTCACATGATTTTTAATATCTTCAATAACACTTGGTAAATGGTTAAATTTAGTACAAATCATAATTAAATCTAAAGGTTCATCATTTTGAGGTTCAATAAAGTTAAACTGATAAACTTGATTATTAATACTTACACCCTTTGCTAGACGTTCTTTACGGCTTCCCCCAGCAATAATATAAAATTGGTCCTTAAAATAAGTATGAAAAGATACTGCTAAAGAAGAGCCTATAGCCCCTAAGCCAATTAAACCTATTTTTTTAATTTCCATTTTCTCCCTCCTTTATTTATCGAAAAGTATATCATAATCAGTATGTATTAACAACTAATTATCATTTTAATAAAATATTATCTATATAATAAAAATAAGCTATATCAAGCAACATAAAGGATAATGAGGATCATAAAGATATAGATTAGTATAAATATAATAATTAATGTTATAATCATTTATCAAAGTGATAAATAATTATTGACAAAATAATTTCCTCTTGTATAATGAACTTAAATAAAAAAAAGAGGGGTGATAACATGATTAAAATAGAAGGGGTCGATAAATATTTTGGAGACAATCATGTTTTAAAAAATGTCAATATACGTGTTAAAGAAGGGGAAAAACTTGTTATCTTAGGTCCTTCTGGTTCAGGTAAATCAACAACTATTCGTTGTGTTAATTTTTTAGAAGAACCAACAGAAGGAAGGATTTTTATTAACGGTGAAGAAATGACAAAGAAAACCAGAACAAGATTAGTCAGAGATAATATCTCAATGGTATTTCAACAGTTTAATCTTTATCCACATATGACAGTTTTAGATAATTTAACATTAGCACCAATGAAACTCAAAAAGATGAGTAAGTGGGATGCTGAAGAATTAGGATTGCAGATGCTAGAAAAAGTTGGTCTCGCTAATAAAGCTCATGCATATCCAGAAGAATTATCTGGTGGTCAACAACAAAGAGTCGCTATTGCCAGAGCATTATGTACAAAATCAAAAATTATTTTATTTGATGAACCAACAAGTGCTCTAGATCCAGAAATGGTTCAAGAGGTATTAGATGTCATGGTCAATCTAGCTAAAGAAAATATTACAATGATTTGTGTAACCCATGAAATGGGGTTTGCAGAAGCCGTTGCAGATCGAGTCATTTTTATGGATGATGGTCAAGTCATTGAAGAGGGAACACCTAAAGAATTCTTTGCTCATCCTAAAACTGATCGAGCTAAAGACTTTTTAAGTAAAATTATTAGAAATTAAGGGGGAAAATATGATGAAGTGGACTAAAAAATTAGCAACAGGAATCACAGTAGGAGTAATGATGTTATCTATTGTTGGATGTAGTAGTTCAAGTAGTTCAGGGGGATCAGTTTTAGAACAAATTGCATCAAGAGGAACATTAAAAGTAGGGGTATCAGAAAATAAATTAGGTTTCGCTTTAGAAAATACTAAAACCGGTAAACTAGATGGTTTAGAAATCATGATAAGCGAACAAATCGCTAAAGATATCGCCAAGAAAGAAAAAGTAGATAAAATAGATGTAGATTTTACTAAGGTTAACGCTAAAACACGTACATCTATGTTAGATGAAGGAACATTAGATTTTTCAGCAGCAAGTGTAACAATTACACAAGAAAGAGCCAAATCATGGAACTTCTCTAGTTCATACTTTAATGATCCAGTATCTGTTATGACAAAGAAAGGGGCTTTTCCAACAGGGGTTAAAGGATTTAAAGATAAAGGGTCTAAAGTTATTATTGGGGTTCTTTTAGGAACAACATCTAAAGATGCCTTAATTAAATACGCTAAAGAAACATTAGGTTTAACTAATTTTGAAAACAATGTTGAATTTAAAGAATTTAATACGAATGATGAAGTTTTAATCGCATTAGATTCAGGAGTGGTAGATGGATATTGTTGTGATTATACGCAATTATTTGCTTATAAAACAAATAAATATGAAATCTTAGGTGAAACTGTAGGAGATAATTTTGAACCACAACCTTTAGGTATTATCACTCGTTATAAAACAGCGACAGATGGAGAAGATAAAGAATTTACAGCCTTTATTCAATCTGAAATTAAAAAATTCTGGAAATCAGGACAAATGAATAAATGGTTTAAAGCTTGTGGATATCCTTCACAAAAAGCACCAACTGATTTAGATTTAAAATATGGTCCATATCATCATGGAAAAAGTGAGTAAAAGCTTATGCAAATCTTATTATCAGGGTTTTCAGATGCATTAGGGCAATTACCAGCATTTATTGGATCTTTTCTAAAAGTTAGTTTAGTCGCATCCTTATTTGCGATGATCATTTCCTTAATCATTGGTGTTATCCTAGGTTTAATGGGAACAAGTAAACATATTCTATTAAAAGGAATATCAAGAGCCTTTGTTGAATTGTTCCAAAACACGCCAATTTTAATATTATTATTCTTCTTATATGCTTTTTCTCCTTATATCTTTGGTAAAACAGTTGACGCTATGACAATAGGAACAATTGTTTTAGGAGTTTATCATGGAGCTTATATGTGTGAAATTGTTCGTTCTGGTATTGAATCAATACCTAAAGGACAAAGTGAAGCAGCGTTATCACAAGGATTTAGTTATGTAGATACAATGCGTTATATTATTTTACCACAAGCTTTAAGAAAAATGGTGCCATCACTTACAACTCAAATTGTAGGGATTGTCAAAAATTCATCAATTTTACAATGTATTGCTGTAGCTGATTTGATGTATCAAGCAGAAGTATGGACATCTTATTCAGGACATTGTGGACCTGCTTATATTATTGCCGCTATGATTTACTTTATTGCTTGTTATCCTTTAACTTGTTTATCTCGTTATTTAGAAAACAAGGTTAAAGAAGGATATGCTACAAAAAAAGTTAAAAAAGTAAGAAAAGAAAAAATACCAGGAGGTGTTGAGAATGCTTCATAGTTTTTCCCATATCTTAACATCCGCTAATATTAATTATTTACTTAAAGGTTTATTACTTACATTACAATTTTCGATAATCAATATTCTTCTTAGTTTTATCTTAGGTTTAATATTAGCGATTGCTAGAAATTATGGTTCTAAAATCATTAAATCGTTAGTTATTATTTATGTTGAAATATTTAGAAATACACCTTTATTATTATGGTTGTTATTTGCTAGATTTGCTCTTACAAGAGCCTTTGGGATCCAACCCTATACTGCTGTTATTGCCATGTTTGTATGTTTCTTTGCTTCCATATTATGTGAACAAATTCGTTCCGGTATTAACTCTATTCCCGTTGGTCAATTTGAAGCAGCTCAATCACAAGGATTTACTTTTGTACAAACATTAAGATATATTATTATTCCTCAAGCAGTAAAAATGTTGATTCCTCAATTACTTTCAACTCTTATTACTATTATTAAAGATACATCTTATTTAAGTACCATTGCTATTGCAGATTTTATGTATCAAGCAAGAGCAGTGATGGCAAATTATATTACTGTACAAGATAAAATCGCATGTTATGCTATTATTGTCTTAGTATACTTCATTGTTAATTTCTTACTATCATGTCTTGTCAGATATTTATCATCAGATAAAAGAAAGAAAAATAAGAAATATAAATTAAAACAAGCCTTGAATTAATCCTACATCTCTTACTTAAACACCAAAGTAAGAGATGTATTTTTTTATTGTATATTAATATATAAATAAGTTATAATCTTTTGAAGAAAGGCGGTTTTTAAATGAATGAAGATATCATTGTAGCGATAGCTACATCACGTTTAGAAGCAGCAATCTCACTGATAAGATTGTCTGGTAAAGGAAGTATTGAATTTGTTCAACAATTTTTTACGGGAAAAATAATAAATAAAGAAAGTCATACCATTACTTATGGTTATATTCAAGATCAAGGGAAAAAAGTAGATGAAGTTCTCGTTAATATTTATCGTGGTAAAAAGACTTTTACGGGTGAAGAAATGGTAGAAATAAACTGTCATGGTGGTATTTTTATTACTCAAAAAGTATTAAATGTATGTTTAAAATATGGTGCTAGATTAGCCCAGCGTGGGGAATTTTCCAAAAGAGCCTTTTTAAATGGGCGAATTGATTTATCACAGGCTGAAGCAATTAGTGATTTGATTAGTGCTAAAAATGATTATGCCAGTGAGTTAGCTTTAAAGGGAATTCAAGGAAATATTAGTCATTTTATTGAAGACTTAAGAGAAGATTTAATTCAAATTATTACCCAAATAGAAGTCAATATTGATTATCCTGAATATGAAGATGTTGAAGAATTAACAGCACAAAAACTCTTACCACGCAGTGAACAATTACAAGCTAAGATGGATAAAATTATAGATGCTTCTAAAAATGTTCATTTATTAAAAGATGGTATTTCTACCGTGATTATTGGTAGACCCAATGTAGGGAAATCAAGTTTACTTAATGCTTTATTACAAGAAGATAAAGCAATTGTGACTGATATTGCTGGAACAACAAGAGATATTGTAGAAGGATCAATTCGTTTAGATAATATTGTGTTAAATATGATTGATACTGCAGGAATTAGGGAAACCAATGATGTAGTAGAAAGTATCGGGGTTAATAAGTCTAAAGAACTTATTAAAAGAGCTGATCTTGTTTTATTAGTGATTGATGGTTCAAAGCCTTTAACTAAGGAGGATGAAGAATTATTAGAATTATCAAAAGATACAACAAGAATTATTGTTTTAAATAAAGAAGATCAAGGAACCAATAATGATTTAGATGGTATTACTATCAGTGCTAAACAAAATCATATTCAACCACTCATTGATAAAATGAAAGAAATGTTTGCTTTAGGTAAAATTACTTCAGGTACTGAAGATATTTTAGCTAATGCTAGACAAATTCAATTATTAGAAAAAGCAAAACAATCTTTACAAATAGCGATTGATGCTATGCATCAATCTATTCCAACAGATTTAATTGTTGAAGATTTATATGACAGTTGGGAAAACTTAAAAGAAATATTAGGAGAGCAGGCAAAAGAGGATCTTTTAGATGAACTCTTTAAAAGATTCTGCATAGGTAAATAAGATGAAAACAAATCAAGCAATAGGTTATCGCTTTTTAAGATTTTTTAAATATTTAAGAAATCTAGCTATTATGAGTTTTATCATTTTTATCATTATTAATGCTATTAATACAGGAAATACGATTTTGTATTGGATTACTTATGCATGTATGATGATTTTTATTGTATCAGCGCTTCAAAGTGTTGTCTTGTATTTATTATCTAAATATTATTTATCAAAGAAGTAGGTGAAGTTATGATTAATATTTATAATCAAATTGATGGATTATTTGTTAATGGGATGATCAATGGTTTAATGGCTATCTTATTTGCAAGTGTTATTATTTTTGGAATCAATAAATTATGTAATCGATTTATTTGTAAGAAATGGCCAGAAAATCATAATACGCAAATGAGAATGAAAAAAACAATTATTGTATTTATTATGATTGCGATTATTTCAGGAGAGATTAAGGCTTTAAGTTCTTTAGCTAAAGCTTTACTTGCTTCAGGAGGAATCTTAGCAGTCGTGATTGGGTTGGCCAGTCAAGAAGCAGCAAGTAATTTAATTAATGGGTTAATGGTTATTTCTTATAAACCATTTAAAGAGGGAGACTTTGTTCATTTACCACAACAAAATATCTCTGGTAAAGTCATTGATGTCAGTTTAAGACATACAGTAATTGAAACTTTAGAAAAGACACAAGTCATTATTCCTAATACAATTATGAATAAAGAAGTGATAGAAAATATTAGTCAGGTAGAACGTACAAAAGCTAACCATTTGTTTGTGGATATTGCTTATGAAAGTGATATTGATCAAGCTATTTCTATTATTCAAAAATTAGCTGAAGCCCATCCATTATCAATAGATGGTAGAACAAAGGCAGAAAAACGAAAGGGAGCACCTAAAGTTGCTGTACATATTATTGATTTTAAAGATAGTGGTATTGCTTTAAGAGCAACAATTCATTCTAAAAATAATATTACCGGTTTTAATATGTTATCTGATTTAAGAAAAGAAATTATTCATGAGTTTAATCAAGCAGGAATTGAAATTCCTTATCCCCATATGGAAGTCATTAATAAAGAATGAGGTAAATAAATGAACAGAACAGAGGAAGCTATCATAGAATCATTTTGGCAATTATTAGAAGAAAAACCATTTAATAAAATAACAGTTCAAAATATTGTGGAACGCTGTGAAGTTAATCGCAATACGTTTTATTACCATTTTCAAGATATCCCTACTTTAGCTCAACAAAGTGTAAAAAGATGGGTTGATGAAGTCATCGAAACACATTATGAATTTGGTTCACCGTTGACATGTTTAATTCCGCTAACAGAAGAATTTATAAAACGTAAAGAAGCATTTAAACACCTTTATTTCTCATCTCAAAGAGATGACTTTATGCGTTATACGGATCATTTGGCTTATCATGTTGTTCGTTTATACATGAAACAAGATTCACATTATATATCCATATCAAATCAAGAAAAGGAAATGATCGTTCATCTATATAAATGTCTATTAATAGGTATTATTTTAGATTGGTTAGAAAGTGATACAAATTATGACTTATCATTATTTGTTAAAAATATATGTCAATTATTTGAAAGATTTCCTAGGCAATAGTTAAATACAAACAAAGAAGATTCAATTTAAGGAGTCATCTTAAATTGAATCTTCTTTGTTATTATTCCATAATTCCTCAGCAACAGGTTCCCAGTTTTTAGCATATTCATCACATTTACTACATAAATGGTCTACTGATTCTAGAGATTGTAAATCAGTTGACTGAGCATGTGTATCATGTACCATTTTTCTTAACATTTGAGGATTTTCTAACATGGGGCATGGTTGTAACATATTTTTATTAAATGGTTGATTTTGATGATAAGCCATTAACATAGGTGATTGTAAAGCTTCAAGTAATGTTTTTTCACGAATATTAGAGTCAGAATAATGAACAAAAACACAAGGATCAATATCTCCATGAGCATTAATATGTAAATAACGACGACCTCCAGCAATACATCCACCTACATATTCAGCATCATTTTGAAAATCCATAGCAAACAATGGTTTAGTAGCACGGTAATGACGAATACGTTCATATGTTTCTTTTCTTTGCTTAGGAGTAGGCATAAGTTCAGGGGCAGCATCATTACCTACTGGCATATAATGGAAATACCAAATAAAGTAGGCTCCCATTTCAATTAAACTATCATAAAATTCTTCAGATGTTATAGATTCAAAGTTTGCACTGGTGTAACAAGATGAAATACCAAAAACTAATTTTTTATCATGAAGTAATTTCATGGCTTTGATAACTTTTTGATAGACTCCTGCACCACGACGATCATCTGTAGCTTTTTCAAATCCTTCAATAGAAATAGCAGGAACAAAATTTCCTACTTCTAACATTTCATCAGCAAATGCTTCATCAATTAAAGTTGCATTAGTAAAACATAAGAAGATACAATCATCATGTTTTTTACATAATTGAATGATATCTTTCTTTTTAACCAGGGGTTCACCACCAGTATAAATATACATATAAATACCAAGCTTTTTACCTTGATTGATAATATCATCAATTTCATCAAAAGAGAGATTTAATTTGTTTCCATATTCAGCAGCCCAACAACCAGTACAATGTAAATTACAAGCAGAAGTAGGATCTAATAAAATAGTCCAAGGAATATTACATTGATATTTTTTACGACATGCTTCTTGTTTTTTCCAACCATCAATACCTGCATTAATAAAGAAATTACTAGCAAGTGTTTGCATGACATGAGGATCAACATCATTAATAATTTTTCTAATAAATGAATAATAAGGATGATCAGGATTATTCATGGCTTCACGTACCATTTTTCTTTGTGATTCAGATTCATTGCCAGCAAAACGATCAACCCAATCCATAATTTTCATCATATTATGTTCAGGATCTTTATAAATATATTGAAAAGCTTTTTCTAATCCGTATTTTTTGATAGTATTTGATGCATTCATGTTAACTCCTCCTCAAACATCATTATATGAATTATTTCTTTTTACATGACTATTTTATAGTCATATTTAAAATAACAACAATAGACAAAAAAACGAATATAACCAAAAATTAGACATTTTAATACTGATTGTCTAAATTTTAGTTATTTCATTAAAATTATCTATTTCATCTTGAATAAAAAAGACTATATTAAAAGTAGAAGGAGATGTTTAAAATGAAAACATTAAATAAAATTAAAATGAGTTTTGCAATGAATGCGATTCTTGCTTTGATAATAGGTTTATTATTTATTGTAAATCCTCATGACTCTTTTACAATCATTACAATGATTTGTGGTATATATATTGTTGTAAAAGGAATGATAGATTTAGTTTATTATTATCATTCTTGGTTAGAACCTTTCTTTCTTACAAGTACATTATTAAATGGGATTATAAAATGTGTAATTGGAATATTTATTTTGACACATATTTCAGCGATGACAATTTTATTTTCATATATGTTAAGTCTCTTTATTATTATTGATGGTATCTATTGTTTAGAAGCCTATGTATTTATGAGATCCTTTATACAAGAAACATTTAAAATAGATTATTTATTATCTTGGATTGTTATTATTTGTGGTATTGTATTATTCTTTATGGCACCTGATACGATTATGTCAGTTTCTTATGTTATTGGGGGATTATTAGTTATTTATGGTGTAATGAATTTAATTATTGTAGGGCGTTTAAGTCATATTGTAAGAAAATATAAAAACCTTATAGAATAAAC
>NZ_QUIN01000003.1:0-4148 GCF_003480255.1 Erysipelatoclostridium sp. AM42-17 | reverse complement strand
ACTACCAATACTATTTTTGTTTAAAACTAAAATATCAGATTATTTTAAATACTCTAAAAATAATGCATTTAACATTGAAGCATAAGAAATCGTCAGTGTACAAGTAAGCATATATAAAACTAAAGGTATCATTACCTTTTTAATATTGATAGTTTGACGATATTGGTAAACCATCGTTGCACTTAAAGCAATACAAATAGCACTTGTTATCGCAGCACTATGTGTGATTGAACAAACATAGGGTAAATACATCATTAAGACAATACCTGAACCAAAGCCTGTTATCCCTTGTAATAAACCCGCTAATAATGAAATCAATAAAATCATTTTGATTCCTCCTATCTATTATCATATCTGATTTTAATAAAATTACAAATATTTATATTTTATGATAAACTATAACTAACAGTTATAGGAGGATATTATGGAATTACGTCTTTTACATTATTTTTTAGCCATTTGCAAAGAAGGCAATTTAACTCATGCAGCTTTACAACTTCATATTTCGCAACCAGCATTATCTAAACAACTTAAAGAATTAGAAATAGAAGTGGGTGGTCCCTTATTTATTAGAAGTAAGCAAAAAATGATTCTTACTGATAAAGGCATATTATTTAAACAACGTGCCAAACAAATTATAGCCTTAACTGAAAAAACACTCGATGAAATGCATCAAGAACAAGATATTGTTGGTAATCTCTATATTGGCACAGGACACACGGATCATTTATCTAAAATCCTGAAAATAATTCATGATTTTCAAGTAATCCATCCTCATGTTAAATTTCATCTTACCAGTGGTGATAAATATACATTGTTAGAACAAATAAACCAGGGGTTACTTGATTTTGGTATTTTTATTCGTGAATTTGACAAAACAAAATATGACGGTATCCCTTTAAACCTCACTAATCAATTAGGTATACTTGTAAGCAGTGATCATCATCTTGCATCTAAAGATATCATTAATGCTCAAGATATTGAAAATGAAGCCATTATTGTATCCAGACAAGCTTTAAACGATGGTGAAGTTCCTTCATTTATTAATGAAGATCATATTATAGGAACTTATGATCTTCCAGAAATAGGAAAAACAATGGTGAAAGAAAACCTAGGCATCGCTTTAATCATTGATAATAAAAACACCGATCCTCTTTTAAAGTTTATTCCTATTGAACATATGCCTCAATTTAATTGGTATATCATATGGAAAAAAGACTCTAAAACAAAACTCCAACAAACTTTCGTTGATGAACTATATAAAAAAGAGACTGAAGATCCTAAACTAAAAGGTTAGGTTCCTTCACAGTTACTTTCTTATTTACATTCTAATAATATTTGATAAACTTCATCTTGAGTTAAAGTACGAGGATTTGTTTTAATAATATTTGTTGTATTGGCTACTTTCTTTAATAAATCATCTGTAATAACAACCTTTGAATGAAGTTCTTTGAGAGTTGTTGGTAAATGACATTCTTTAATAAATTCTTGTAATGCCTCTAAACCAGCTTGAGCTGTTTGTTGATTAAAGACAACTTGAGCAAACTTTGTTAGCTTTTCATGAGCATCATCTAAAATATGATAACAATAAACCGGTTGAATAACCGCAAGTCCTTGACCGTGATTACAGTCTGTAAAAGCCCCTAATTGATGTTCAATTTGATGCACTTGGAAATCCGTTTGACGTCCACATTTTAAAATACCATTTTCTGCCATCGCTGAATTCCACATTAAGTTACTTCTAGCTTGTTCATCATGAATATCTTTTAATAAACGTCTCATATTCACAACTGTATTTTTCATGACTGCTAGAGCAATATCATCAGAAACATTATCTTGATCAGAATTTCCTAAATAGGTTTCTAAAGCATGACTTAATGTATCAAATGCTCCTGATAATACTTGCATTGTTGGAACTGTCATTGTATAAGTTGGATCTAATACTGCAAAATCAGCAGTTGAAGCAAAGATACCACCTTTCCAATTCTTTTCTTCATGTGTAATAACAGCTCCGCCATTCATTTCAGCACCTGTTCCTGAAGCCGTCACCACAGCCCCCATAGGAATCCCTGTTGTAGAAAATTGACCCTTAACATATTCTAAATCCCAAATATCTTCATCTATCGTAGCTTGGGTAGAGATGACTTTACAACAATCAATAACACTTCCTCCACCAACAGCTAAAATAAAATCAATTTTTTCTTTTTTAACCAATTCTACTCCTGCTTGTACTTTTTTATAAGTTGGATTTGACATAATTCCATTAAATTCAATAATTTCTTTATTTTCTTCTTTTAATGCAGAAACAATTTCATCATAGATACCATTACTTTTAATAGAACCACCACCATAAGCTAATAAAACTTTACTTCCATATTTCTTTAATTCATTGGAAAATGCTTCTTTGGCACTTCCTTTTCCAAAATAGACTTTTACTGGATAAGAATAATTAAATGTATTCATTTTATAAGCCTCCTTTATATCTTATCTATTACATAAATGATTATAATTTACGGTTGTAACTATCGGTCAAGCATTATATAATTTTTTTGAGGTGATTTGATGTATACCATGATGCAAGTATGTCGTGAACTTGATATGACTTATCAAACTTTAAAATATTATTGTAATGAGGGACTTGTCCCTCATGTCAAAAGAGATAAAAATAATCGTCGTATTTTTGATGAACATGATTTAAAATGGATCAAAGATCTTTCATGTCTTAAAAAATGTGATTTTAGTATTCAAGAAATGAAAGAATATTTAAAACTTTGTTTAGAGGGTGAAAAAACAATTCCTATTCGTCAAGAAATGCTTTCTAAAAAAAGAGCTAATCTTGAAAATACGATTAAACAATTAGAAAAAAGTATGGATTATATTGACTGGAAACAAAGTTTTTATAATGATGTCTTAACTGGAAAAAGACCTTATATAAGTAATCTTATCAATCTAGATAATAAAAAAGGGCGCTTTAAATAATCGAGTGCTTTTATGAAAATCGCTATAAAATATTAAGGGGAATTCTGATGATAAAATAGAATTCCCTTTAAAATATTCGTTACTTTTTAGGAGAATACTAAGGATGATGTCTAGTTCCGGTATTCCTCCTTTTATTATTTAATTTTTTTATAATGTCCTCTAGGTTCACATGAACGTTTAATACTGTCTTCATGTTCTTTTGTAGAATATGTTTCATATTTATTTTGAGAATATAATATTCTGTTTCTTGCGCGTTGGAAATTAGTCATGCCATTTGCGTTAAATAAAATCTTTTTAATATAATTATTTTTACCTTCACATGGTCCATTAGAAATACGTCTGCCATTAACCCATATAAATGAGTTTAGTATTTCTTCTTTCCAGTGACTAAGGGTTTCTGCAACACATATGCTTTCTTCAACCTGAGTATGCTTAAATCTTTTGATTACATCGTTTAATTCTTTTCTTTTGTCAGTATCATTAACTTCATCTTTTGTAACCTGATCAAAAATAAGATATTCTTCTTTTGCACTATAGGCTTGTTTAAGTTCATCATCAAAACTTAACAATTTTTCTAGAATCATATTTTCAGTTACATGATATCCTAATATTTTGTCATGTTTGAATACTTCACAATCTACATCATTTCTAGATTTAAGTAATATTTTGTATCTATGTTTTAATAGTCTGTATTCTATGGATTTTTTGTTTTTCTCATATTTACGCATAATTCTTTTTCGAGTATGATTTAATTGATCATTTATTAATCGAATCACATGAAAATGATCAATAAGTAAGGTCGAATGAGGAAAATATGTTTTTAGTAATGGCTTGAAAATGAAGCTCATATCCGTACATATGTATTCGACCTTTTTTCTTTCCTCCAAACTGATTTTAAAGAAATAATCCGACATAATATCATGAGTTCTCGATTCAACAATATCAATGATTAAGTTGTTTTCAAAATTCATAAGAATAGCAGGATACTTGTATTTAGCACGCCTAGAAAAATGAAACTCATCAATCAATAGTACTTTTGGAAGAGAATGCCTTTTGATTCTAACGAAAGCATCAAATATATCTACTACTCTGGTAACAGAAATGCCATACATTCTAGCTATTGAAGCATAAGTAGCATTATATGGCTTCAATTTATTTAAAATAGAAAT
>NZ_QUIN01000029.1 GCF_003480255.1 Erysipelatoclostridium sp. AM42-17 | reverse complement strand
TCCCCTAAAGTAGACCCCCAAAGTTGAACCCCCTAAATTATTTGAATAGCCCAAATTTAACGAATAGTTATCTATTCGTTTTTTAATGGAGGTAAAAATGAAAATATATCAACAATTAAGAGAATTCAAGCCAATAAATGATCAAGAAAAGCAAGACCAAACTCAAATATTGAATGTCCTCAATTTGCCAGATGTTTTTACTAGAAAAAATACTTTGGGTCATTTTTGTGCATCGGGATGGATTTTAAATGAAACCCATGATGCTGTTTTAATGTGCTATCATCGTATTTATCAATCTTTTTCTTGGTTAGGTGGTCATAGTGATGGAAATAGTAATCTTTTAGAAGTAGCACTTAAGGAAGTAAAAGAAGAAAGTGGTTTGCAGAATATTAAAGTTCTTGATGAACATATTTTTTCATTAGAAATTTTACCTGTTTTTGGACATATCAAGCATGGTCAGTATGTTTCATCACATCTACATTATAATGTAACTTATTTATTTGAAGCATCATCGAAAGAACAACTTATTGTTAAAGAAGATGAAAACAGTGAATTAAAATGGATTAAAATTGAAGAACTTGAAAAATATGTAGAAGAAAAGTGGATGTATGAAAATGTATATTGTAAGTTGATGAAAAAAGCATTAAGATATTGATAAAATAAGGGAGAAATAAAATGGAAACAGTAAAATTAGGGAAAACAGGAATAGAAGTCAATAAAAATGGTTTTGGGGCTTTACCTGTACAAAGAGTAAATAAAGAAGAAGCAAAAGTAATATTACAAAAGGCATATCAAAATGGGATTAACTTTTTTGATAGCGCAAGAGCATACAGTGATAGTGAAGAAAAGATTGGATATGCTTTAAGTGATGTGAGAAGTCAAATCATTATTGCCACAAAAACAATGGCTACAACAGTCGAACAATTTTGGCAAGACTTAAACACAAGCTTAGCATGCTTAAAAACAGATTATATTGATATTTATCAATTTCATAATCCTTCATTTTGTCCTAAACCAGGGGATGGAACAGGGTTATATGAAGCAATGTTAGAAGCTAAAAAACAAGGAAAGATTAAACATATTGGAATCACTAATCATGGATTAAAAGTGGCTCATGAAGCAGTGGAATCAGGATTATATGAAACTTTGCAATTTCCTTTTAACTATCTAGCTAGTGAAGAAGAACATGAACTTGTAAGATTATGTAAAGAAAAAAATGTTGGTTTTATTTGTATGAAAGCTTTATCTGGGGGATTGATTACTCGTAGTGATGTCGCTTATGCCTATTTAGCTCAATATGATCATGTTTTACCAATATGGGGAATTCAAAAAGAGAGAGAATTAGATGAATTTTTATCATATCAAACACAACCACCAGTTATCAATGAGGAAATAAAGGCAGTTATCCAAAAAGATCAAGAAGAATTAGCAGGTCAATTCTGTCGAGGATGTGGCTATTGTATGCCTTGTCCTCAGGGTATTGTCATTAATCAATGTGCGTGCATGTCACTCATGTTAAGAAGAGCGCCTACATCAGGTTGGCTATCTTCAAAATGGCAAGAAGAGACGAAAAAAATTGAAAACTGTGTTCATTGTGGAAAATGTAAACAACATTGTCCATACCATTTAGATACACCAGAATTATTAAAAAAGAATTTAGAAGATTATAAAACTTTTATAAAATAAACTTGACCTCAAGTTAACTTGAGGATATAGAATTGTAGCGAGGTGATAATATGGATAAACTTGATCGATTAAAAGAAATATTAAAATCATATAAAGATATAGCTATTGCATATAGTGGTGGCTGTGATTCTAATTTTTTACTCTCTGTAGCAATAGATACATTGGGTAAGGATCATGTTTTAGCTGTCAATTGTATGGGAAGAATGATGTCTGACGAAGACCAAGATGATGTTTATCAATATTTAAAAGAGACTTGGCATGTTATTAAACCGGTTAATGTATTTGATGTTGAACAATTTCGTACTAATGATAAAAGAAGATGTTATTTTTGTAAGAAAAATGTCATGAGTCAAGTTATTAATGAAGCAAAAAAACATGGTATTTGTTATGTTGTAGATGGTCGTAATGTTGATGATGGTAATGAATACCGTCCAGGATTACAAGCCTGTAAAGAATTAGGCATATGCTCACCTTTGTATGAAGCAGGGATGACGAAAGAAGATATACGCTATTATTCAAAACAACTTCATATTCCTACATATAATAAACCTTCTAATTCTTGCTTAGCATCACGCTTTGATTATGGTACAATACTAACGAAAGAAAAATTAGATTGTGTTAATAAAGGAGAAAGTTTATTTCATCAATTAGGTATCAAACATATGAGATTAAGGGTGCAAGATGAACTTGCACGTATCGAAGTTGAAAAGCAAGACTTTGATGTTGTATTGAAACATCCTGAATTAATTGATGAATTGAAAAAATTAGGATTTCGCTTTGTTACACTAGATTTAGAAGGAATAAAGAGTGGTAGCTATGATCAAAAATGAGATATTAGTCATTGATGGACAAGGTGGAGGTCTTGGTAAAAGTATTATTGAAACAATAAAAAAGCATTTTCCAGATTGTTTTATTATTGGGGTAGGAACGAATGCGACAGCCACAAGTAGTTTAAAAAAAGGTGGTGCGGATGCTATTGCTACTGGTGAAAATGCAGTTGTTTATAATGCGAAAAAAGCATCCATTATTATTGGTCCAATAGGAATTGCGTTTGCTAATTCAATGTATGGTGAAATATCACCAATGATGGCTTATGCAGTGAATGAAAGTGAAGCTGTAAAATATTTTATTCCAATGGCTCAAAGTAAAGCTAAAATTGTGGGTGTGAAAAACCAAACAATGAATGACTATTTAAATGATTTAATTGATTTACTTAAATAATTCCAACACATGAAGTGGATGAAGAGTTTTGTAGAACTGTGGAAAGGAATTTATGAATATAATTTTAATGCATATGTCTGATGGATTAATATCCATTAACATAGGTGTCGTTTTTACTATGATTTCATTGATTATGCTTGTTTATTCAATGAAAAAAATGAAAGAAAATCAAGATGAAAAAAAGATTCCCATGATGGCAGTCATGGCAGCATTTATTTTTGCATGTCAAATGATTAATTTTACTATTCCTGGTACAGGAAGTAGTGGACATATTGGTGGGGCTATTTTATTATGTATGATTTTAGGTTATTTTCCGGCTTTTATATCATTAAGCTGTGTTTTGATTATTCAATGTTTATTATTTGGTGATGGAGGATTACTTGCTCTTGGGTGTAACATTTTCAATATGGGTGTTATACCATGCTTTATAGTCTATCCATTGATTATCAAGCCAATTTTAAAGAAAAACTATAATCCCATAACGATTGCTTTAACAAGTATTCTAGGTGTTGTTGTAGCATTAGAACTAGGTGCCTTTTCTGTTGTTTTACAAACCGTATGCTCAAAAGTTACACAATTACCATTTCATCAGTTTGTTCTTTTAATGTTACCGATTCATTTTGCTATTGGTCTTGTTGAAGGAGTCATCACATCACTTATTTGTTTATATGTTTATCGTGATAATCATCAAATTTTAACTCAAGCTTTAAATAATCAATATACATCTTCACCAGTTAAAAAGATAATGACTGTTTTTATTGCTTTAGCATTATTAGTTGGTGGGGGACTTTCTTTATATGCTTCTGGTCAACCCGATGGTTTAGAATGGTCAATATTAAATATAACAGGCAAAGAAGATATAGATAATAGTAATCAAACAAAAGATCAAATTAAACAAATCCAAAATCAAATAACAATATTACCTGATTATTCATTTAAGAATAAAGATTCGCTTTCAGGAACGACTGTATCAGGAATATTTGGTGTAGCAGCAACTTGTATGCTTGGCGGTTTAGTAGGATATGTAGTATTAAAAAAGAAAAATGAAAAAAATCACTAATGCTTTATTACAAGTCAATCATTTAGAAGAAATGGTTGACTTTGATTCATTTATTCATAGATTACATCCTTTTATTAAACTTATTACAACATTTATATATATTGTATGTGTAATAACAAGTCATAGTATTGTTGAACTATTAGTTTATTGTTTGATTTTGTTTATGTTTATTTTTTTATCTCATATATCAGCTTTGTTTTTTATAAAAAAAAGTATCGTTGCTTTACCTTTTTCATTGTGTATTGGATTATCTGATCTATTGATGATGAGGGAACACGTTGTTTTTTTTCATCTTGTTTTAACAACTGGGTTTATAGCCATGATTGCAGTGATGTTAAAAACATTTTTATCAGTGTTGATTGTTTTTTTATTGATTGCGACTACTGGTTTTGAAAGCATTGTAAGAGAATTACTAAGATTAAAGATGCCGGTGTTATTTGTTATGATTTTACTGATGACTTATCGTTATTTGTTTTTATTGGTTGATGAATCTAATGAGATGTCACGTGCTTATATGCTTAGAAATCCAGGTAAAAAAGGAATTGAATTAAAGGATATGGGAAGTTTTTTAGGTAGTCTGTTATTACGCAGTTTTCAAAGAAGTCAAGAAGTGTATCAGTGTATGCAAATAAGAGGATTTGATTTAAAAAATCAAGTTTATGATTATGAAAGAGTAAACAGTGAAGATTATTTTTTAATGATGTTTATTATAGGCTTATTTATAATGATAAAGGTGGTGTTTATATGATTTCATTTCAACATGTAAGTGTTGATTATACACAAGGAGTTCATGCACTTGATGATGTCAATTTGAATATTAATAAGCAAAAATGTATAGGAATTATTGGTGAAAATGGATCAGGGAAGTCAACATTATTATTATCATTATTAAATCTAGTTGAATATGATGGAAAAATAGAATTAGATAATGAAAATATTTTAAAGAATATAAAACAAGTAAGAGAAAAGATAGGATTAGTATTTCAAAATCCAGATCATCAATTGTTTATGTCTACAGTTTATCAAGATATTGCTTTTGGTTTAAAAAATAAAGGTTATGATAAACAAGACATTAATGAAGCTGTTTTTGATATAGCACGTAAGTTAAATATTGAAGAGTTATTAAAAAGAAATCCTGCTCATTTATCAGGTGGACAAAAAAGAGTTGTTTCACTAGCAACTGTATTGGTGATGCAACCGGATATTATTTTAATGGATGAACCATCATCATTTCTAGATTCTAAAAGCAGAAGATTACTTATTGAAGTGATGTCTTCATTGTCGCAACAAATTATTTTTGCGACCCATGATTTAGATATGGCTTTAGATATTTGTGATGAAATTATACTATTAAATAAAGGAAAGGTTATAAAGCAAGCTCCAACATTAGAAATATTACAAGATAAGGTTTTATTAGAAAGATATGGTTTAGAGCTTCCTTTGAGGTTACAAGCATATGAAAGTAATAGATATTCTACAACAAGTCAAAGATAATCAATTAACAATAGAAGAAGCTAAACAGTTAATAGAAAATCCTATTGACTATGCAAATATTGATTATAATCGAGAAAAAAGAACAGGTGTACCTGAAGTTATTTATGGAGCTGGGAAAACAGCTGCTCAAATTGCCGGCATTATTCAAAATATGTTCGATCATCAAGCTATGCATATTTTAGTTACAAAAGTAAATCAAGAAAAATACGAAATATTAAAAAATCAATTTCCTGAATTTATATATGATCAAGATGCTAAAACATTTATCTATCAAAAACAAGAATTTGAAAAGAATAAAGGAAGAATTGCAGTTGTTTGTGCCGGAACATCTGATCTTCCTGTTGCAAAAGAAGCGGTGAATGTGGCGCGTTTTTTAGGAAATGATGTTGATTTCGTTTGTGATGTAGGTGTTGCTGGAATTCATCGTTTATTCAATAAAATGGATGTTATTAAACAAGCACAGGTTATTGTTGTCGTTGCTGGTATGGAAGGTGCTTTAGCTTCTGTTATTGGTGGATTAACAGATAAACCGATTATTGCTGTTCCAACTTCAGTAGGATATGGCGCAAACTTTCAAGGATTATCAGCTTTACTAGCTATGTTAAATAGTTGTGCTAGTGGGATGAGTGTTGTCAATATTGATAATGGATTTGGTGCTGGTTATATGGCACATACAATTAATTGTATTGGAGGCAAGAAATAATGAAAGCTTTATATTTTGATTGTCAAAGTGGTATTAGTGGAAATATGACATTAGGGGCATTATTAGAAATAACAAAAGATGAAAATTATTTAAGACAAGAATTAGATAAATTACATGTAGATGGTTATTATATCACGATTAACAAAACAGTAAAAAATGGAATCAGTGGGACATATGTAGATGTTATTTTAGAAAATCATGAACATCATCATGATCATCACCATCATGAACATCGTAATTTACATGATATTAATCATATTATTGATCAAAGTGAATTAGATGAAAAGGTAAAAGATTTAGCTAAAAGAATCTTTTTAAGAGTTGCTAAGGCAGAAAGTAAAGTTCATCAAAAATCATTAGATGAAATTCATTTTCATGAAGTTGGTGCGATAGATAGTATTGTAGATATTGTAGGATGTGCTATTTTAATTCAACAAATTAATCCTGATGTTATTTATAGTAGTGTGGTTCATGATGGATACGGTTATGTCGAATGCGCTCATGGGACAATTCCGGTTCCAGTACCCGCAACGAGTGAAATTTTTACGGATCCTAAGGTAAAAATGAAACAAGTTGATATTGAAGGTGAGATGGTTACACCAACAGGGGCTGCAATTATTAGTGAACTTGCAGAAAGTTTTGGAACAATGCCAACAATGAATGTTTCACAAATTGGTTGGGGTTGTGGAACAAAAGACTTTAAAATCCCTAATGTCTTAAAAGTAAGTTTAGGTGAAACAGAAGCACAAAATGAAGATGTCATTGTATTAGAATGTAATATAGATGATATTTCCGGAGAAGTATTAGGTTACACAATGGAATGTTTATTTGAACATGGCGCATTAGATGTTTTTTATACACCTATTTATATGAAAAAAAATAGACCTGCTTATCGTTTAAGCGTGATTTTAAAAGAAAATGATTTAAAAGAAATTCAAAATATTATTTTTAAAGAAACATCTACTATTGGTGTACGCTATCGCCATGAATCAAGAACCATTTTAAAACGTGAATTATCAACTATAGAAACACCATACGGTTTATTGAAAGTAAAAAAAGTATATAACGATCATCAGGAGTATATTTATCCTGAATATGAAAGTGCTAAACAATTAGCTAAAGATCATCACCTTGCATTAAAAGATATCTATCACTTAGTTAAATAGTTTTATAAGATTTACTTATTATTTGAATAAGTAATGAAAATTGTTTGTTAAAGCATGAAAGCATACAATAATAGACGAGGAGGAGATAGAATGGAATATGTTAATTTAGGTAGAACAGGATTAAAGGTGTCAAAAGTTTGTTTAGGAACGATGTCTTTTGGTACCAGCCAAAGAGGCGGAATCCCTGGTAAAGTGGATGAAGAACACGCTATTGAAATTATTAAACATGCCCTTGATTTAGGAATTAACTTCTTTGATACTGCAAATTATTATGCTTTAGGAGAAGGCGAAGAAATATTAGGAAAAGCTTTGAAGAAGTATGCAAATCGTGATGATGTTGTCATTGCAACAAAACTCTATTACCCAATGCATGGTGGTGCTAATGCCAAGGGATTATCAAGAAAAGCAATTTTTGCAGAAGTTGAGAATTCGTTAAAAAGATTACAAACAGATTACATAGATTTATACATTATTCATCGTTTTGATTATACAACACCAATAGAAGAAACTATGGAAGCACTTAATGATTTGGTAAGAATGGGAAAAGTACGCTATATTGGTGCAAGTGCGATGTATGCATGGCAATTTGAAAAAGCCAATGCTATTGCAAAAGCTCATGGATGGGCACAATTTGTATCTATGCAAAATATGATTAACCTTGTATATCGTGAAGAAGAAAAAGAAATGATCCCAATGTGTCAATATAATCAAATTGCGCTTACACCATTTTCTCCACTTGCTCACGGTGTTTTCAATAAACCTTATAATGCTAAAAGAGTAGACAACTGTGGAAAATTACAAAATGATTATATCTTAGAACATGATCAAGAAATTATTAAAAGAACTTACGAAATAGCAAAAAAACATCATAAATCAGCGAGTCAAATAGCATTAGCTTGGCTTTATTCTAAACCTTATATTACTTCACCTTTAGTTGGTGGCTCTAAGACAAAATATTTGGATGAAGCAATAGAAGCTATGGATATCGTATTAACTCCAGAAGAAATTAAGTATTTAGAAGAACCTTACGTACCACATGTACAATATGGATTTAGATAGGACTTTTTAAGTCCTTTTTTTATTTGACATTATAAGATAAAGCCTATAATATGAGTAGGAAAAGAGAGGTCAAATAAATGATATATTTAGATTATGCGGCTCATTGTCCGGTTGAAAAGGAAGTTTTGGATGTCTATTATCAAGCGTCTTTAAAATATTTTGCTAATCCTAATGCAATGCATACATTAGGCTTACAAGCTCAAGAAAAGATTGATCAAACAACGAAAGAAATAGCAAAAAAACTTAATGTTTTGCCAGAAGAAATTATTTATACTTCGGGAGCAAGTGAAGCAAATAATTTGGCGATAAAAGGAACTTTAGAAAGATATAAACATCGTGGTAAACATATTTTGATTTCTGCACTTGAACATAATTCTATTTTATCAAGTGCTACTAAAATGCAAGAATATGGATTTGAGGTTGAAATTATTCCTATCAATAAAGATGGGAGAGTTGATTTAGAGCGATTAGTTTCGTTGATTCGTAAAGATACTATTTTGGTTAGTGTGTGTGGAGTAGATAGTGAATTAGGAATTAGACAGCCTATTGAAGAAATTGCTGCCATTTTAAAAAATTATCCGTATTGTTTTTTTCATTGTGATGCTTCGCAAGCTATAGGTAAAGTAAGTATTGATTTTAGCAATGTTGATTTAGTAACAATTGCGCCTCATAAGTTTTATGGATTATTGTCTACAGGATTATTGATTAAGAAAAAAAGAGTAGGGTTAAAAAGTCAAATAGATGGAGGTAAATCCACAACGACATTTAGAAGTGGGACACCAGATTTATGTGCTATTCTTTCTATTAATAAGGCACTGGAAATAGCGTTAATCAATCAAGATGAAAGAGTAAAACATGTAAGAAAATTAAATCAATTATTAAGGACACAACTTAGTCAATACAAAGAAGTGATGATTAATAGTACAGATTACTCTATTGATCATGTTTTAAATATATCTTTGATGAATATCAAAGCGACAGATTTTGTTAGGATGTTAGATCAACATCAGGTATACTTATCTTCAAAAACATCTTGTTGTCCTACCCAAACACCATCTAAAATGGTGTATGCTTTAACTCAGGATCGTAAACGATCTTTATCTTCATTTAGAATAAGTCTTTCACATTTAACGAGTGAAGATGAAATAAAAGAGTTTTTAACAATTTTTGATCAATGCTACAAGGAGTGTTTATAATATGGAAAAATATGAAGAAATAGAAAGAACAATCATTAAAACATATCGTAAAGAAATATGGTCTAAATTTATTAAAGCGATTAAAAATTATGAATTGATTCAAGAAAATGATAAAATTATGGTTTGCATTAGCGGGGGAAAAGATTCATTTTTAATGGCAAAGTGTATTCAAGAATTACAACGTCATGGACGTGTTCCTTTTGAGGCTCATTATGTTGTTATGGATCCAGGATATAATGAGTATAATCGAGATTTTATTGAAGATAATGCAGAACTACTTCATGTGCCTATTGAAATATTTGAAAGTGATATTTTTGATGTTGTTGCTTCAGTTGACAAGAGTCCTTGTTATTTATGCGCAAAAATGAGAAGAGGATATTTATATAGTAAGGCACAAGAACTAGGATGTAATAAAATTGCTTTAGGTCATCATTTTGATGATGTTATTGAAACAACATTGCTATCGATGTTTTATGGTTCTGAAATTAAAACAATGATGCCTAAATTACATAGTGATCATTTTGAAGGTATTGATTTAATTAGACCACTTTATTTAGTTAAAGAAGAATCTATTATTTCTTGGCGTAAATATAACGACTTAACATTTATTAATTGTGCATGTCGTTTTAGTGAAGGATGTTCTTTAATAAATGATGGTACAAGTAAACGAAAAGAAATGAAAGAACTTATAAAAAATATGAAAAAAATAAATCCTAATATTGATCAGAATATTTTTACTGCATTAAATAATGTTAATTTAAATTGTGTGCTTGGAACTAAAGTCAAAGGTCAATATCACAGTTTTTTAGAAGATTATGATTAGAATTCAAGATATCTCGTCTTGAATTTTTTATTTTTATGTAAAATAAACCTAGTAATTCTATATGAAATAGGGTAAAATAAGAAAAAATTGAGAGGGAGTGCAATAAATGAAAAGAATCTTATGTTTTGGAGACTCAAATACATGGGGATATAATCCTATTAAACAGTCTCGTTATCCAAGTGGGATACGTTGGACAACATTATTACACCAATATGGATTAAACAAAAAAACGCAAGTGATTGAAGAGGGATTGTGTGGAAGAACAACTGTGTTTAATGAGGAAAATCGAATAACAAGAGCAGGAAGTGCTGTTTTACCGGTTTTATTAGAATCGCATGCACCTTTAGATTTAGTTGTTATTATGTTAGGAACAAATGATTGTAAGAAATGTTTTCAAACTAATCAAGATACAATTAGTCAAGGAATTGAAGTTTTATTAAAACAAATAAGAGACTTTTCTAATACTGTTAAGATTCTCCTTGTTTCACCAATTACACTAGGTGATGACGTCTATCTTCATGATTTAGCTTTTGATCAACATTCTATAAGATTGTCTTATCAATTAAAAAAGGCCTATCAAAATATTGCTTATAAATGGGATATAGATTTTTTAGCTGCAAGTGATTTTGCTAATGCAGGAGATGATGATTATGAACATTTAAATGAACAAGGACATCGTTTATTAGGAAAAGCATTAGCCTATAAAATTCAAAGTATATTAGAGGATAATAAAGATGTTAGATAAAAAAATTATAAAAACTGCTTTTAAAAAATCAATTCCTATTATGTGTAGTTATCTGTTTATTGCTTTTGCTTATGGATTAATGATGAAAAAAGCTGGATTTGCTTGGTATGTTGCCTTTTTTATTAGTTTTTTTGTATATACAGGTGCTTTTCAATTTGTTCTGATTCCCTTTTTAACAAGTCATGTTTCCTTGCTTACGTTGGCTATTACTGCATTATTGATGAATAGTCGTCAAACATTTTATAGTTTAACGTTTATTCATGATTTTAAGAAGATGGGCATAAAAAAATGGTATATGATACATACTTTGACGGATGAAACTTATGCTGTTAATTGTACTTTAGACGAGGATAATAAAGATGCAGTGATGTTTTATGTTGCTTTATTTTCAAGAATATATTGGTTGTTTGGAACGATTGTTGGCAGTGTTGCTGGTAGTTTGATTCCTATTGATTTAAAGGGAATTGATTTTTGTATGACAGCACTTTTTGTTATTATTTTTATGGATCAATGGACTCAGACAAAAGATCACTTTCCTGCTTTATCAGGAGTCATTATTGCTTTTATATGCTTATTGATTTTTAGCAGTCAACAATTTATGCTACCTTCATTAATTATTGTTTCATTGTTGTTATTATTAAATCAAGGAAAGGAAACGAAAAATGGATAGATATATATTTTTAGTCATTGTTATTTCAACAATCATTACTTTCTTTTTAAGGGCTTTTCCTTTTTTGTTTTTTAATGAACAAAGAAAAATGCCAGCATGGTTAGATCGATTGGGACAACGTTTACCGGCGAGTATTATGGCTATTTTAATTATTTATTGTTTAAAAGATTTGAAAACATCTTTTTTGCCATTAGGGATACCAAGTTTTATTGCCATTATTGTTGTTGTGATGACATATCACATTAAAAGAAATACATTATTAAGTATTACATTATCTACATTAACCTATATGATTCTATTAAACTTGTTTTAATTCATTAACAAATTATAGAGCGATTATACTTTAAATTTGTTAATGACATTTACAAATGATACCTTTATATTTACATCTTATGTTTTTAAGATTATCTTATGTATGTATTAAGAAAGAAGGAATCAAATATGAAAACAAAAGAAGAAATTATTAATGAATCAAAGGAATCTTATGAAAAGAATTTTAGAAGTGACAATGATTTTCATCATCAAGAAGAAGGTAAAGATATCGTTTTAGACAAAGAAAAATTAACTCAAGATATTAATAAACAAAAAGAAAATGAAGAAAAGAGACATGAATCATTAGAAGTTTTAAAAGATAAATTAACAGTAGAAGCTGAAGATAAATTTGAAGAAACATTTGGGAAAGAAGAAAATCATAGTCAGTCACATGAAAAAATGACTACTGATCAAATGTATGAACATTTACAAGAAGAAAAACAACATCAAATGGAAATGGCTAAAGAATTAAAAAATGAAGAATTAAATAAATAACAAAAGTTCTTCCAAAGGCAATGACTTCAGGAAGAACTTTTTGTATACTTAAAATATGATAAAAGAGGTGAGATGATAATATGCTTATTATTCATAAAATAGAAAAAACACATTTTTCATCAAGTGAAGCGGTCATTGTTCAATATATTTTAGATCAAGGAGATAAAATAAAAGATATGACGGTTGCTAAAATAGCTCAAGCAACTTATACTTCACCACCACTACTTATTCGTATTGCTAAAAAATTGGGATATTCAGGATGGAATGAATTCAAAGAAGCTTATCTTAAAGAATTGAGTTATATGTATGCAACGAGTGATATTGATGCCAGCATTCCTTTTGTGTTAGGCGATGATTATATGACAATAGCAAAAAATATAGCTTTATTACAGCAGGAAACATTACAAGATACATTATCGTTATTAAGTCATGATGCACTTTATCAAGCAATGAAGTATTTAAGAGAGTGCAAAACGATTGATTTATATGGTGTTTCTTTAGCTATGTTACAAGCAGAGGATTTTGCAGAGAAGATGTTTTGCATTGATAAATCTGTAAAGATTTGTCATTTAACAGGAGCAGCACAAAGACAAGCCATTATGTCAGATCAAACTCATTGTGCCATTTTAATTTCATATTCTGGACAAACTTCTTTCATTATTAAAGTAGCTAAAATATTAAGACAAAAAGGAGTTCCTATTATTGCTATTACTTCAATTGCCGACAATGAATTATCTAAGTTGGCTCAAGTTACTTTACCTATTTCATCTAGAGAAATGTTACATACTAAGATTGGTGAGTTTGCTTCAACCCAATCCATTAAATATATTCTAGATACTTTGTATGGATGTATTTTTTCATTGGATTATCAAAATAATCTAGATAGAAGAATTGAAATTGCTAAAGAAATAGATGATAAAGTATCAGGGTATGAGTTCATAAACGAAAAATAGAAAGGATGATATAATGCTACCACAGGAAAGACATGATCAAATTATTGCTAGATTAAATATAGAAGGACAGGTTAAAGTAAAAGAATTGGCGTACGATTTTAAAGTGACAGAGGATTGTATACGTAAAGATTTAGCGATGCTAGAAAAAGCAGGTTTATTAAAAAGAATTCATGGTGGCGCAACGCAAGTAAGAAAGAATTTGCATATTTTTAATGTAAATGAACGAATATCAGTACGCTTACCTGAAAAAAAACAAATTGCTAATAAAGCTATTGATTTAATAGAATCAGGAACGATGATATATTTAGGTATTTCTACCGTCAATTTAGAAATTGCTAAATTAATCTATCAAAAAAATTTAAATATCACAGTAGTAACAAATATGATTGACATTATGCAAATTTTTACCCATGGTGATTGTAAAGCAAAACTAATATTTATTGGTGGCTCATTTAATCGGGCAAGAGATGGTTTTTTAGGCGCATTAGTGATCGAACAAATTCAAAAATATCGTTTTGATCTTGCTTTTTTAGGGGCTGTTGGTATTAATATTCATGATGGTAAAGTGACAACCTATGATGTAGAAGATGGTATTACTAAAAAAGAAGTCATCAATTCAAGTAAAAAATGTTATGTTGTAGCTGAATCGGCTAAACTTAATTTAGATGGTAATTATGTTTATGCACATCTAAGTGATTTTAGTGGATATATATGTGAAAAAACTTTAAATGATAGTATTAATAATAAAATAAGAGAATATGGCATAGAAATCATTGATTGATTTCTATTTTTTTAATAAAAAACAATAAAATAATTATTGATAATTATTGAATATAGCCGTATAATAGCGATGTAATAATAAAAAACAATAAAAAGGGGAGATGAAAATGGATCATTTGTATCAAACAAAACGTATTTCTTTATTAAAAGATAAAATGTTAAATGCTCCACGCTATGCGTCTATTGAACAAGCTAGAATTATTACTCGTGTTTATAAAGAAAACCCAGATTTATCGATTGCAAAAAAAAGAGCTTTATCTTTAAAAACAGTTTTAGAAGAAATAGAAATTGGTGTTGAACCAGAAGAATTAATTGTTGGTAATCGTACTAAAGGGGTTCGTTATGGCGTTGTTTTTCCAGAAAGTGGTTGCTCGTGGGTTAATCAAGAATTTGAAAGTTTGCCTACTCGACCTCAAGATCGTTTTTTAATTCATGATGAAGATGTTAAAGAATTTAGAGAAAATATTTTTCCATTTTGGCAAGGAAAGTCAATGGAAGATAAAATAAAAAACAGATATGGTAAAGAAATTGACGCGATGAGTAAAGTAGTAAAGATCAATCAAAAGGATCATGCTCAAGGACATATTTGTCCTGATTCATCGTTATGGTTAAAATTAGGTCCGCAAGGACTAATGGATCAAGCCAAAGAAAAATTAAATACATGTCGAGAAGATCAAAGAGAATTTTATGAATGTACTATTATGGTTTTACAAGGAGCATGTACATTTATGCATCGCTATGGACAATATATTGATTCTATTTTAGATAAACAAAGTTTACAAAATCAAGAATCTTTAAAGGTTGTAAGAAATCATTGTTATTTTCTAGCAAAAAATCCGCCTCATCATTTTCATCAGGCATTACAATCTTTGTGGTTTTTATTTGTTATTTTACATATGGAATCCAATGCATCATCTTTTTCTCCAGGAAGAATGGATCAATATCTTTATCCATTTTATAAAAAGGATAAAGAAACAGGGCTTATTGATGATCAACAAGCATTAGAACTTATTGAATGTTTATGGTTGAAATTTAATGAAATTGTGTATTTAAGAAATAAAAATAGTGCTAAATATTTTGCAGGATTTCCTATTGGATTTAATATTGCTATTGGTGGATTGGATCAAAATGGAAAGAGTACTTATAATGAGGTATCTTTACTTTGCTTAAAGGCACAATATCATTTAGGTTTGCCACAGCCTAATCTATCTGTACGATTAAATAAAGGAACAAGTCATAAATTGATGCAAGAAGCAATTAAAGTGGTGGCTAAAGGAAGTGGCATGCCACAATTCTTTAATGACGAAGCAATTGTTCAAACAATGATTCATGATTTAAATATTGAGCCTCAAGATGCGTATAATTATGCTATTGTTGGTTGTGTTGAGTTAACAACTCATGGTAATAATTTGGGATGGTCTGATGCTGCGATGTTTAATTTTAATAAAGCATTAGAATTAACATTGAATCATGGTAAATGTTTATTAACTCATCAACAAATTGGTCTTGATTTAGGTGGGCTAGATACCTATCAAACTTATCATGACTTAGAAAGAGCTTTTAAAAAACAAATAGATTATTTTATTGAAGAAATGATGAAGGCAGAACAAGTAGTTGAAAAAGCACATCAAGAATGTTTGCCAACAGCTTTTCTTTCAACAGTGATTGATGACTGTTTAGAAAAAGGTTTAGATGTAACTCGAGGTGGTGCTAAATATAATTTATCTGGTATCCAGATGATACAAATTGCTAATTTGGCGGATTCGTTGGCAGCTTTAAAGAAATTAGTCTACGATGAAAAAATGATTGATCAAAATGAACTTTTAAAAGCTTTACAAAATGATTTTAAAGGATATGAAGTTATTCA
This sequence comes from Erysipelatoclostridium sp. AM42-17, assembly GCF_003480255.1. Lineage (GTDB taxonomy): Bacteria > Bacillota_I > Bacilli_A > Erysipelotrichales > Coprobacillaceae > Faecalibacillus. The sequence continues at coordinate 11,863 of NZ_QUIN01000029.1, read as the reverse complement.
AACAATGTTACTCAATAAAGTACCTAAATATGGAAATGATGTAGCATGGGTAGATAAAATGGGATGTAAATGGGCTGAGTATTTTAGAGAACGGATGAAAGATTATACTAACTATCGTGGAGGACCATATCATACGGGAATGTATACTGTTTCTGCTCATGTGCCAATGGGTGAAAATGTAGGTGCTTCTCCAGATGGTAGAAATGCTCTTACACCTTTAGCTGATGGTGGGATGTCTCCTGTTTATGGAAGAGATTTATCTGGTCCTACTGCTGTATTGAAATCAGTATCTCGTTTGAATAATTCACTTACTACAAATGGTGGCTTATTAAATATGAAATTTTTACCAGAATTCTTTAAAACAGAATCTGGAATGAATAAATTTGAAATTTTATTAAGAGCATTTGTTGATCTTCAAATACCACATATCCAATTTAATGTCGTAAGAAAAGAAGATTTACTTGACGCTAAAGTTCATCCTGAACGTCATCGTTCGCTTACGATTAGAGTGGCTGGATATACTGCCTATTTTGTAGAATTAGCAGGTAAACTTCAAGATGAAATAATTGAAAGGAAAACGTATGACAACATCTAAAGCACTTGTTTTTGATATTAAGCGTTTTGCGGTTCATGATGGATTTGGTATTCGAACAACGGTCTTTTTTAAAGGATGTCCTTTAAGATGCAAGTGGTGTCAAAATCCTGAAGGATTGTCTATAGAAAGAGAACCTATCTATTTTAAAAATAAATGTATTCATTGTTACCAATGCTTAAAGTTAAGTCGTCATGGACAAATAGATAATAAAAATGGAATCATACATATTCATAATCATCACGAATCTTTTGAAGAAATTGTTCAAGCATGTCCAGCAAATGCAATAACGTATGATAGTCAATATTACACGATAGATGAATTATTTAAAAAAATAAAAGCTGACGAAGTTTTCTTTAGAGATGGCGGTGGGGTCACTTTTTCGGGTGGTGAACCATTTATGCAAGGACCGTTTTTAATAGAAATATTAAAAAAATGTAAAGCGGAAAAGATACATACTGCATTAGAAACATCGCTTTATACGTCGTTAGACTTAATTAAGGAAGCTTTACCTTATTTAGATCTTATTTATGCTGATTTAAAAGTTTTCGATGATGATTTACATCAACAATATACAGGTGTTTCAGTTAATAGAATAAAAGATAATTTGAGTTATATTTTAAGGAGCATTCATCGAGATAAAGTGATAGTCAGAACGCCTTTGATTCCTTCGATGAATGCAACTGATGAAAATATAAAATCAATAAGTCAGTTTCTTATTGATTTATATCCAAATGTAAAATATGAGTTATTAAACTATAACCCCCTTGCTTCATCAAAATATGAATTATATAATTTTACATATGGTGTAAGTAAACAATATAAAATGTTTACTCAAGAAAAAATGCAACATTTCTATAATGTTGTTTTACAAACAGGATTAAAAAATTTAATAATAGAATAAGGAGAAAAAGAAAATGGAATTTATTATTGATACAGTGAATTTAGAAGAAATTAAGGATGCAGTAGAACATATGCCAATTGTAGGAGTAACAAGTAATCCTTCAATTGTTAAAAAGACAAGCCCTCAAGATTTCTTTGCTCATATGAAAGAAGTGAGAAAAATTATTGGTAAAGAAAGAAGCTTACATATTCAAGTCATTTCAAAAGATTGTGATACGATTGTTAAAGAAGCACATCGTATTTTAGATGAAATTGATGATCAAGTTTATATTAAAGTTCCTGTTTCATATGAAGGAGTTAAAGCTATTAAAATTTTAAAATCACAAGGTGTTAATGTAACAGCAACAGCTGTTTATGATTTAATGCAAGCTTATATGGCTTTAGCAGCAGGTGCTGATTATATTGCTCCATATGTTAATCGTATTGGAAACTTAGGAAATGATCCAATGGAACTTATTAATGAATTATCTAATCGTATTGTTCAAGATGGTTATGATTGCAAAATTCTTGCTGCTAGCTTTAAAGGAGTTCAACAAGTTAGAGATGCGTTTAACTATGGAAGTCAAGCTATTACAGCACCGGTAGATGTATTAAAAGCCATTTTTGCTAATCCAAGTATTGAAAAAGCAGTGAATGATTTTAACGCTGACTGGTATTCAGTATATGGTGAAGGTAAAGGAATATGTGATTTATAAGAACCTGCGGGTTCTTTTTTTATCATGAAAGTTAAAATTAAACATACAGTATATTGAGGCGATAAAAGATGTTTAAAAAGATATTCTGTAGTTTGGTTGTATCTTTTATGATGATATGTCATGTACAAAAAATAGAAGCACTCTCTTTGATAGAAGATGCATCAAGTGCTATTTTAATTGACTGTGAAAGTCAACAAGTTCTTTATCAAAAAAATGAAACAAAAAAATTATATCCCGCATCAACAACAAAGATTATGACGATGATTTTATTGTTTGAAGCAATTGATCAGCATACCTTAAAATGGAATGATGTATTAACTTGTAGTGAATATGCTTCTAGCATGGGAGGGAGTCAAGTTTATCTAGAGCCTAATGAAACAATGAGTGTCAAAGATTTATTTAAAAGCATAGCCATTGCAAGTGCTAATGATGCTTGTGTTGTAGTTGGTGAAGCCATTGGTGGTAGTCATGAACATTTTGTTGAAATGATGAACAAAAAAGCTAAAGAACTTCAACTGGTCAATACGCATTTTGTTAATGCAACAGGATTACATGATCCTAGTCATTATACATGTGCTAAAGATTTAGCCACAATGGGAGCTTATTTAATTAAAATAGGCGGTAAAAGGTTATTTGCCGTGACATCACTATATGATTCATATATCCGTGAAAAAACAAATAAAAAATTTTGGCTTGTCAATACAAATAAATTATTAAAACAATATCCTGGCGTTGATGGTTTAAAGACAGGCTATACTAAAGAAGCGGGATATTGCATTGTGACAACTTGTAAAAAAAATAATATGCGATTGTTAGGTGTTTTAATGAATGAAGCATTACCCAAACAAAGAAATGAAGATATGTGTAAAATGTTGAATTATGGTTATAGTCATTATCAAAGGAAACAACTCATTAAAAAAGAAACTGTAATTGCTCAAAAAAAAATAAATCACTATATGCATGGTCAAATTGATGTCATTGTCAAAGATAATATCTCATATTTGAAAATGAAATCAGATCATCAAAAAGTAACATGTCAAAAGAAATATTATGATTTAACATTACCTATTAGAAAAGGACAAGTTATTGGAAAGCTTGAAATAAAAAAGGGTTCTCAAGTTTTAGCAGATTATCCTTTATATAGCAAACAAACAATTATAAAACAGAACTATTTTCAAAGAGTCTATGAAATCTATAAAAGATTAATTTAGACTCTTTTGTTTTATTAATTCTAGTTTTGTCGAATCTATTTCTTTTAAAAAAATAAAAGTATATGATACAAAAAAAGGAGATGAAAGGATGGAAAATAAGATCACATATGAGATTGTACAGCACCAAACAGTTATCCATTTTTTTGGTGAAGTAGATATTAATCATGTGGGGTATTATCGTAGTAAGATTCAAACTATTTTTTTATTGGATGATGGTGATGTTATTTTTGATTTCAAAAATACAACTTTTATAGATAGTGCTGGTATTGGTCTAGTATTAGGACGTTTTCAAAGTTTAGAAATGCAACAAAGAAAGTTAAGTCTATGTGCATTGTCTAAAACGGCTTATAAAGTATTTGAATTATCAGGATTGTTTGAATTAATGGATTATTTACAGGAGGTTAAACTATGAAAAATGAAATGGACTTGTCATTTACTGCGAAAATTGAAAATGAGTCTTTTGCAAGGACATGTGTTGCTTCATTTTTGACTCCTTTAAATCCTTGTATTGATGATGTAGTAGAAATCAAAACAATTATTGGTGAAGCGGTGAGTAATGCGATTATCCATGGTTATAACAATGACGGTGTAAGTAAAGTCTTATTAAGTGTTATGATTGAAAATCAACAAACAATTAAAATGATAGTTCAAGATTTTGGTAAAGGAATAAAAAATATTGAGGAGGCTAAAAAACCGATGTTTACTTCTAAAAAAGAATTAGAACATGCGGGGATGGGATTGACGATTATTGAAGCATTGAGTGATCGTTTAGAAATTATTTCAACTTTAGATTTAGGAACAAAATTAATTATGGTTAAGTCATTACAACAATATGATGAAACAAAACACGATTGATTTAATTAATCTTGCTCAACAAGGGGATGAAAGAGCAAAAGAACAAGTTGTTAGTCAAAATTTAGGTCTTGTATGGTCAATTGTTCATCGATTTAAAAACACATATTACGATAAAGAGGACTTGTTTCAAATAGGGTGTATTGGTTTAATGAAGGCTATTAATCATTTTGATAGTCATTATGGTGTACAATTTTCCACTTATGCAGTACCCATTATTATGGGGGAAATTAAAAGATATTTTAGAGATGATGGGTCTATTAAAGTATCACGTTCATTAAAAGAATTAAACTTAAAAATCAATAAGGCACGTGAAGAATTAACAAAGCAATTAGATAGACAGCCAACAATTAGAGATATTGCATTAAAGTTAGATGTTGATGAACAAAGTGTTGTTGAAGCTATTGATGCATCTTATTATCCTACATCATTATCAGAACCAATATATGAAAGAGATGGTTCATCAATATCAATGGAAGAAAGAATTGAAGATAAGCATCATCATATGTGGTTTGAAAAAATGGCTTTAAAGTTAGAAATAGAGAAGCTAGATGAAAAGGAAAAACTTATTTTATTGATGCGTTATAAACTAGAATATAATCAAGAAAAAGTTGCACAGAGATTGCATATTTCTCAAGTTCAGGTTTCAAGATTAGAAAAAAAAATCATTATGAAACTGAGAAATCATTTGAATGATGGTCATTAAATGATATAATACCCACAGGTGATGAATGTGAATGAAAAAGATGATATTTTAAAAGGCTTTTTAGAACTTGTTAGAGTTGTTGTTGTTACTGTGATAGTGACAGTTTTAATTTTACAGTTTGTACAAGTTTCTAAAATATATGGGACATCAATGGAAAATACTTATCATGAAGGGAATATTGTTCTTGTAGATAAGGTTTTTTATAAAAAATCTTCACCTCATTATAATGATATTGTTGTTGTTGATTATCAAAATAGTGGTGATGAAACTTTTATTATTAAAAGAGTCATTGCATTAGGTGGTGATCATATAGAAATTAAAGATGATCAAGTTTATCGAAATGGTCAATTATTAAAAGAAAATTATATTAAAGAAGCGATGGTTAATTGTGATGATTTATCTATTGATGTACCAAAAGGACAAATATTTGTAATGGGAGATAATCGAAATGTATCTCTCGATTCAAGAAGACTAGGATGTTTTAGTTTTAAAAAAGATGTTATTGGAAAAGTGTTTTTTAAGGTTCCGTTTTTTTAAGAAAACGGAACTTTTTTGTAAAAAAATTATTATTTTATTTGATTGTATACAAAATTGTGGTAAACTATTTTTTAATCAATGGGTGGGGGAAGTTTTACTTGTTGAGAGATATAGAAAGGGTGGTAAGATGGCTTACAAATTTAAAATTACAAGAGGTAATGCAATTCTTAATTTTTCAGAAGAATATTGTCAATCACGTTGTGAATTGATTGAAAGTGAATCGTTTGCGCGTGTTTTAAAGGGATATATTCATGATATTAAAAGAAAAGAAACAACAACATATGCTTATTTAAGTGAAGTAAAGAAAGAAAGCATTGAAATTGTTAATGATTTAAGAACTGTATTTAAATTATTATTAGTTATGGGATGTGATGAGTTATCAAAAACTTATCCTGAATTTGCTCCATACTTTAGAAATACTGATGAATTTGCAAAAGTAGTTGAAGATATTTATTTATTCTGGCGTCGTTTACAACGTTATAGTATCGTATATAATGAAAAATCAAGTAAAGGATATCAAAATGTTCAATTTGCTGATGCACAAGTAAAATTTGAAGAACTTGTATTATCAGTATATCGTTCAATTAGAGAAAAATGTATTGGTTATAAAGAACATGTTTTACGTCAAATCACTGCGGGGGTTAATGCTGGTTTACGTGTAACAAATATGCGTTCATTTTTACCATATGAATATCGTAATCTAGATGATATTCCATTTATTGAAACGGTCATTATTCATCCACCATTTATTACATATTCTAAACGTAATAAACGTGATGGTGTTTTCCCTGAAACAAAGAGAAATCCAATTGAGGATTTAAAATTTGATGCAGATCAATGGTTCTGTTATCCTGCTAAAGTTGGCGATTTATTATGCTTTGTATACTTTAATACTGCGTTTATGGCTCAAGGAGTTACATTATGTAACTTATTTGAATTAGCGACAGAAGAAGAATATCGTAATCGTAAACCAGATATGATTTATGTATATGGATACGAAGATGGTAAAAAACATCAATCATTCTATCAAGATGATGAAAATGATATGATGGTTGCTTTACTTTCTGCATGTGATGATTTTGATTATTTTGGATATATGAAGAAAATGATGTTAACATTACATAATGTTAGAAAAATCAATCAAAAACAATTACCAATCCACGGAGCAATGGTAAAGATTACATTACATGATGGTAGTGTAAAAAATATTGTTGTTATGGGGGATAGTGGTGCTGGTAAATCTGAAACAATTGAACAAATTAAAGTGTTTGGTGCAGCCTACATTCGTGATTTAATTACTGTATATGATGATATGGGAGTATTATCATTAGATGATAAAGGTGTAGTTAAAACATCTGGTACAGAAATTGGTGCCTTTGTTCGTTTGGATGATTTAGATGCAGGATATAGTTTTAAAGAATTAGACCGTTCAGTATTTATGAATCCAGATAAAGTAAATGCACGTATTGTTATTCCTATTACTGATTATCGTGATGTTGTAGCTAAACATGATGTAGACATGTTCTTATATGCTAACAATTATGAAGAAGGTGGCGATGCTTTACACTTCTTCAATAATGAAAAAGAAGCTCTAGAGGTATTTAGAGCTGGTAATCGTATGGCAAAAGGAACAACAACTGAATATGGTTTAGTTGGAAGTTATTTTGCAAATCCATTTGGACCAGTACAAAGACAAGAACAAACTGAAATTATCTTACAAGATTACTTTAAACGTATGTTTAAACAAGGCGTTAAAGTTGGTCAATTACGTACTCGTTTAGGAATTAAAGGTAATGAACATAATGGACCAAAAGAAGCTGCTGAAGCAATCTTAAAATATATTACTGGTGATAAAGAATTAAAGAAATTAGAAGAAGAATAATTGTTTAAAAGGATAACTTGTTTAACAAGTTATCTTTTTTTTTATTTTGCATATAATGAATGGGTGATATGAAATGGATAAAAAAGATGATGTTATCCATTTTATTTATTATTTCATTAAATTTTTACTTACATTAGGTGTTATTTATCTATTATTTAAGTACGCATTAGTCTTGCTTATTGGAGCGGTTGTAGCTTATTTGTTAAAACCATTAGTAACAAGAATATGTCAGTATTATTCAATCAAAAGTAAGTTTGTAAGCAACATAATAGCCATCATAATAGTTATTTTTACTTATATGTTAGTTATTTTGTTTTTTATTGTTTTTGTTATTGTATCATTACGCATACTAAGTTGTATGCCATCCGTTATAGATTCTTTATATCAAACGATAGTTATAAAAAAAGAGTGGCTTTCTTTTTTTACATTAATTTATAATTATACGCGTCATTTTTTTGAAAATATTCTTTCTCAACTTGTTTACCAGGTAATGAATTTTGCTTTAGATTTGACAACAGTACTTGTTAAAATATTTTTTTCATTTTTATTTTCAATATTGTTTATGATTGATTTCTCTTATATAAAAAAATGGATGTTAATATTACCATATCATTGTAAGATAATTCATTTTATTCGGATAGGAAAACAGGTCATCTATGCGATGATTAAAACATATGTCATAATTTTTGTTTTTACTTTTTTTATTTTGATTTGTTGTTTATCTCTAGTTTTGAAGAATCATGTATTTTTGATTTCATTTTTTATTTCTCAATTCGATTTTTTACCAATTCTGGGTATTGATATGATTATGCTTCCTTGGATTGCTATATGTTTTATTACTCATGAAATAAAAAAAGGAATTTTTTTAATTATTACGTATGTAATAGTCATCATCATGAAGAATATTATGGAACCTAAATTATTAGGAAATATCACAGGAATAAAACCTAGTATTGTATTTGTTATTATGTTTTTGTTAATGAATTTAGGTGGGATTAAAGGGTTGTTAATTCTACCAATAGTTATGATTGTTTTGAGTATGATAAAAATAGATAGATTAAATAAAAATGGTTGATTGTGCAAAATAGGTGTTTTTCATGATGATTGTTTGTTTGATTGCTGTTTTTGTGATATAAGTTATCATGTATTAATTATCTTGAACGTATAAATTTAAAAGGGGGAAATTAATAAATATGTATAGATTGGCTGGGGAACCAATCGAAAATATGAATTTGAATTCATAGCGACAAAAAGAATTGACAAATTCATTATATTTGATATAATGTCAAAGTCGGCTACAACTAGGATATGCGAGTACTCGACGTATACCTTGGGGTAAGCTAAGTAAAATAACAGGAGGATAATAAAATGTTAACTAAACAAGAAAAACAAGCAATCATGACTGAATATGCTACTAAAGAAGGAGATACAGGATCTCCAGAAGTACAAATCGCTGTTTTAACTGCTGATATCAACAAATTAAATGAACACTTCAAACAACATCCTAAAGATAAACATTCTAACAGAGGTTTATTAAAGAAAATTGGACGTAGAAGAGATTTATTAAAATACTTAAAAAATAAAGATCTTGAAAGATATTCTTCATTAGTTGCTAAATTAGGATTAAGAAGATAATTAATCATAGCTGTCGTAAGACAGCTTTTTAATTAAGAAAATAGCATAAACAAAAGGACCTCTGGAATACACCAGAGGTCTTTATATTATTCAACTGTAACTGATTTAGCAAGGTTACGAGGTTTATCAACGTCGCACCCTTTTAGATTAGCTGTATAATAAGCAATTAATTGTAAAGGTATAGCAACAATGATAGCTTGAAGAATTGGATGAACATCAGGCAATATATATGTTTCACAGACATTCTTTAATTCTTGTCCTTGAGTTGTAAATAAGATAACTTTTGCTCCACGAGCAATTGTTTCTTGAATATTTGAAATTGTTTTTGCAGCTATTGTTGGTTGGGTAGCTGCTGCAATAATAATGCTACCTTCTTCTATTAAAGCAATAGGTCCATGCTTTAATTCGCCGGCCATATAGGCGTCAGCGTGCACATAAGAGACTTCTTTTAATTTTAATGCTCCTTCTAAAACAGAAGCATAATCAAGCCCACGTCCAATAAAATAAGCATCATGTTGATCTTTTAAATAGGTTGCGTAATTTTCAAATGTTTGTGTATCTTTTAAAATGTTTTCAATATATTGAGGCAATGAAGCAATACCTTCAATCAATTTTTTATATTCATCACTTTGATGACCTAATGATTGAGAAACATACATTGCAAGTAAAATAAGGACGATAAGTTGTGTTGTGTAAGCTTTAGTACTTGCTACAGCAATTTCTGGTCCAGCACATGTATAAATCGTATGAGCAGCTTCACGAGAAATTGTAGAACCTAATACATTAGCGACAGCAATTGTAGCACATTGTTTTTCTTTAGCTAAACGAAGGGCAGCTAATGTATCGGCTGTTTCTCCTGATTGAGAAACAAAGATACAAAGTGTTTTTTCATCAACAATAGGATCACAATATCTAAATTCGCTTGCTGCTTGAGTAAATGTAGGAATACCAGTTAGTCTTTCTAAAATATGAGAGCCTACAAGACAAGCATGATAAGCAGTTCCACATGCAATAAAATAAGCTTTGTTGAAGTTTTGGAATTGATCTTTCATATCATCTAATTCTGGTAAAACAATACGATCTAATCCTTCAACACGACCTCTTAGTGTTTCTTGGATAGCATGAGGCTGTTCAAAAATTTCCTTTAACATAAAAGTTGAAAAACCTGCTTTTTGAGCTGCTTCATTATCATAAGGAATTGTTGTCATTTCTTTTTCTATTGGATTTCCTTCTTGGTTGAAAAAAGAAATATTTTCTTTATCTAAAATAGCAATTTCATAATCGTTTAAAAAGTAAACATCTTTGGTATAGTCTAAAATAGCTGGTATATCACTTGCAGCAACGCTTGCGTCTTGAGTTTTACCTATAACTAAAGGACTATCTTTTTTTGTAATATAAACTTTATCTGGATCGATTGTTGAAACAATACACAATGCATAGCTTCCGTCTATTTTATTAATTACTTTTTTTAATGCTGTAAATAAGTCATTTGTTTGTTTGTAGTATAAATCTAATAAATGAACAACAACTTCACTATCGGTTTCTGAATGAAACTGATAACCTTTTTTTAGTAATTCTTCTTTAAGTTCACGATAATTTTCAATAATTCCATTATGAACAAGTGAAATTGTATTGTCGTTATTTGTATGAGGGTGTGAATTCAAATTGGATGGAATTCCATGAGTAGCCCAACGTGTATGTCCAATCCCTACATGTCCTTTCACTTCTTCTTCGCTAAGCAAATATTTAAGATTTTGTAATCTTCCTTTTGCTTTTTTTGTAAATAAACCAAAAGATTCAACTGTTGTAATACCAGCAGAATCATAACCACGGTATTCAAGCTTTTCTAATCCTTGTAATAAAAAAGGTAAAGCTTCTTTTCTACCGCTGAATGCAGTTATCCCACACATATTCAATTTTCCTCCTATAATATAAAATATGATGTTATTTATAAGAGGATACCGAATGAATTTGTTTAACAATCACTTGTTATTTTTGTTCATTGTTCAGGTAGTATCATACCTCTAGACCATCCGCCGAATCTTTCGATAAGTCTAGCCCTCGTCAACTATCATTGATAGTCCTGGCGCTTAATTGATTAACATATCTCTTAAAATAACAACGCTATTATATATAAGATATGTATTTTGTTCAAGAAAAATCTTAATTATGAATAAAAAATGTAATTTATTTCATAATAAAAAAAGAAATTTTAAAAATAATTCCATATATAAATAGTGGAGGGATGAATATGTCAGTAAAAAGTAATTTAAGAGAAATTAGTAAGTCGTTGGAGAATTTAGAAAAAACTGGAATTTATGATGTTGAAAAGTATTCCCATTCATTATTGCATCTTACAAGCCAATTAGAATATTTTTATTGTCATCTTGTTAAAGATGGTGGAGGTGATAGTGATAATACATATTATCGAATTGCACATCGACCTAAGGTACATCAACTAGCATATTTTAATATTGGTAGAGGCTTTCCTAAAGAGTTAATGGATGGGCACTGGTGTTATATTTTAAAGGATATGGGTTATAAAATGCTTGTTGTGCCTTGTACTTCTTTAAAAGGAACAGCATGTAATCCTGAATATGAGATGGATATTAAAATAAAAATGGGGAAACAAATATCAAATAGTAGAATACAGTTAAGTGATTTAAGGACGGTTGATAATCAACGATTAGATTTAAGAAAACCATTTTGTGATGTTTTAACAGATGAAAAGGAAATTAAATCTTTTATTGAAGAACATTTGTTTAAATAAAAAACACCTGTGGTATACACAGGTGTCCAGACTGTTGACAAATTGACTATCGACAGTCTTTTTAAAATTTGTTAGAATAT
>NZ_QUIN01000028.1 GCF_003480255.1 Erysipelatoclostridium sp. AM42-17 | reverse complement strand
ACAAATAAAACAAGTGAAGGATATACAGTAAAATGTATAATTCGAGATGAAGCTGGAATATCAAGGGTAGAAATGCCAACATGGACAGAAAAAAATGGACAGGATGATATTACATGGCCAAAAATAAGTGTTGTAAATAAAGGAAACAATTTATATGAAGCAACATATACAGTAAAGACTAAAGATCATAAAAATGAGACAGGTAAGTATAACACACATGTATATGTTTATAACAAAGATAATGAAGTAGCAGTAAAAACGTTAGAAATAACAGTAAATGATACAGCAACACCAAAGATTTCAAATGTAAAAGTAGAAAACGAAACAAGAAAAGGATACACAGTAACATGTGATATTCAAAGCGATAGTAAAATTACAAAAGTAGAAATGCCAACATGGACAGAAAAGAATGGGCAAGATGATTTGATATGGCATAAAGCGGAAGTAAAAGACAATGGAGATGGAACATATAAGGCGACATGTGAAATCAAGACATCAGATCATAATGGAGAATCAGGAAAATATATAACACATATATATGCGACAAACACAGGGAAGACAGGAGTCTATGTAAAAGATGATATTGTCATAAAAAATAGTAAGCCTGTTATAAAATCTGCAACACTTTTAACAAAAGATTCAGAGTCATACACTTTAGAAATAGTTGCTGAAGATGACTCTAAAGTAAGTAAAGTTTATGTTCCGACATGGACAGAAAAAAATGGACAAGATGATGTGATTTGGCATGAGGCACAATTTGAGTCTGGGAAATGGAAATGTACAATCAATAGAAAGGATCATTATTATCAATATGGAAATTATGTATCGCATGTATATGCATATGATAATGATAACGAAATAAGTGATGGGTATGTTTATGGCAGCACTTTAATTAGTGAACCAGATGATGATTTACCTCATATTAGTGATGTTTATATTTCTGATAAGAATGATGATGGATATACTATTACTTGCAAAGTGACTTCTAAATTTAATGTTACTAAGGTTTCGTTCCCAACATGGACTTATACAAATGGACAAGATGATTTAGTATGGCATCAGGCTTCATACATAGGGAATAACCAATATTCATTCAGAATTCTAAGAAGTTACCATAATTATGAATTTGGTACATATATTACACATATTTATGCATATGATAATGTCGGTAATGTATCTGCATTAGTTTTAGATTACAATGAGATAAAAAATACAACTGTTAGACAGGGATGGGCATACATGAATGGGCAAAAGTACTTCTTTGATAACAATGGAAATATTGCAGGTAACATGCCATCTAAAAAAGTAATTGATGTAAGTAGTTATAATGGTGTCATTGATTGGGAAACAGTTAAGCGTTATGGAGATGTGGATGGAGTTATTATAAGAATAGCTTCCCATCCAAACGGACATTATATAGACGATCCCCAGTTTGCAAATAACTTAGCAGGGTGTAGAAGATACAATATTCCATTCGGAGTATATATTTACGATTATGCTAATGAAAACGCTGGTGCTTATTCAGAGGCACAAGTTGTTGTTGATATTTTAAGAAAATATGGTGTTTCTCCGTCTGAATTATCATATCCTGTGTATTTTGATTTAGAAAGACCACAGTTATCTACAAGTCAAGCGGTTCAAAATTCACAAGTATTTATCAGTAGGATGAACCAATACGGATATACAGCACAACTTTATAGCTATCGATCAATGTTACAAGGAGTATTGAATCACCCATATATACTTCAAAATATGTCATGGATGGCAGCCTATACGAATACAATGGGATGGACAAATCCATATTATCATGGTAAATTTGGGTGGCAATATACAAGTAAAGGAAGTATTCCTGGAATTAATGGCAATGTAGATATTAGCTGTTGGTTCAATGTGTAAAATACTTATTAGATAGGAGAAAGCATGGAAAAATATTTATCGATATGTATACCAACAAATGGTATGACAGAGTGGGTAAAAATAGTACTTGATAGCATATATAGTCAAAAAATTGACAATTCTTTATATGAAGTTGTTATTTGTGATAATGGTTCAGAAGATACACTAATGCAGTTTATAAATCAATATTATAAAGAAAAGGAAAATTTATTTTATAAAAAAAGTACTGCAAATGGTTTTTTAAACCAAATTGAATGTTTTAAGCTAGCAAATGGAAAGTTTATAAAATTTTTGAACCATCGAGCAAAATTAAAGGACGGCGCTATAGAAAGATTAATTGACTTTGCTAGAACACACGATGATTCAACAGTAGTATTTTTCTCTAATGGGGCATTAGCTGATATTGGTGACACTAAAGAGTTTAACGACTTTGATAGTTTTGTTAAAGAATTATCAATATATTCATCTTGGTCTGGTGGATTAGGTATATGGAAAAGCCAATTAGAAAAAATTTTAGAAAAAGATACGTTTAACAGTTTGTTTCCACATACAGATATATTATTTTTCAATAAGAGTGCAAATAGATATGTAATAGATAATAATTTGTTTTTTTCTGAAATAGATACACAGCATAGTAAAAAAGGAAATTATAATGTGTTTTATGCATTTGGTGTAGAGTATCCAAACATACTATTACAACTTATGACTGAAAAATATATAAGTGTAGAAACATTGCATTATTTGTTGCTTCAAAATTGTAAATTTGTAACTAATTTATATAGAGATTTTATAATCTTAAAGAAACCATGTTCTTACAACTTAGAAAATTATAAGAATTATTTAAATATATTTTATAATGAAAAACAAATAAGGAGACACGCTTTTTTTCCACCTGTATTTAGAAGAATATAAAGAAAAGTAGCCTAGAAAGGGAAAATATGAAAAGTTTAAGAGTAAATACGATTTTAAATATAATAAAAACAGCATCAAGTATAATTTTTCCATTTATCACCTTTCCATATGTATCAAGAGTATTAATGCCAGAATATATTGGTAAAGTTAATTTTGGAAGTTCCTATGTTAGTTATTTTTCCTTGATAGCTACATTAGGTATAACGACATATGCTGTTAGAGAGTGCTCTAAATGTAAAAATGATAAGAATAAGCTTAGTAGGGAGGCTTCAGAAATATATTCTATCAATATTTTTACAACTATTATTGCGTATGTATTGCTATTTTTATCTATCATTTTATTTAAGGATTTAAACAATTATAGAAATTTGATAATAATTCAAAGCACAGCTATATTATTTACAACATTGGGTGCTGATTGGATAAATACAACAATGGAAGATTATGTTTACATTACAATTCGTTCTGTAGTGTTTGAAGCACTAGCCTTGATATTAACGTTACTTTTTGTGAAGAAACCTTCTGATTATATGCTTTATGCTGCAATTACAGTGTTATCGACAAGCGGTGCTAATATTATGAATATCTTTTATAGAAAAAAATTTTGTAATATAAAGATTACTTGGAATATTGATTGGAAAAGACATATGAAACCAATTTTGTGCTTGTTTGTCATGCTATTGTCGCAAACTATTTTTAATAGTTCTGATATCACAATGTTAGGACTTATAAAGGGTGATTTCGATGTGGGATTATATAGTACAGCTGTAAAAATAATCAACATAATAAATCAATTAATCGCGTCTGTTTTATGGGTTGTTTTACCAAGATTATCTGTATATTTTGTAGAGAATGATTATCCTAAAATTAATTCATTATTGCGAAAAATTTTAGGATTGATCGTGGTCCTTGGGTTACCATGTGTAGTGGGCACTATTGCAATTTCTAAAAATATTATATATATAGTTGGTGGTGATAGTTATTTAGCAGCAACTACTACATTGAAAATATTATCAGTGGGATTGCTATTTTCGTTGTTTGGTGGAGGATTTATTGGAAATATAATTCTGTTGCCATCTGGACAAGAAAATTATTATATGAAAGTTTGTTGTATTAATGCAGTATTTAATATAGTTGCAAATATATTTTTAATTCCTCTGTTTGGTTCAAATGGTGCTGCACTGTCTACTGCCGCTTCATCGCTACTGATATTGATATTACTTATTCCAAAATTCGATAGAAGGATAAAAATTGATAATTTATTAGGTTTAATAACTGCTCCTGCTTTAGGGTGTGTTATTATATATATTATTTGTAGAATTGTATTTTTATTTCAGCTAAATATGTATATTGAAACTATTTTATGTTTAGGACTTAGTGCATTCACCTACTTGCTTTTACTTCTTATATCAAAAAATGAAATTGTTTATCCAATTGTCAGCAATATAGTTGATAAAATAAAAAAAAGAGACTAGTATCGTATTGAATTTTACACAACAAGAACTGAATTAAATGCAAATGAATAATTATAATTAGTTTTATCATTGGAGGGTATGGTTTTGAGAACAATAAAAAAATTAATAATAACTACTATTAAGGAAATGAAATGGAGAAAAATTAATAAACATAACGATACTTTTTATGTTAATATTACTGATTTTAATTGTGTTTCAGTGGGGAAAGGGACTTATGGTCCTATAGATGTTTTGATCAATGTTGATAAATATAAATTAAATATAGGAAATTATTGTTCTATTGCAGATGATGTTAGATTTATTTTAAGCTCTGATCATCCCTTACATCGTATATCTACTTATCCATTTAATGAAAAAATATTTGGTGAATTGGGAACAAGCGCGGTTAGTAAGGGTGATATAATTGTTCATGATGATGTTTGGATTGGGACACGTTCTATAATATTATCAGGAGTTGAAATTGGTCAAGGTGCGGTTATAGCAGCTGGTTCTATTGTAACTAAAGATGTTCCACCATATGCAATAGTTGCAGGTATCCCAGCAAAAATTGTAAAATATAGATTCTCTGAAGATTTGATAAAAGAATTATTAAAAATAGATTTCTCAAAGATTGACGATGATTTAATTAAAGAAAATAAGGTGTTATTTAATGAAAATATTGAATCAGTTATTCAAATAAAGAAAATACAAAATAGATGGGAGTGGACAGCAAAATGATAGCCGCGTTAATGACATGCTATTATCCGGATAGTGAAAATATTAAAAATATAGATATTATTTCAAAGCAAGTTGATAAAATATTTGTTTGTGATAATAGTCCTAGTAATAATAAAAAAATGATGCCTTCCGATAATGAGAAGATAGAATATTGTTTTTTTGGTAAAAATCTAGGACTGTCAATGGCTTTTAACAGAATATTAAAAGAAAAAAAATATCATTTCGATGACGATGATTTCATAATATTTTTTGACCAGGACTCTAGAATAAATGATGGTTTTATTAGTAATTTGATAAAAGACTATTTAGAAGTTGAAGATAAAGGATACGAGATTGGGTGTATTGGACCAGTATATTTTAATAATTCAAGCAATATGCTAGAAGTTCCAAAAGTAAAGACTGTTATATCTGAAAAAATATATCATGTAAACTCAATTATTACATCCTCTATGTTAATTAAGTATTCAACGTTGAAAGAACTCAATTTTTGGAATGAAAATGTTTTTTTAGATATGGCAGACTGGGATTTATGTTGGCGCTTAAATCAAATAGGGAAAATGTGCACAATGAGCGAAAACGTTATTATGAATCACACATTAGGTGTAGGGGAAAAGAGATTAGGACCGTTGAGAGTAAGGGTTGGCTCACCAATTAGAGAATATTATCAAACAAGGGATTGTATATATTTACTTAAAGAAAAATACACACCAATTAGAAATAAAATAATGTTTATTGAGATGCTTTCAATAAGACCAGTAGTTCATTTTTTGTTATTAGATAGCAAGAAAAAAAGAATGAAATATGTTAAAAGAGGAATAGTAGATTATTTTAAAAAAATTAGGGGAGTATATGTAGAAAAATGAAAACACTAATATTAGTTCCTGCTTATAATGAAGCAGAAAATATTAAAAAAACGATTAGGGATATAAAAAAAAATACGAGCAATGATTATGTAATAATAGATGATTGTTCAAAGGACGATACATATAGTATTTGCAAAGAAGAAGGGTTTAATGTTATTCATTTGCCTATAAATTATGGTTTGACAAGTGCTGTACAAATAGGATTTAAATATGCTTTAGAAAATGGATATGACGCTATGATTCAATTTGATGGTGATGGGCAACATATGGCATCTTATATTGATACAATGGCAGAGGAATTGTCGAAAGGATATGATATTGTAATAGGTTCTCGTTTTGTTAATGAAAAGAAACCCTTTTCAGCTAGAATGATAGGAAGTAGATTGATTTCTTTCTTGATAAGAATTACTACAGGTGAAAAAATTAACGATCCCACATCAGGAATGAGAATGTTTTCAAAAACTGTGTTTGATGAATTTGCGAATCAAAGAAATTATCCACCTGAACCGGACATGTTAGTTTATATGATAAAAAAAGGGAAAAAAATTAGTGAAGTTCAAGTAGAAATGAGAGATAGAGAATTTGGAGAAAGCTATTTGAATCCAATACGATCACTAAAATATATGTTAGAAATGTGTATTTCGATAATATTTATTCAATCATTTAGAAAGAGGTAGCAACATGACATTAACATTACAGATTATTTTAATTATAACTTCAATTATAACTTTTATTTTTGTTATTAATAAAATACGCAAATCACAACTAGACATTCAAGATTCAGTTATTTGGATTTTGTTATCAATATTACTTATTATAATGAGTTTATTTTTACCTTTTATCGATCGAATTGCAAGAAGCTTAGGATTTATTAGCACTTCAAATTTTGTATTCGCCTTAATAATGTTTTTTTTATTAATTATTGTATTTACACAAACAGTAAAAATTTCAATTTTAAATGAAAAAATAAAAAACTTGAATCACTATATAGCTTTAGAAGAAAAGAAAAATAAAAAGTAAATAATGACAAGTGGAGGATTTTAAGAAAATGAAAATTGCGTTTTTAATGCTAGCACATAAATCACCGCAACAAATTAATAAATTATTAGAATGTCTACAAGATAGTGATATTGACGTGTATATACACTTGGATAAAAAAAGTAATATAAAAAAAGATATTCAGGTTTATCCAAATATCATCTATGTCGATGACGCTGATAGGGTTGATATTAAGTGGGGATCAGTAAGTATGGTCAATGCTACAATACAACTTATCAAGACAATGGTTAATTCTAAAAAAGTATATGATTATGTTTATTTGATAAGCGGTCAAGACTTCATAATAAAAGATATTCAAGAATTAAAAAGTTTTTTAGATAATAATAAAGGCCAAAATTTTATAGAAATATTAGATGAAACTAATTCTAACTACTATAAGTATAGAAAAAGGGTGGAAGTGTATTATCCACAATGGATGATAAGTAGAAACAAGTTAATTATCTTACTTAAATTTGCTTACATAATAATAACAGGAGGAATGACTAAGGTATTTTTTAAGAGAAAGCAAAATTATAATTTGCCCTTTGCGTTTGGTAGTCAGTGGTGGACGCTACAATACAATGCTGTTTTAGAAATGTATACTATTATTAGTAAACATCCAGAGTATGTGAACTACTATAAAAATTCGCTTGTCCCTGATGAATCTTTTTTTCAAACAATTTTTATGATGACATCCTTTAATAACAAATCTTCTCATCATTCTCTTACATACACAAATTGGGAAGGTCAGGTCAATCATCCTAAAACACTTACCAAAGAAGACATAATTATATTAGAAAATGAAAAAAATAAGTATTTAGGAAGAAAATTTGATGAGAATGTTGATAATAGTATTATAGACTATTTTTATAAAAAATTAAGAATAAAAAGAGGAGACTAATATGCCTAAAATTTCAGTAATTATGTCTACATATAAAGAACAAGAAATATTTTTAAGAAAGGCAATTGAATCAATTTTAAACCAATCATATGAGGATTTTGAATATATAATTATACTAGATAATCCCCAAAATAAGGAACACAAAAGAATAATAAATGAGTATGCAAACAATGATGATAGGATCAGATTCTTTGTAAATGAGCAAAATATGGGATTAACGGCTTCTCTTAATAAAGGAATAAAGTACGCTACAGGTGAATTTATTTGTCGTATGGATGCAGATGATATATCAAAGTATGATCGTATAGAAAAACAGTTGTTATATTTAATTCAAAATAATTATGATTTGATAGGCGGAATAACACAAATGATTGATGAAAATGATAAGCCAATTTATTCTATCAAAAGTATTCCGACAGATTTTAATAAGATAAAGAAGATAATCAAGTATAATCAATGTTTAGCTCATCCAACATGGATAGGAAAAAAAGAATTATTTATTGAATTAGATGGCTATAGGAATATTCCTTTATGTGAGGATTATGATTTTACGTTAAGAGCAATTTTAAAAGGATACAAGGTATCAAATTTAAATGAAACAGTTTTGCAATATCGAATGACAAATAATAGTTTATCAAGAAATAATTTATTAGAACAATTTTTGTATGCAGAATTTATTACAAATGCCTATTCGAATGGACATGTTGCAAATATAGAAAAAGCAAAAAAATACGTTGACAAAAATAATAATGTAAAGAAAGCAACAAGATATTCAAAAGCAAATAAAATATTTAATGACGCAATTAATCAATTGGAAAAAAGAAATTATATTTTATTCATTTTGAAGGGTATTTCTATACCATTTGTATCACTTACATTTTTGAAAAAAATATATAGATTTTTTATGGTACAAATTAATTCTGCTAGTAGATAATTTACAAATGAAAGAAGGATTAATATTATGAAAAATATACTCATTATAGGTGGAAATGGATTCATTGGGAGAAATCTATGTATTTGTTTATGTAAATGTGGTTATAATGTATTTTCCTTTGATATTCAATATCCAGATAAAAAAAATAAAAAGATTAATTATATTGTAGGTGATTTTTTCGATGATCAAGAGCTAGAAAAGTCACTAGAAAATATAGATATAGTTATTCATTCTCTAAGTACTATTAATCCTGGGAATTCAAATGAGAGATATTTACAAGGATACTCACGAGACTTTGTTCAAAGTGTAAAATTATTTGATATGTGTATTAAAAGAAATATTAAAGTTATTTTTTTATCATCAGGTGGTACGATATACGGTGTTCAAGAAAAGCAACCGATTCAAGAAGATGCAATTACTGCGCCCATTAATCATTATGGCTCAGTAAAATTGTGCATTGAAAGTGTAATAAAAACATTTAATAGGCAACAATTACACTCTAATATATTAATTGCGCGTATTTCAAATCCTTATGGACCGGGACAGGACTATAATAAAGGTGTTGGTTTTGTAGATGCTGCAATAAAAAAATCAATCAAAAATGAACCAATAGAAATATGGGGAAATGGAGAAGTAATTAGAGACTACGTTTACATAGATGATGTTTGCGAAATGATATGTTCTTTAATTACTTATAATGGTGAACTTGAGGTGTTTAATTTAAGTAGTAATGAGGGAATATCTTTAAATAATGTAATAGAAACATTAAAAGCTATAGGTCTTAATCCACAGGTTATATATAAAGAAGCAAGGAGTGTTGATGTTAAAAAAGTGATATTAGATAATGAAAGAATCAAATCAATACATCCAATGAAAATAAAGAATTTTAAAGAGGGACTTGTAGAATATTTAAAATTTTTAAAAGAGCATAATTAAACACAAGATAATTGATTTTAAATTTATTAATGTGAATTTGACGTATTAATAATTGCTTGATATAATCGACAATAATTTATGTATGTATTTTTTATGGAAAGGGTTATTATGATAGAATATATAAGAGGAATACCTTGTAAAGAAGATAAAATATATTTAAGACAGTCAACAGAATCAATTCTGAATTTATAATTAATTTAGATAATCCTGATAATGATATACATAAACATACTATTAATGGGTATTATATGAAGGATAATAGAATAAAATTTTACATAAATTCTAAAAATTTAGGACTAACATACTCGTTAAATAGAGGGCTAAATTAGCTAATTGTGATTAAATTTGTAGAAAGGACGTTCAAGAGTAAGTCGAATTGAGGAACAACTAAATTACTTGAAAGCAGGCAACTATGACTTGATTGGTGCAAAAACACAAATGCTTGATGAAAACGGTAATATTCTTTATTCGATTAAGTCGATTCCAGCAGAGTATGTCAAAATAAAAAGAGTAATAAAATATAACAAATGTTTGGCAAAAAAAGAGTTGCTTGAAGAATTAGAAGGCTGAATATTCCATTATGTGAGGATTATACTGAAATGATATAAAGTTTCAAATTTGGATGTTACAGTATTAAAATATCGAATGACAAGTGATGGTATACCTCGCAACAACTTATTAAAGTAATTTTTATATGCTTTATTTATAACAAAAGCATATACTGAAAAAAGTAGACAATATTGAAAATGCATAAATGTATGTTGAGAAAAAGTATAACGAAAGAAAATCTAAAAGATACGTAAAAGCTAATAAAAAATTTAATGATGCGATTAATGAATTGGAAAAGGAAAATTATATTTTATTTCTTCTAAAAGGAGCAACTATGCCGTCTATATTATTTATTTGTACCATAAAAATCCTTTTTTATGGCACAAATAAATGCTTTATAATTAACAACAATCGGAGGGACTTATGAATCATATTTTAACAGTTGTATTTTTATTAACAATATTCTTCTATTATTGGATTTTAGGAGATACTATTTCAAATATATTTGAAATTAAGATTAAATCAACAATAGTGAGTGTTATTTGTGGATTTATTACTACATTTTTTATTTCATTTATTATTGGTTTACCTTGTCAATATTTTAAATTAAATTGGTATATTTTCTTTTATACATTCACTTTTATAGTTGTTTTATCTTTTGCTTTTTTATTGTATAAGAAATATAAAAATTTTGAAGGTTTTAAACTGTTTGTCAAAAATCATTTTTCTAAAGAGAGAATACTCAATCACTTAAAAAATAATTGGGTTCTCTATGTTTTTGTGACTTTGTTCACAGTATTTTCTGTATCCAATGTTATGGCACTTTATGAGTTTGATTATGATGATACATTTTATATTGGTAAAGTAGTGAATTCTATCTCTACACCCGCTCTATTAAATGAGGATTTCTTTACCGGGAAACTTGTTTCATGGACAGATATGACAAGGATTGTAAACACATATGAAATAACGTACGCGGCTTTCTCGTCTATGTTTCATATAAATCCCATATATTTATGTAAAGTATCGATGGTTATTCATAATTATATTTTATTTACTATTTCAATTAAACAACTATCTAATTTAATTTCTAAAAAGAATGCGCAATATGCGCTTTTGCCATTTTTTGTTTTTTTAATTAATCATGGTTATTTAATGCTAAATTCTAATTTTATTACCATCAGATCTTATGATTTGTGGCAATTTCAAAATGCGGTTTGGTATGGTGGATCAGTAGTAAGAGTTTTGTCAATTCCGATATTATGTATAATTACAATTCCATTAATTGAAAATAGAATAACTATTAAGAATACGATTTTTATTTTTATGATATCTTGTACAATGATGTCTTTTTCATCAATATTTGCGCCAATATTTGTAGTAATGTTTTTTATATTGTTTATTTTAAAATTTGCCTATAATACGTATTTATCTATCAAACAAAAAAAGATCAAGTCAGTCATATTAAATGTATTTTTGTTGTTTTGTTTTATATTTGGATTATTGATAACAAAAAAATTAGATCATTCTCCTTTTTTATCTGTAGATAATTATAATTATTTTAATTCAGAGTTATACCCTTTTTACTGCTACTATTTGACGGTTGATTCGATTATGCGTTTTAGTAAATTTATAATTTTGGTATCACTGCTTTTAACGGTAAATTCAAAGTATGGGAAATATTTATCTATTATTACTTGTATGCTTGTAGCAATTGTATGCTCTAATTATTTTAATGAATTACTATGTGTAACATCATTTAAATTTTTCTTTGTAATTTTGCGTTTTTATTCGTCTGTACAGTTTATGATTGTATTGCTTGTAGGTTTGATGATAGTTAAGGCATTTGATGTCATAAAATTTAAATCACTTGTTTTATCATTTGCCTCATTGGCAATTGCTGGAAATTTATGTGTTATACATAATAATTATAAAGAAATTAAATCGATTAGTTTTTTAGGATGTGGACTAAACAGCGATGGATATGACTTTGGTCAAATTACAAAATATGATAATCTAATGTTAGATATTTTTAATGATGTTGGCAGTTATTTTAATCGATTACCATATGGTAATTATACTTTGCTTGCTCCTGAAAGTTTTACATATAACGGACGAATTACTTATCAATTAGGATTTTATTTATCAAGTAATAGAATTCAAATTGAACGTTCAACGTCTCTAGATGCAATAGGTTTGCAATACCGCACACTAATAAACGATTATTTGAATAAAAATATTTCTTATCAAGAAGCAAAATCAGCATTTTCTTATTACAAAGGATCCTACCTACTTACGTTTTCTAAGAAACAAGCAATAGAATTAAAAGAATTAGGATACACAATAGTGCATAAAACAAAAAAATATGCAGTTATTCACATATAAAAAGAGAAAAATTATTTTATTAGATTAGGAATTCATGTATGAATTCCTATTTTTTTTTATAAATAGCTATCTAAAAAAGAGAGATATGATAAAATGGACTATGAGTATGGTTTATGAATTGTTGGACAAATAGATATTTATGTGATATATATTTGTAATGTTATAAGATATAATTATAATGATTATATCTAGGAAAATTAGCGGAGGTCTTATGAATAAAGAGAATGCTATAGAAGTCAGAAATATGACGAAGTATTTTAAAGTAGAATACGATAAAGCTCATACTTTAAAAGAAAGATTATTATCTTTTGGAAAAAGTAATAAAGAAGTACACACAGTATTAAAAGATATAAATTTAGATATAAAAAAAGGTGAAACAGTTTGTCTAATTGGAACAAATGGTAGTGGTAAATCAACACTATTAAAACTGATGACAAAAATCATCTATCCTAATAAAGGAACAATTGAAACTCAAGGGAAACTGACATCATTACTTGAATTAGGTGCAGGTTTTCATCAAGATTTTACAGGAAGAGAAAATATTTACTTTAATGCAGCAGTATTTGGATTAACTAAAGCAGAAATAGAAAAAAGAGTAGATGATATTATTGAGTTTTCGGAACTTGGAGAATTTATTGATAATCCTGTAAGAACATATTCTTCAGGAATGTATATGCGATTAGCGTTTTCTATCGCTATTAATGTAGATGCAGAAATCTTATTAATTGATGAAATCTTAGCTGTAGGGGATCAACATTTTCAAGATAAATGTTTTGATAAATTGAAAGAATTAAGAGACAGTGAAAAAACAATTGTTATTGTTTCTCATAGTTTGGATACAGTAAAAGATTTATGTACAAGGGCAGTTTGGATTTATAAAGGTGAATTTAGATTAGACGGTGATCCAACATATGTCATTGATGAATACTTAAAACAAGTTAAATTAGATCATAAAGAAGAAGCAAAGAAGAAATATCAAAAACCATTAGATACATATCATGGTATTGTTGTTGTTGATATACCACAATCTTTTGCTGAAATTAAAAAAGAAGTGAAGCAATTTACGATTTCAGGTTGGTCTTTAAGTGATTGTTTACATGATCGTTTAAAAGTAACAGTAGACGATCAGGAAATTACAGAAATGAGGCAAATCAATCGTAGTGATGTTTTAATGGCATATCAAGAAAAATATGGTGGATATGGAACGAATGAAGATGAATGTGGATTTGATTATTTTGTAGATGTTAGTCATATGGAATTAGGTGAACACGCTATTGTTGTTCAATTATTAGATGAAAAAGATAAAATAATATCTGAAAAAGATTTAAAGATTAATATCATATAGGAGAAAAAAGAAATGAAATTATTTAAAAACTTATATGACTATCGTGAATTATTAAAAACAAATGTAAAAAAGGATATTAGAGGAAAATATAAAGGTTCATTTTTAGGAGTTTTATGGTCATTTTTAAATCCTTTATTGATGGTTGCTGTTTATGCCATTGTTTTTCCATATATCATGAGAATTAAAACAGATCACTACTTACAATACCTAATTTGTGGGGTTATCCCATGGAATTTCTTTACCACTGTAATGGGGCTAGGAATGGGAAGCATTAAAAATAATGCAGGTGTCATTAAAAAAGTATACTTTCCTAGAGAAATATTACCTATTTCAGCTACATTAAGTGGGTTAGTTAATTTCTTTATAGCTTGTTTAATTATCATCATCTTCTGTGTATTTGGAGGTTTAGGATTAAGTTGGCATATTTTATTAGTGCCTTTTGTAGCATTAATTCAATTTGTTATTACTGCTGGAATGGTACTAGGATTAAGTGCAATCAATGTTTATATTCAAGATACTGAATACATTATTCAATTCATTATTAACTTATTGTTTTATGCAACACCAATTTTATACCCAGCAGAAATATTTCCAAAAGTATTAAGATGGGTACTATATGTTAATCCATTTACTCATATTGTGAGTGCATATCGTGATTTCTTTATGTATCATACATTACCTGAATTATCTAGTATTATTTATATGATCGTGATGGCATTAGTGCTATTTGCATTAGGTATGTTTATTTTTAGAAAATTAGAAAAAGGATTTGCTGAAGAAATCTAGGGAGAGGAACGTATGAAAAAGTTAGATTATATTAATGTAAGGGATGCACAGGTTCATGGACTTGTTAATCCAACATTTATTATGAGGGGAAATTGTTCCTTAAAAGATTATTCATTAGAAGTTGAAGTAGACGGTAAAATAAAAGAAGCTCATTTTTTACCTGATTTAGCCTCAGATAACTATGAATTAACTTTATCTTTAAATAAAGATGATTCAGTAGTTAAAGTGTATTTATTACATGATGAAAAAAGAGAACTGATTTGTACCAGAAAAAATACATTCTTTAAAAGAGTAAAATCAAAGATAAGAACTTTATTACAAAAATCAGTAAGAAAAACAAAAGAAACAAATAATAAATTTAAAGTCAATTTTTATGCTGTTGGTAAAGAAGTGAAATATATTGCTAAAGAATATCATTTTGTTTTAACACTAAATCGTTTAAAACAAAGTAAACGACGTATTAAAGAAAATAAAAAGACAAAGAATAAATTCTTAGATGTTTATAATTTCTTAAATCAAAAAGAATATCTATTATGGTTAGAAAAACATGAAGAAAAATTTGAAGAACATCCAGTATTTGATTACAATCCATTAATTTCCATTGTTATTCCTGTTTATAACGTAGAAAGGAAATATTTATCAGAATGTTTAGATTCTATTCTTAATCAAACATATCAAAACTTTGAAATTTGTTTATCAAATGATTGTTCTACTTTACAAGAAACAATAGATACTTTAAATGAATATGAAAAGAAAGATACTAGAATCAAAGTTCATCATCGTATAGAAAATGGACATATTTCTAGAGCAACCAATGATGCATTAAATATAGCAAGTGGTGAATTTGTAGGATTAATGGATAATGATGATTTACTTGCCAGAAATGCGTTAGCTGAATGTGTAGCTGTATTAAATAAGAATAAAGAACTTGATTTTATCTACACTGATGAAGATAAAATGGATATGGAAGGATTAAGAAGAGACCCTCATTTTAAATCAGATTATGCACCAGATTCTCTATTAGGAAGTAATTATCTATGTCACTTTGAAATCATGAGAAAATCAATTGTTGATGAGATTGGTGGTTTTAGAGTCGGGTATGAAGGAGCACAAGATTATGATATCTTTCTTCGTTTTTTAGAAAAAACAACAGCTGATCGTGTCTATCATATACCAAAGATTTTATATCATTGGCGAATGATTGAAGGCTCTACGGCAGCAACAATAGATAGTAAAGGATATGCTGTAGAAAAAGGAAGAATGGCAGTTGAAGATTCATTAAAAAGAAGAAATATTAACGCTAAAGTTACTGTTCATCCCCGTGTACCTTACTATTTAGTAGAATATTTATATAAAGCTGAACCAATGATTTCTATTGTTATTCCTACTAAAGATTATGCTGATGTAACAGAACAATGTTTAAAATCATTGTTTGAAAAAACAACATATAAGAATTATGAAGTTATTTTAATGAATAATAATAGTGAAAAGAAAGAAACATTTGACTTATTCAATAAATATAAAGAAAAATATGATAACTTTAGAGTCATTGATGCAAATTATGAATTTAATTACTCTAAAATTAATAACCAAGCAGTACATGAGGCTAAAGGTGAATATATAGTCTTATTAAACAATGATACTGAAATTATTACACCTAACTGGCTACAAATTATGGTGGGGTATGCCATGCAACCCCATATTGGTGCAGTAGGAACAAAATTATTATATCCAGATAATACAGTACAACATGCAGGTATTATTTTAGGTATTGGGGGTATTGCGCAACACTGCTTTATTGATAACCCTAGAGATGATGTTGGGTTCTATGGTAGATTATCAGTTCCATTCAACTATAGTGCTGTAACAGCGGCATGTTTAATGGTGTCTAAAGAAAAATATTTAGAAGTCAATGGTTTAGAAGAACAATTACAAGTTGCTTTTAATGATGTTGATTTTAATCTTAAGTTATTAGATAAGGGCTACTACAATATTTGTTTAAATCATGTAGAATTATATCATCATGAATCTAAATCAAGAGGTGATGATACGGTAGATACAAATAGTGCTAAATATCGTCGCTTTGTTCAAGAACATGACTACATTAAAGATAAATGGGGTTATATGCTTTATAATGATCGTTTCTATAATCCTAATTTAAGTTTAAAGAAAGCTTTTGTTTTGGATAAAGATTAATATAATAAATTTACACATTTGGAGGTAAAATAATGAAAGTATTAGTAACAGGGGTCAATGGTCAATTAGGCTATGACGTCATGAACGAACTCAATAAAAGAGGATATGAAGCTATTGGTAGTGATATCACTGAAAGTAATGACCATTTTAGTCATTATGTTCAATTAGATATTACTGATCAAGAAGCTGTTGAATCAGTGTTGATGTCAGTGAAACCAGATGTTGTTGTTCACTGTGCAGCATGGACAGCTGTTGATTTAGCTGAAGATGATGATAAAGTAGAAAAGGTAAAAGCAGTTAATACCAAAGGTACAGAAAATATTGCATTGGTTTGTAAAAAATTAGATTGTAAAATGATTTATATTTCTACTGATTATGTATTTAATGGTCAAGGAGATCAACCATGGGATCCAGATTGTAAAGATTATGCACCATTAAATGTATATGGTCAAACAAAATTAGATGGTGAACTAGCAGTCGCTCATAATTTAGATAAATACTTTATTGTACGTATTGCTTGGGTATTTGGTATTAATGGTAAAAACTTCATTAAAACCATGTTAAATGTAGGAAAGAAATATCCACAAGTAAAAGTTGTTTGCGATCAAATAGGAACACCTACTTATACTTATGATTTAGCTAGATTATTAGTTGATATGGCAGAAAGTGATCAATATGGTTATTATCATGCAACTAATGAAGGTGGTTATATTTCATGGTATGATTTCACGGTAGAAATCTTTAAACAAGCAGGATATACAACGGAAGTTCTACCAGTTACAACAGAAGAATATGGTTTATCTAAAGCAGCAAGACCTTTTAATAGTCGTTTAGATAAATCTAAATTGGTAAAAAATGGCTTTAAACCATTACCTACATGGCAAGATGCTTTAAGTCGTTATTTAAAAGAAATTGAATATTAAAACAACACAGCCATTTGGCTGTGTTTTGCTTTATATTTCTTTCTATTGCCGTATATGTTATACTGTGTTTGTTATAGGAAGGTAAGATTATGAAAATTTCTGTAGTTATGGCCGTATATAATGGTGTACATTTTTTAAAAGAACAATTAGATTCATTGAAAAATCAATCATATCAAATTGATGAAGCCATCATTATAGATGATTGTTCATCAGATTCAAGTTATGATTTGATAGAACAATATATAAATCGTTATCAATTAGATAAATGGAAAATAATAAAAAATGATAAGAATTTAGGATATCGTGCAAACTTTAAAAAAGGGTTAGAAATATCAACCGGTGATATTGTTTTTTTATGTGATCAAGATGATCGTTGGCGCCTTGATAAAATAGAAACAATGGTTGGATATATGCATCAAGAAGTTCTTACTTTAGCTTCTTCTTTTAATTTTATGGATCAAGATGGAAAATGTTTTAAGGTTGATAAAATAAAGGGAAGATCAAATAATAATCTTTTATTTCAAGAAGTAAAAGATATATTAACACCTATGCCGTTAAGCAGTTTATTGGAAATGAATTTTTCACAAGGGTGTACGATGGCAATTAAAAGAGAAGTCATTAATATTTATTTAGAAAAAACAACCGGGTTATTACCTCATGATTGGGAACTCAATATGATTTCTTCAATTAAAGATGGATGTTATTATTTAGACTTACCATTGATTGATTATCGTATTCATAATCATAATACCATTGGCTTAAGTAATATTACTGATGATAGTTATCTTGAAGAGAAAAAGAAACGTGTTAATCAAAGAATTGAACAAACTAAAAAACAGGTAAATAATGTAGCATTTGCATTAACCCTAGACTTAGATAGAAAACAAAAAGAATATTGTCTGGGTTACCAAGATTATTTATCTTATAGAATTAAGGCTATGGAAAATAAGAAAGCACTGGCATTAGTTAAATATTATATAACAGGAAAATACAAAATATATGGTCACTTTAAAACATTTATGGGTGATCTGATGAATGTAATTAAATAAGAGGTAAATATGAAAAAAATACTCATTATTTCAAATATGTATCCATCAAAGAAATATAAACATTATGGTGTTTTTGTTAGAAATACAGCTCATATTTTAGAAAACAATGGATACAAGGTTAGTGTATCAGCACTTAAAAAGAAAGATTCAAAATTGGGTAAATTATGGGGTTATACAGTATTTTATTTAAAGAGTATCCTTTTTGCTTTATTTGGATACTATGATATCTTATATGCTCATTACATTTCTCATTGTGCTTTATTGGTAAAAATCATTAAAAAGATGAAACCTAATATAAAAGTGGTGGTTAACGTTCATGGTAATGATGTCGTACCGGAAGACAAGCATGATGAAAAATTTATTCCTTTAGTTAAAGAAGTGATACCAATGATTGACTTATGTATTACACCATCATCTTATTTTAAAAATATCATGATGGAAGATTATCAAATGGCTTCATCAAAAGTCAAAGTCTTTCCATCAGGAGGTATTAATTTTGATATCTTTCAACATATAGAAAATGCAAAAGAAAAAATAGGTTTAGATCCAGATAAAATATGTATTGGTTATATTGGAAGATATGAAAAAAGAAAAGGTTGGGAAGTCTTTATTGAAGCAATCAATCAATTAGAACACAAAGAAAAGTATCAATTCTGTATGGTTGGTGTAGGTGAAGAACAAGAAATGGCTAATCAGCTTATCTCTAAATATAACTTAGATTCACTTATAAAAAAATATCCAATGCAAACTCAAAAAGATTTAGCTACTTTTTATAGTGCTATTGATATTTTTTGTTTTCCAACATATCGAAAAAGTGATAGTTTAGGATTAGTAGGATTAGAGGCTATGGCATGTAAAAGTATTGTTATTGCATCGAATATGGCAGGACCTACAAGCTATATTAAAGATAAACAAAATGGTTTTTTCTTTGTTCCAAGAGATGGAAAAGATTTAAAAGATAAAATAGAATTTATTCTTTCTTTAAATCAAACTCAATTAGATCAAATAAAAAATCAAGCTTATCAAACAGCCAAAGAATATGATGTCAATCATATTTCTAAAACATTAATAGAAATATTTGAAGAAGTTTAGAAAGAGGGATTACATGGATGTATCTATTATCATTCCTTTATATAAAGGACAAAAATATATAGAGCCATTATTACAAACAATTCAAAAGAATAAAGAATTATCACAAAAAGAACTAGAAGTTATTTTTGTTAATGATTATCCTGATGATATAATTCAAATAAATCATGATGATTTAAATATTCATCTTTGTAATAATGAAAAGAACGTAGGCATACATCAATCACGGGTTCATGGTTTAAAACAAGCTAAGGGACAATATATCTTATTTTTAGATCAAGATGATAAAATAACAGATGACTTTATTAAAAGTCAGTTAGAACATATTCAAGATGGTGATTTATGTATCGCTAACGGAGTGATGGAATCATCTACAGGAAAATGTCTTATATACAAGAATGAACGCTCACAAAACTATTTAAAAAAACAAATAGGCTTTATTAAAGTAAGAGACTTAATAGTTTCTCCAGGTCAATGCCTTATTAAAAAAGAAAGTATTCCATCTTTTTGGAAAGAAAATATTATGACTGTTAATTCGGCAGATGATTATATGTTATGGTTACTTATGATTGATCAAAAATGTAAATTTGTCGTAAATCATGATGTACTCTATACGCACAGTTATACAGGTGAAAATGTATCGGGTAGCATTGATCAGGTTCATGCATCAAATACAGAAATGTTAAAACTATTAAAAAATCATTGTCAAAATGTAAACGTAAATTTATTAAAAAGAACGATTGAATATAAATACATGATGAAAAAACAAGGGAAATTCATTCCTTCATTAAAAAACCTAGATTTATTTTTATACAACACATTATATCAATTGTTCTGGAAGGGTATGTAAAAATGAAAAATATATTTATTATAGGAAGTAAGGGGATACCTGCTAATTATGGTGGGTTTGAAACCTTTGTCGAAAATCTGACCAAAAACAAAATAAGTGAAGATATTAAATATCATGTTGCATGTTTAAGTGATAAAAATGAAGAATTTGAATATAACAATGCACGTTGTTTTAAAGTTCAAGTGCCACAAATTGGACCAGCTAAAGCAGTCTATTATGATATTGCAGCTTTAAAACAGATTTATCAATACGTACAAGATCATCAAATTGATGACGCTATTGTTTATATTCTTGCTTGTCGTATTGGTCCATTTTTAAATAAGTATGTCAAATTATTTCATCAAAAAAACATACAAGTTTTTGTTAATCCTGATGGACATGAATTTAAAAGAGCTAAATGGAATTGGTTTATTAGAAGATATTGGAAACTATCAGAAAGGTTAATGATTAAACATGCAGATTATGTCATCTGTGACTCAAAAAATATAGAGAAGTATATTCAAGAGGATTACAAAAAATATCATCCTCAAACAACATATATCGCTTATGGTGCAGATGTAGTAGATCAAACTAATGAAGAAAAGTTTGATAAATGGGCTCAAGAACACGACGTAAGAAGAAATGAATATTATCTTATCGTAGGTCGATTTGTTCCAGAAAATAACTATGAAACAATGATTAAAGAATTCATGAAAACAAATACGACTAAGGATTTAGTTATTGTTACAGGATACCAAGATAATAAGTTATATCATGTCTTAAAAAATAAATATCATTTTGAAAATGACAAAAGAATTAAATTTGTGGGAACAATCTATGATGATGAATTATTAAAAACAGTAAGACATCATGCTTATGGTTATTTACATGGTCATGAAGTAGGAGGAACAAACCCATCTTTATTAGAGGCATTAGGTTCAACTAAATTGAATTTATTATTAAATGTTGGATTTAACCAAGAAGTTGGCTTAGATTCATGTGTTTACTGGGGAAAAGAAGCAGGAAGCTTAAGTCAATTAATAGAGCATGTCGATGGTTTTCAACAAGGTTATATTGATGAATTAGGAGAAAAATCTAAAAAAAGAATTCAAGAAGCTTATAGTTGGCATAAAATTGTCAGTGATTATGAACAATTATTCTTAAATAAAAAAGAATTGTAGATAAAGGTAAATTGTTATATAGTAATAAAGTAGAGTAATTATGTAGTTATATTCATGGAGGAAAATATATGTTAAAGAAAATTATGACTGTCATGATGGTTTTGATGATGGTAGTCGGGCTTACAGGATGCAGTAAAGATGATAGTTCTAGTTCTTCTAGTAAAGTATCCCCATCAGATGATGGTATCAAAATTAAAACAGTAGATGATTTTGAAGAATCAAATGGCTTAATTTCATACTTTACAATTGATGACCATAAAATTGCGATTCCTGAAACAGTAGGTGAATATGTAAATTATTTAAAACAAATTGGGACAGTAACATTAAATAGTACAGGTCAAGATCCAAGTGAAGTTGATTTACCTAAAGAAGGGATATCTTCAATGGTTGCCTATCTAAATGTTGAATTAGATAACGGTGATGTTGCCCATATGTATTTACGTTATAAAAATCCTACTAAAAAAACAATTAAAGTATCTGAAGCTTCTGTTACATTTTTAGAAGTAAAGTATGATCCTTTATCAGAAAATGAATTTGATAAAACATTAAAAAATGTAGAAGTAGTTACAAAAAATGGGACAGTACCTCTAGATGGCAAAATGGCATACACAAAAGTAAGACGTCTTGTAGGGGAACCTGAACAAGAAACAGATGGAAGATTTATTTATAATGATGATGCTGGTTATAAAAATATGCTAGATTGTTGTAATGAAAACAGATCTGGTATCTTTAGAGGATTTAGTATCGAATATCCAAATAAATAGAGTCAAAACTAAACTTAATAAGTTTAGTTTTTTGATATATAGATGGGAGGTTGTACTAAATGGAAAAAATAACAGTTATTGTACCGTGTTATAATGAAGAAGAAGCATTAAATTACTATTATGATGAAATGAGTAGAGTCATGAATGAAATGAAAGAAGTTGATTTTGAACTATTATTGGTCAATGATGGTTCAAAAGATAGAACATTAGAAATCATGCAAATACTTGCTCAAAAAGATCAAAGAGTAAAATACATATCATTTTCACGTAATTTTGGTAAAGAAGCAGCCATGTATGCCGGTTTTGAAAACAGTACAGGAGATTATGTTTGCTTGATGGATGCTGATTTACAAGATCCGCCAAGACTCTTACCCGAAATGTATCGCGCTATTAAAGAAGAAGGTTATGATAGTGCGGCAACGAGAAGAGTAACCAGAAAAGGAGAACCACCAATCCGTTCTTTTTTTGCCAGACTCTTTTATAAAATGATGAATAAAATATCAGATACTGAACTTATGGATGGAGCACGAGATTATCGCTTAATGACAAGACAGTTTGTCAATGCACTATTAGAGTTAAAAGAATATAATCGTTTTAGTAAAGGTTTATTTGGCTGGGTAGGATTTAAAACAAAATGGATAGAGTTTGAAAATGTAGAAAGGGTAGCCGGAGAAACAAAATGGTCTTTTTGGAAACTACTTTTATATAGCATTGAAGGAATTGTTGCTTTTTCTACAGCACCTTTAGCGATAGCATCATTACTTGGTATGTTGATGTTATTTATCGCTCTTATTTTTATCATTTTTATTATAGTAAGGACATTGATATTTAATGATCCAACAAGTGGATGGCCATCACTTGTATGTATTATTACGCTTATTGGAGGAATTCAAATATTCTGTACAGGAATATTAGGGCAATACTTATCAAAGACTTATTTAGAAACAAAGAAAAGACCGGTTTATATCGTGAAGGATACAAATATTAATAAAAAAGAGGTTATCAATGAAAAATAATATAAAGAATAACAAAGGGTATTTAATAGGGACAATTCTTATTTTTATCTTGATGTTTATTTGTTCAACAAGGTTAGTGATGTCTCAGGCTCCTGATGAATATATGAGATATAGCATTCCCCAATATATTGTAAATCATGGAACATTACCTAATGGAAATGAAAAAGAAATATTGAATGCCATATGGGGATTTTCATATGGCTTTACACCCTATTTACCTTCATTAATAAGTGTTTTATTTATGAAAATAGTAATGTTGTTTACTCATAATGCAAGTTATTTATTAGTGGCTGCTAGATTAACAAGTGTTTTAGCGGGTTCTATCACATTTTTTATATGTTGTAAAATAGGTGAAGAAATCTTTAATAAAAAGATCACGATTTATCTTTTTTCCATTATTGTGACTTTATTACCACAATTTTTCTATTTATCACTTTATTTAAATAATGATTCATTTTCAGTGATGACAACAGCATTGATTGTTTATGCATGGATTAAAGGAATTAAAACAAATTGGCAATATTTTTATTGTGTCTTTTTAGGAGTGTCTATCGGTCTATGTGCTTTAACTTACTATAATGCTTATGGCTTTATTTTATGTAGTATTTTTGTTTATTGTATAAGTTGTTATCAAGCTGGATTTGATTTAAAGACCTTTTTTGTTAGAGGAATGATTATTGCATTATCAGCATTTATTATTGGCGGTTGGTTCTTTATTAGAAATGCCATGATTCATCATGGTGATTTTCTAGGAATGAATTCAATGTATGAATGTGGTGAAAAATATGCTCAAGATGGTTATCAGTTATCAAAAAGAATGACATATGAGCATCAAGGTATTGGTGTTGTTTCGATGCTTCTTCACACAAATTGGTTTATTGATACAGCTAAAAGTTTTGTTTGTGCTTCTGGCTATATGAAGTATATTATCAGCAATATTCTATTTGTTGGTTATGTATTATTGAGTATACTTGGTCTAGGATCAACAGTTATTGGATTGAAGAATAATTATCAATTAAAATTTAAGTTGAAACCTTATTTCATTATATGCTTAATTTTATGTATGTTAATTCCTATAGTATTATCAATTAAATACTCTTATTCTATCGACTATCAACCACAAGGTCGTTACATTATGTCAATACTTGTGCCATTAGCCTTATTTATCAGTATAGGTTACGAATACATAGCCAATGTATTAGAAACAAAGAATTTTATTAAATATAATTATTCTATTTTAACAATCATCATAGCGTATATTATATTCTTTGGACTTTGTTATGAAAAATATATAAGATTATGTTTAGAAAATATGAACTCTATTATATAAGAAGGTGAATATATGTTTGATTCAAAACTAAAGAAATTTGGTAAAAATGTTGTATTAGGCTTTTTTACTGTTATTATATTACTTCTTACATTATTAAGTCTTTTTACTAATGCCTATTTAAGTTGGGATGAGCATACAACAATTGTAGCTGATCGACCATTCTGGTTGATTGGCTGGTTTATCTTTATTGTTATTGTTTTATATTTTATTAGAAAGAAATATAAGACACAGGATACGTATTATTTTAATAAAATATTTTTAATAGTAAGTTTAATTTTATTGATTGTTGGTATTTTTATGATATTTACTATTAATTTTGTTCCTGTTGCAGATCAACAAAGTATTTTAGAAGCAGCTGCAGGATTGAAAAATGGCAATTACAGTTATTTTACACCTACTGGATATGTTGGGAAATGTTCTAATCAAGCAGGAATTGTTGTTATTCTTTATTATCTGTCATTTCTTTTTGGTGATAACAATTATCAGGCTTTTCAAGTATTAAATATTTTTGGTTTATTAATTAGTTATTATTGCTTGTGCCAAATATCAACAATTAGTTTTAGAAATGAGGAACTAAAAAACTGGACTTTATTTTTGTTGGTTCTGTTTTTTCCATTAACCTTTTATATCGCTTTTGTTTATGGAAATATTTTTGGTTTAGCTTTTTCATTGCTTGCGATTTTATCAGGTTATGAATATTTTGAATCAGGTAAAATTAGATATATTTTATCGGCTATTATAAGTATTATTTTTGCGATGATGTTTAAATCAAATTATTTGATTGTATTTGTTGCGATGTTGATTTTTATCATTTTTGATATCGTTTTAAATAAACGTTATCAATCCATTATACTATTAATTTTATTTGTACCGGCTTATTTTGCGTCTTCCCTTATTCCTAATACAATTATTAAAAATATGACGGATATAGAATTAGGAAAGGGAATTCCCATGATTGCTTATGTAGAAATGGGATTACAAGACACGCCGGAAATGCCTGGATGGTTTAATGGTTACAATTGGAGTGTCTATGAAAATGCCAATGGAAACTATGAACTAGCTAACGAAAGGGCCAAAACAGATTTATCCAATACATTGAGTGATTATTTATCTAATTCTGGAAAATTTATTAACTTTTTATATCGTAAAACGGTATCTCAGTGGTGTAACCCTGATTTTCAAGGTACTTGGGTTACCAGACATAGTAGTTTTTATATTCAAAGTGAATTATGGTATCAAATATTCAATGTGTTTGAATCAGTAGTCTTGTTAGGGACATTAGCCTATATTTACTTTACCGGTCGCCATATGAAATTACATCGTTTGTTGTTACCGACGATATTTATTGGTGGTTTTCTATTTCACTTATTTTGGGAAGCTAAATCACAATATACCATTACTTATTTTGTTTTATTAATGCCTTATTGTGCAAAAGGTCTCATGGATATGACCAACGAAATGATTGATCAATTATTAAAAGTAAGGGTTGCCAGAGGAATAAAAAGAAAATTAGAAATATTGAAGGATATGGACACAATAAAGTTTATACTATTTATAATAGTGATTGTCTTTATCATTAATTTATTTGTGTAATAAGGAGTTTTTATGAAAGAACTGATATATAAAAATAAAGAAATATTATTATATTTAATATTTGGTGTTCTAACAACAGTAGTCAATATCGTTGTTTATTACATAAGTGCAGAGTTACTAGATATCCATTATCTTATTTCTAATGCTTTGGCTTGGGTTTTATCTGTTTTATTTGCTTATATAACAAACAGAAAATATGTATTTAATAGTCATAATGAAAATGTTATTAAAGAAATGATTTCATTTTTTGGATCAAGACTCGCGACTGGGGTTTTAGATATGACACTCATGTGGGCACTTGTGAATTATCATCTTTTAAATGATATGATTTCTAAAGTTGTTGTTAATGTCATTGTTATTGTTTTAAATTATGTTTTAAGTAAATTGGTCGTTTTTAAAAGCAACTCGAAATAGAGTTGCTTTTGTGTTTAATATAGATGTTTTGGATATGTATGGTTTTCAACAAGTTCTTTAATACTATCAATGACGATTTGTTTGTCTTCTTGATAAGTTACACCAAACCAATTATCAGGAGAACTTAAAACTTTAACAGTAGCTCGATCATTTTTAAGTAGATCTCCTACAATGGTAGGTAATAAGAATTCTTGTTTTAAATCAGTAACCGGAACATTTTTTAAGAATTGATCAAATTCTTGATTTAAAATTTTAAAAATAGTTGGTTGGAATGCCCACATATTCATAGAAACAAAACTATTCCAATCAATCTTGTCTTCATGATCATCGTTTCTAACAAAGGCATAGCCATCACCTTTTTCAATATTATGAGTTTCAACAATATCTGTTAAATAATGATTTTGGTCTACATGGCATAGTCCACGGGTAACCCCACCATTATCACTTAATGTATTTTTTAAGATAAAACTAACCATTGCAATATCTTCTTTATTTGATGAATGTTCTTGAGTTAAATATTGATAAGCCTCTTTAAAGGCGTTTTGTCCATAATAGTCGTCTGCATTAATAACTAAAAAGGGTTCATGAATTAAATCTTTACAACATAAGATAGCTTGTCCAGTTCCCCAAGGTTTTGTTCTTTCTTTAAATTGGCTTTGATAAGCCTCAGGAATATTTGATAATTCTTGATAAGCATATTCAACTTTAATAACTTGCTTAATTCTAGAACCAATCACACGATCAAATTCTTCTTTTAAGTCCTTTCTAATAACAAAGACAACTTTATTAAATCCAGCTTGCATAGCATCATATATGGAATAGTCCATAATAATTTCACCATGAGGACCTACTGGAGTGAGTTGTTTAATACCTTTACCAAAACGGCTACCAATACCAGCAGCCATAATGACTAATGTAACATCTTTCATATGTACCTCCAAATAATAATATAATATTATTATATAATAAGTAGAGAGTATTGTCTAATTTGTTTAAAGATTGGATAAAAAAATTAGATTGTTGTGATTTTAAAAAAACAATGATAAAAAGAGGTTTTTTTAAAATAGAAGGAAAAAAGGTAAAAGAAAAGGATAAAAAAAGGGGAAAAAAGAGTAGACAAACAAGAGAAAAGATGGTAGTATAAACGAGCACTCGAAA
>NZ_QUIN01000027.1 GCF_003480255.1 Erysipelatoclostridium sp. AM42-17 | reverse complement strand
TAGAAGCTGAAGGTGTAACTATTAAAGATGACGTTGCTCGTCAATTAACTGAAGAAGAATAGTATTAAAAAGCCACTTTATCATGTGATAGAGTGGCTTTTATATGATGGTATTCATGATTTGAACAACTTCATCAATATAATCAATATTAATTGATGAATAATTCATGATAAAAATACGATCGCTTGAAGATGAATTAACATAAAACTGTGATAAAGGAACCAGTTTGATTCCCTTTGAATAAGCATGATTGATGATGTCTTGTTCACTTTTATTACTTTTTATTTTCATTAAAAAGTGTACTCCTGCTCCCTCATTATATATTTCT
Organism: Erysipelatoclostridium sp. AM42-17; assembly: GCF_003480255.1. Classification (GTDB taxonomy): domain Bacteria; phylum Bacillota_I; class Bacilli_A; order Erysipelotrichales; family Coprobacillaceae; genus Faecalibacillus. The sequence continues at coordinate 32,382 of NZ_QUIN01000027.1, read as the reverse complement.
ATTTTATGTTTTAAACTACCAGATAAAAACTTTTTAATTATAATATCCTTTTTATTTTGATAATAACTTCTTAAACGATTAATATGTCTTTCAAAATGACCATTTTCAATAAACTGTGATAACGTATACTGCTCAAAATTAGAGACAGTACATGAATAAAATGATAGTTTTTCATAATATTGATTAGCCAAACTTTCTGGTAAGACCATATAAGAAATACGAATTGTTGAAGAAAGTGTCTTAGTAAAAGTATTAATATAAATCACTTTGTCAGAAACATCAATACTTTGTAAAGTGGGGATTGGTTTACCGCCTAGTCTTAATTCACTATCATAGTCATCTTCGATAATATAATGTTGATCTTTTTGGTTTGCCCAACCTAATAATTCATATCTTCTAGATATAGGCATAACAATTCCCGTAGGAAAATGATGTGATGGAGAAATATGAATAACATCTATATTTTGATCATTTAATTCTTGGACTGCTACCCCTTGTTCATCCATATTAACATACTTAAAATCAACTTTCATACTTTTATAAATATTCGCTATTTTAGGATAACCCGGATTTTCTAAACCATATATCACCTTATCTCCTAATAATTGAATAATTAAGCTATATAAATATTCAGTTCCTGCACCAATAATAATTTGTTCTGGTCTGACATTCATATTTCTAAAATCTTTTAAATATTTTGCGATATTTTCTCTTAGTTGTAAAATACCTCCACAAGGAGAATTGATCATCAGTTTATCTTGATTTTCTTTTAATACCTCTTTCATTGTTTTATTCCAGGTATGAAAGGGAAAAATATGACTTTCAGTTTGATTACTAGAAAAATCAGCAAGATAATGATTTTCTCCCCCTGTCAAAATGACTTTTTCACTATTAACTTTTTTACGTTTAATTTGATTATTTAAATCCATAACATAAAATCCCTTTTTAGGTAAAGAATAAATATATCCTTCAGATACTAAAAGACTATAAGCATTTTCAACCGTAATAACACTTATACCCAGATTTTTCGCAAAGGGTCTTTTTGAAGGTAATCGGTCTCCTGGCTTAAGTTTACCTAGTAATATGTCATTTTTTATACATTTATAGAGATATTCATATAATGAATCTGACCCTATATTTGTAAAATTATATGTTAACATTTATCTGTTTTCTCCTTTTTGACCTTATTGATTATTTTACAACTGAATATTTTAATATGGTCACTTTTAAGTATAATGGGTTACATATTAAATGTAAAGAAGAGGGAAAAACAATGACAAATAAAAGATATGATTTAAATAAACAATTAGCGCAAATGTTAAAGGGTGGTGTCATCATGGATGTAACAACACCTGAACAAGCTAGAATTGCAGAAGAAGCCGGGGCTTGTGCTGTTATGGCACTTGAAAGAATTCCTGCTGATATTCGTGCTGCTGGGGGTGTAGCAAGAATGTCCGATCCTAAAATGATCCAAGGAATTCAAGAAGCAGTGAGTATTCCTGTTATGGCTAAATGCCGTATTGGACACTTTGTAGAAGCACAAATTCTTCAAGCTTTAGAAATTGATTATATTGATGAAAGTGAAGTCTTATCACCTGCTGATAATGTTTACCATGTTAATAAAAATGAATTTGATGTACCTTTTGTATGCGGGGCTAAAGATTTAGGAGAAGCTTTACGTCGTATTAACGAAGGAGCGAGTATGATTCGTACTAAAGGAGAACCGGGTACGGGTGATATCGTTCAAGCCGTAAGACATATGCGTATGATGAATAAACAAATTGCTGAAATTTCAGCACTTAGAAAAGATGAATTATATGAAGCCGCTAAAAAACTTCAAGTTCCTTATGAATTAGTAGAATATGTTCATGATCATAAAAAATTACCTGTTGTCAATTTTGCTGCTGGAGGTGTGGCTACACCTGCAGATGCTGCTTTAATGATGCAACTTGGTGCTGAAGGAGTCTTTGTAGGGTCAGGAATCTTTAAATCAGGAAATCCTAAAAAACGTGCTGAAGCCATTGTTAAAGCTGTGACAAACTACCAAGATGCAAAAATGATTGCTGAATTATCTAAAGATTTAGGAGAAGCCATGGTGGGTATCAATGAACAAGAAATTGAAATCTTAATGGCAGAAAGAGGAAAATAATGAAAGTTGCTGTTCTTGCTTTACAGGGAGCTTTTATTGAACATATTCATAAATTAGAAAGTCTTGGAGTTGAATGTCTTGAATTAAGAAAAAAAGAGGATCTTGATCAACAATTTAATGGTCTTGTCTTACCTGGTGGTGAAAGTACGGTTCAAGGTAAACTATTAAAGGAATTAGATATGTTTGATATATTAAAAGAAAAGATTGAACATGGATTGCCTGTATTGGCTACTTGTGCAGGTCTTATTCTTCTAGCAAAAGAGATAGAAAATCAAGCAGAAAACTATTTTAATTCCATTGATATGGTAGTGAAAAGAAATGCTTATGGTCGTCAACTAGGTAGTTTTAGAACAATTGAAGAAATGAAACATATAGGTCAAGTACCCATGACTTTTATTAGAGCTCCTTACATTGATCAAGTAGGCGATGATGTCGAAGTCTTAGCAACAGTTGATCAAAAAATAATAGCTGTAAAAAGTAAAAATCAATTAGCGCTCGCTTTTCATCCCGAATTAGATGATGATTTGCGTATTCATCAATATTTTATAGATATGATAGAAAAAAGGAATGTTCATAAATAATTGAACATTCCTTTTCTATTGAATAGCAAATGTTAATTCTGCTTTACAGACAACCTTACCATCAACTCTTGCTATCGCTTCACCAATACCAATTGGTCCTTTTTGTTTTGTTAAATGACATTCCATTTCTAAGACATCCCCAGGAATGACTTGTCCTTTAAAACGACAGTTTTTTATTCCCCCAAAAAAAGCAATTTTTCCTTTATTTTCCTCTTTAGATAAAATAGCAATACATCCTACTTGAGCTAAAGCTTCTACAATTAAAACACCAGGCATCACATGATGTTCTGGAAAATGACCACAAAAATGCATTTCATTGACACTCACGCATTTAATACCTTTTGCATATTCCCCTGGATGATAATCAGTAATGCGATCTACTAAAGCAAAAGGATAACGATGGGGATTAATTTTTTGTATTTCATTACTATTTAATTCCATGACTATTCTCCTTGATATTTTTTAAAGATGATTGTTGCATTATGTCCTCCAAATCCTAATGAATTAGACATAACATAGTTTAATGCTTGTTTTCTTCCGACATTCGCAACAATATCCAAATCACAGTCTTCATCTTTATGTTGATAATGAATTGTTGGTGGAACAAATTGATGTTGTAAAGCTTTGACGGATATAACCGCTTCAATGCCTCCGGCAGCTCCTAAACAATGCCCGGTATTTCCTTTTGTTGAAGAAACACAGACTTGACTTGCATGTTGTTTTAAAGCCGTTTTAATTGCTGCTGTTTCTAATTTATCATTCATCGGTGTTGATGTTCCATGAGCATTAATATAATCAATTTGATCATAAGCTACATTTCCATCTTCTAAAGCATTGATGATTGCTTTTGCTCCGCCTATACCTTCTGGTGCAGGTGCAGTAATATGATAAGCATCACAACTTACCCCATATCCTACCATTTCACAATAAATATGGGCTCCTCTTTGTTTTGCATGTTCATATTCTTCTAAAATCAGCATGCCTGCTCCTTCTCCCATAACAAAGCCATCTCGATCATGGTCAAAAGGAATAGAAGCACGAAGAGGATCTTGGCTTTTCGATAAAGCCTTCATAGCAGTAAAACCACCTATGCCAAGTGGCGTAATACTGGCTTCACATCCTCCTGCAATCATGATGTCTTGATATCCATCACGAATATTTCTAAAGGCATCTCCAATGGCATTTGTCCCTCCAGCACAGGCAGTAACTGGACATGTACATAATCCTTTTGCCTTAAATGCAATCGCAATATTACCTGCTGCTAAATTAACAATTGTCATAGGAATAAAGTGTGGTGATACTCTATCAAAGCCTCTATTTAATGCACGAGTGTGATTTTCTTCGATAGAACCTAATCCTCCTATTCCACTTGATACAATAACCCCAAAACGGTCATGATTAATTTGATCTAAATCAAGTTTTGCATCATTCACAGCTTCTTTAGCTGCAATCATACCTAATTGAATAAAACGATCCATTTTTCTTACTTCTTTTTTATCTAAGTAATCTGTTACTTCTAAATTTTTAACTTCTCCAGCGACTTTTACTTTCATATCAGTCGTATCAAAAGCCTTTATAAAATCAATGCCACAACGTCCTTCTTCAATTCCTTGCCATAAAGAATCTACATTATTACCAATAGGTGTAACTGCCCCTAATCCAGTTACCACAACTCTTCTTTTTTCCATCTTTTATCTCCTTACATCGCCATGCCACCATCAACATGAATCGTTTGTCCAGTAATATATCTTGCTTCATCACTAGCTAGAAAAAGTGCCGTTTGTGCAATATCTTCTACTTGTCCAAATGTTTTTAAAGGAATTTGATTCATCATTGATGTTTTAATTTCCTCACTTAAAACATCGGTCATTGCTGTTTGAATAAATCCAGGAGCAATCGCATTAACGGTAATCCCTCGACTTCCTACTTCACGTGCTAATGACATAGTCATTCCCATGATCCCAGCTTTACTTGCTGAATAATTAACTTGTCCGGCATTTCCCATTACCCCTACTACTGATGATAAAGAAATAATTCGACCATTACGTTGTTTCATCATCAATTTCGTTGCATGTTTCATGCAATTCCATGTTCCTTTTAAATTCACATCAATAACACTATCAAAATCACTTTCTTTCATTCTCATCATTAAATTATCTCTAGTAATACCAGCATTATTAACAAGAATATCTAAATGTCCATATTCTTCCTTTATTTGATCAAACATCTGTTTAGTTTCATCAAAAGAAGCAACATTAGCATAAATAATAGAACAATCACTACCTATTGCTTTTATTTCATTTTGACATTGTAATATCTTTTCTTTATTTTGTGATAAATCAAGATCATTAATAATAATGGTTGCTCCTTCCCTAGCAAAAGCTAAAGCAATAGCTTTACCAATTCCTTGACTACCACCAGTAATTAAAGCAACTTTATTTTTTAATTTCATAGTCTTCTCCTTTTAATGCAAGACATACTTTTTTCAAAGATTCTTCATCTTCTACTTGATATGTTTTGATTGATTTATCTATTTTTCTTACAAATCCACTTAATACTTTACCTGGTCCAATTTCAATTAATGTATCTACACCCTGACTTAGCATATAACGTATACTATCTTCAAAATAAACAGGTGACATCACTTGTTTTTCTAATAAATAAGGTATTTGTTGATTTCCTTTTTCACTACCAAGACAATTAAAAACAACAGGTACTTTCATAGGATTGAATGTTATTGTTTTAAATTGTTCTTTCAATTTTAAAGATGCCTCTTTTAATAATACTGTATGAAAAGGACCACTCGTATTTAAAGGAATGACTCTTCTAGCCCCCTGCTTTAAAGCAAGTTCACTGGCTTTTTCGACAGCTTGACTTTCCCCAGCGATAACTAATTGTCCAGGACAATTATAATTAGCAATCGAAACAACCCCTTCATTACTTGCTTGTTTACATATCTTTTCTAATGTTGATCTTTCCATCGACATCACCGCTGCCATTTTACTATCAATATCAATGACAGCATCTTTCATGGCCTGACCTCTAAAACGAACAATATCAACAACAGTTTGACGATCAAATACTTCTGCACAATATAATGATGAATATTCACCTAATGATAAACCAGCAACATAGTCTGGATTAATTTCATTTTGCTTTAATAAATCTGTAATGGTTGTAGCAAGTAAAACCATACATGGTTGCGTGTTTTCGGTTTTTGATAATTCTTCTAATGGTCCTTGAAAACTTAATTGTTTTAAATCCGGATATTGATCATAGACTTCTTTAACTAAAGGGGAATATTGATATAAAGATTGCCCCATTGATACAACTTGACTGCCTTGACCGGCATATAAAAAACCTATTTTCATGATTTTTCCTCCGTTAATTCTTCAATAACTGCTTTAACTGTTGTCATTTCATTATTTAAATAACCATAAGCCCCACTAAAGATGAGCCCATCATCAATATTTCCTTTTACTGCCTCAATTAATGCTTTAGAAATACAATAAGGTGCATCTTTAACATGACAAGGTTTTAAACAACGATAACATTTAGAAATATTGATTTTTCCCTCTTTAACTCGATTCGTGAATTGATTCTTGATTGCCCTTCCTGGCATTCCTACAGGTGATGATACTAATTCAATATCTTCTTTCTTCGCTTCAATAAATGCTTTTTTATATTCAATACTGGCATCACATTCTTGAGTTGTAATAAAACGTGTTGCAACTTGAACACCATTTACCCCTATTGATAAATAATGATCAACATCTTGTTTTTTATAAATACCGCCAGCCACAAAGATAGGAATTTTAACATCATGTTCATCTTCATAACCTACAACAACTTGTTTTACATCTCTAAAGATTTCATCTAAGCTTTGACAAGTATGATTCACTAAATCCTCTTTTTTAAATCCTAGATGTCCTCCTGCCTGACATCCTTCAATGACAATAAAATCAGGTAATCTTTGATGTTTATGCCACCAACTTCTTAATATCAGTTTGCATGCTTTACCACTAGAAACAATAGGTGCAATCAATACATCATGATTTTTAACTAACGCCGGTAAATGCATCGGTAACCCCGCTCCGGAAATAATGGCTTCTACACCGGCTTCTATAGCTGCTTCAATTAATTCTTCATAATCTTGTAAAGCAACCATGGCATTAATAGCGACAATTCCTTTACCTTCTCTTATTTCTTTGGCTTTTATTATTTCTTTTTTTAAAGCACGTATATTAGCCTGGCGATGATTGGTTTCAAAATCATCTTCACGATATCCTGGATGAGCTGTTGAAATCACACCCATACCACCACATTTAGCAACATTTCCTGCTAAATTACCAAGAGAAATACCGACTCCCATGCCACCTTGGATAATAGGTACCGTTAATGTTTTATTTTTAATCTTTACTGTTTTCATTTATATCACCAATTGGTCATACGCTTGATGACATTCATTCATTAATTCTTCAAATATTTGTTTAACAGGTTTAATTTCATGAATCATTCCCGCAACTTGTCCTGCCATTAAAGAACCCGTATCTACATCACCTTCTAATACTGCTCTTTTCAATGACCCTAATGTATATTTTTCTAATTCCATTAAATCAGTACCTGCTTTTTCTTTTTTTACATATTCTTTAGCCATTTTATTTTTAATAATTCTTACTGGTGTTCCCGCAATTCTTCCTGTTACCACAGTACTTACATCTTTGGCTTTTAAAATTGCTTCTTTGTAATTGGGGTGAATTGGACATTCTTCACTAGCAAGTAAAATCGTTCCAACTTGAACACCACAACCACCTAAAGCATAAGCCGCTAATAACTGTTTACCACTTGCGATACCACCGGCGACAATAACCGGAATAGACACGCTTTCTACTACTTGAGGAACAAGTGCCATGGTAGTAAGTTCTCCAATATGTCCACCTGCTTCACATCCTTCAACGATAACACCATCTGCTCCAGCTTTTTCAACTCTTTTGGCTAAAGCCACACTTGGCACAACAGGTAAAACAATCATGCCTGCTTCTTTCCATGCTTGAATATATGTTCCTGGATTTCCTGCTCCAGTGGTTACAATAGGTACTTTTTCATCTATCAATAATTGGGCCATTTGTTTAGCTTGAGGATTCATTAACATAATATTGACACCAAAAGGATTTTTCGTTTTTTGTTTACAAATATGAATATGTTCTTTTAAAGTTTCAACATCCATGCCTCCAGCACCTATTAAACCTAATCCTCCAGCATTACTGACAGCAGCAGCAAATTCACCACTGGCAATATTGGCCATTCCCCCTTGAATAATGGGATACTTTATATTTAATAATTCATTTAATTTCATATAATCTCCTTACCACTCGATTAAAGTTGCGCCCCAAGTGAGTCCTCCACCAAAGCCTACTAATATGAGCTTCATTCCTTTTTTGATTAAGCCTTTTTCATTCATTGTAGCTAAAGCTAAAGGAATACTGGCGGCAGAGGTATTACCATATTCATCTAAATTCATGTAAAACTTATCAGAGGGACAACGATATTTTTTATAAACGTGTTTTATAATACGATAATTAGCTTGATGACAAATGACATAATCAATATCATCTAGCGTTAATCCTGCTTGGTTTAATACTTGATCAATACTTTCTGGTATGACTTTAATCGCAAATTTAAAAACTTCCTGTCCTTTCATTTTTAAAAAATAATCTTGAGGATCGTTTTTGGCTGATAAAACTTCTTGGTTACCCGCACTATTTTGATAACTATAAAAAGCATGTTGGCTATTTTTTACAACCATCGCTCCAGCTCCATCTCCAAATAAAATACAAGTATTACGATCTTGATAGTCAATAATAGAGCTTAACTGCTCACTACCAATAATAAGTGCATAACGATCATCCATCGTTTTAAGTAAACTATTAACAATTGTCATCGCATAAACAAAACCACTACAAGCTGCTGATATATCAAAACACATCATATCTTGTTCGTTTAAATTTAAACCTGCTTGAATTAAACAAGCATTACTTGGCATTCTATTGGCTGGTGTCATAGTTGCACAGACAATCAAGCCAATTTTACTTTGATCAATGTTTTTGATTGCCTCTTTTGCAGCTTCAATAGCTAAATCAACACTGTTTTTACAGGAAATATGTCTTTTCTTAATACCTGTTCTTGAAACAATCCATTCATCACTGGTATCTACCATCTTTTCTAATTGTTGATTATCAAGAATATGATTAATTTTAGCGTAACCAGTTGATAATACTTCTAATCCTTTCATTTGATCTCCTTTATAAAACGGATACTTGACCTATTGTGCGATATTTTTGATATCTTTTATTTAATAGATTCGTTTTTGATAATTTATTTAATTCTAATATTGTCTTGATGAAATAATCTTTTAATTGTTCATATACTTTTTGAGATGTCACAGTAGCACCGGTTTTAGGTTCTTTAATAATATGATCTATAATTTTCATTTCATATAGATCTTTTGCCGTCAGTTTCATTAAACTCGCTGCTTCTTTTACTCTTGTTCCTTCTTTATCTTTCCATAATATTGAAGCAAATCCTTCTGGCGATAAAATCGAATACACGCTATTTTCTAACATCAAAATACGATCAGCAACACTTAAAGCAAGTGCCCCACCAGAACCACCTTCACCTACAACAACAGCAATAACCGGTACTGAGAGTGTTGCCATTTCTCTTAAATTTCTAGCAATAGCTTCACCAATACCATGTTGTTCAGCCTCTAACCCTGGATAGGCTCCTGGTGTATCAATAAAAGTAATAATAGGGCGATGAAACTTTTCTGCCTGCTTCATTAAACGCAACGCTTTACGATACCCCTCTGGTGAACTCATACCAAAATTGCAATGTAAATTTTCGTCTAGCGTTCTTCCTTTTGCATGACCTATCACTGTCACCGGTTGGTTATCTAATAAAGCAATACCTCCCATAATTGAGCCATCATCTAAATATAAACGATCCCCATGTAATTCAATAAAGTCATCAAATATATTTTGAATATAATCTTGAATATGTGGGCGATTACTTTTCCTTGCCATATATACCCGATCATAAGCTGAAATATTGTTGTAAGCTTCATCTTTTAATTTAGCTATTTGGATTTTTAATGCCTTTTGTTCTTCTTTGTTTTCACTGTTTGATAATTGTTGTTGAAGTTGGGTTATTTGCTTTTCTAAATCGATAAGTGCCATTATTTTGCCCCCTTTGAATGCATTTTTAATATTCTTATAATGGTTGAACGCATATCCTGTCTTTTAACAATTAAATCAATAAAACCTTGTTTTTCCATAAATTCAGTTCTTTGAAATCCTTCAGGTAGTTTTTGTTTAATTGTACTTTCAATAACACGCGCTCCAGCAAACCCAATCAACGCATGAGGTTCCCCAATAATAATGTCACCTAACATCGCAAACGAAGCCGTAACCCCTCCTGTTGTGGGATGGGTAATATAAGATATATAAAGTAATCCTGCTTCATGATGACGAGCTAAGGCTGATGAAGTTTTAGCCATTTGCATCAATGAATAAATTCCTTCTTGCATTCTAGCTCCCCCAGAAGCACAAAAGATAATAAGGGGATATTTCCTTTTTGTTGCATGCTCAATCACTCTCGTTATTTTTTCACCTACAGCCGATGACATGCTTCCCATTAAAAATCGTGAATCCATAACACAAGTGATCACTTTAGTACCATTAATTTTACCGCTCGCTACAACAACCGCTTCATCTAACTTTGTTTTATCTTGTAACATTTTTATTTTTTCATCATAACCCGGAAAGTCTAAGGGATTTAAATGTTCAATCTGTTGATAAAGTTCTTTATATCTTCCTTGATCATAAAGTAATGCTAATCTTTGATGTGCAGGTAATTGATGATGATGTCCACAACGAGGACATACATATAAATTATTCACCAACACTTTTTGTAAGATTGTTTCATTACATGATGCACACTTACAATAAAGACCATCTGGAATTTCATTTCTTGTTTGATGATTGATTTTGTTTCTTAGTCTTTTAAAAAAGACTAATTTTTCTTTTCTTTCTTGAAATAATTTTTCCATCATTGTTCATTCACCAACTCATCTAAATGTTTTTCTATAAATCCTGTATCAAAATGTCCTTTGACATATTCACTATGATGTAAAATGAGATATTGTAATTCTTGATTCGTATCAATACCATCTATCACCAGTTCACCTAAAACTCTTCTCATTTTTCTAATTGCTTCTAAGCGATTAGCCCCATGAACAATTACTTTTGCAATCATTGAATCATAATGGGATGAAACTTGATATCCCTGATATAAGGTTGTATCAACACGGACTCCAAAACCTCCTGGTATATGCAAACTATTAATTTTACCAGGTGAAGGTCTAAAGTTTTCTTTAGGGTTTTCGGCATTAATACGACATTCAATCGCATGTCCTTGTAAGTGGATATCACTTTGTTGGTAATTCAGTTTTAAATTAGCAGCAATTCTTATTTGTTCACGAATCAAATCGACTCCTGTAATCATTTCTGTAATAGGATGTTCGACTTGAATACGGGTATTCATTTCAATAAAGTAATAATTGCCTTCTTGGTCTAGTACGAATTCAATTGTTCCTGCATTACGATAGTGGACTCCTTTAGCTGCTTTAATTGCATCTTGTCCCATCTTTTCTCTTAATTCTTGACTTAAAGCACGACTTGGAGCTTCTTCAATCATCTTTTGATTACGTCTTTGAATAGAACAGTCACGTTCTCCTAAATGAATAACATGACCATAGTTATCCGCTAAAATTTGAAATTCGATATGTTTAGGATTTAAAATTAATTTTTCTAAATACATATCATCATCACCAAAACAGGCTTTTGCTTCAGCTTTAGCTGTTTGATAAGCTAAATCAAAGTCTTCTTCTTGATAACATGGACGCATTCCTCGTCCTCCACCACCTGCAGAAGCCTTAATTAATACAGGATAACCGATTTGTTTAGCAATCTGTTTGCCTTCTTTTTCATCTTTAATACTCCCTGGACTTCCTGGTACAACAGGTACACCCGCTTTAATCATCATCTCTCTTGCTACACTTTTATTACCCATTTGATCAATGACATCACCACTGGGTCCAATAAAAGTCATGCCACATTCTTCTACCAGTCTGGCAAAAGTAGAATTTTCTGATAACAAGCCAAATCCCGGGTGAATCGCATCACACCCCAAAGTCATGGCGGCTGATAAGATATTTTCCATATTTAAATAGCTGTCACTGGTTTTTGCTGGTCCAATGCATACCGCCTCATCAGCTAATTGAACATGCAAAGAAGTCGCATCAGCAGTAGAATAAACTGCTACGGTTTCAATCGACATCTCTTTACAACAGCGAATAATTCTAACAGCAATTTCGCCTCTATTAGCGATTAAAATCTTTTTAAACATAATTATTCAATCATCATGAGAACTTGATCGAATTCTACAAGATCTTCATGTTTAACTAAAATTGATGTAACCGTTCCATCAATAGGTGCTTTAATTTCATTCATCACTTTCATGGCTTCTACAATGCATAAAACTTGTCCTTTTTTCACTTGATCACCAACATGAACAAAGGGATCACTATCAGGTGAACTTGCGGGATAAAAAACACCTACAATAGGTGATTTAACCGGTGTCCCTGTTAATGTTTCTTGTTTATTTGTAGTAGCTGATTGAATCACTTCTTGTGGTTCAACTTGTTGAACTACTGTTTTACCATTTTTTTCTAATTCTAATTTTAAATCATCTATTTCTACTTTCATTTTTGTGACCTTAGAGTCATCAAATTCAGTTATTAATTGTTTTATTAATTCAAGTTTCATTTTATTCTCCTTTGTTTGAAGTTCAAACTATGTCGATAAAAAAAGAGATGCTTTGAATTCCAAAGCATTGCTATAATAAGATTACCCAGTTTCCTGGGTAATCCTTTTATTTATGAGCTTCAATATAATCTACGATGTCTTTAACAGTTTTGATACTTGTTGCTGCATCATCTGGAATTTCAAGATCAAATTCTTCTTCTACTGCCATAATTAATTCTACAGCATCTAATGAATCTGCTTCTAAATCTTCTTTTAAATTTGCATCTAAAGTTACTTGATCTTCATCACAATTTAAAGAATCTACGATGATTTCTTTTACTTTTTCAAATACCATCTTTATTTTCCTCCTCGTTGTTATGAGGCTATTATAACAAAAAGTTTTAATTTGTAAATACTTTGAAGTTCAAATCTCTCGACATAATTCTATCGTTTTCATAAAACACTTGATAAATCAAGGCTTTCAGACGATAAAAAAGATAACATTTATTTTACTTTATACATAGATTTATGCTATAGTTGTGTCAATGAGGTGAAGATATATGAATTTTAGATTGTCTGTAAAAGAAGATATCAATGAGGTAATGAAAATCATTAATCAAGCTAAAGAATATTTCAAATCACAAGGAATTGATCAATGGCAAGATGGCTATCCTAATGAACAAACAATTGAAAATGATATCAAAAAAGGTGAAGCTTATGTTTTAGAAGAAGATGGTCATATTATTGGTACTTGTATGGTGACGATTAAAGGTGAACCTAGCTATAATGTTATTGATGGTAAATGGTTATTAAATAGTCCTTATATATGTGTTCATCGTATCGCTTTAGATAATCAATATAAAGGAAAAGGACTTGCTAGTATTATTTTAGATCATGCAGTTGCTTTATATCCTCAATATCATAGTGTAAGAATGGATACCCATTATGATAATCTTTCTATGCAGCATTTTTTAACTAAATATGGCTTTGTCTATTGCGGTGATATTCATTTGTCTACATCCGGAGATTTAAGAAGAGCTTATGAAAAAAGATTACTTAAGTAATCTTTTTTTTATTTGGACATAGACTGTATAGGGTGAGCATAATGATCGAACATAATCAAAAAGGTATGATGTTACTAGATAATGCTTGTGGCATGATTAGTATGATGTCCTCTTTATCTTTAAATATGTACAATCATATTATTTTAATGAATCAAAATCAAAAACTAAGTTCTTTATTTTATGAAATGATGTTAAGTAATATGAAATATCTTCATCTTTTTTTACAGTTATCCTATCATTTAGGAATGGAACCTCGTTTATGGACATGTTATTGTCAACATAATGAATACTGGTCCCCTAGTTATAATAACTATCATCAATCCTTTGATTCTTTAATGGATAATGTTATTGAAAGTAAAAAAGTCTTAATTGATAAGTTTAACTTACAGTTAAAATCCATTCATGATCCCGATATAATAAAACTTTTAAAATCAGTAATAAAAGAAGAAAATAAGTATCTTACTTTATTATCTTCTTTTATAAATACAGCTAGTTAACTAACAAGTTGTCCTTCTTTTAATAAATTAAGTAGTAATGTATTTTGGTAATTTGTTCCCTGATATGAAGTGATACCATTAAGCATAGCTAAACGTCTTCGATTTTCAAAGCTGGAATCTACGCCTATCTCATTTAAAGCATCAACTAGACTATTTCCCTGATAATCACTATTGCTTAATAATGTGACTTTTCCTTCTATAACCTGATCATTGACCCAACCATCATCTTGTCCAATTAAATATGGATTTCTGGCATTAGGTACAATGCGTGTAATAATACCTGTTTGACGATATGGTCTAAGTGGATTCGTTGATTCACTGGTTAAAAAGACATATTGAAAACGGACGTGATCGCCAACTTGATACTGATTCGTTTCTGTTTGGTTATTAAAATTATTTAATCCTGCATTTCTAATAATTTCTGGAAAATCTTTATAACAGTAATTTAAATCTACCATTGAAGTAATACCTGGTATACTTCCTGTAGAAGAATACTGCCACATATCATATTCACCATCAAAGTTAAGCTGATTACCATAATAAGCTATCCATCTTGTATAACGATTAAATATTGGACTTGTCAATTTTGTACGCCACCAATATAAGGATGCATACATACCTACATAATAATTATTCTTTTCTAATTCATCAGCAAATGTTTTAGCAATATTAGCGATAACTTCATTACTTTGTTTCCCGGTTGTATTATTATCTTCTAAATCATAATAAATGGGATAAGCCATTTTATAGTCTTTAATAAGTCTTAATACATGTCTCGCCTCTCCTAGTGCTTCTTGTTCATTAGTAGCATAAGAATAAAGATAAACCCCAAAAGGAATATTTAATCTTGTACATTCATCAGCATTTCTTTTAAAATAAGGATCATCTTGTGATGGTTTATCTTGACCAAAACCACAACGAATAATCGCAAAATCTACATTTTCCTTTACTCGTTGCCAATTAATCGTTCCTTGAAATTTAGATACATCAATACCATGAGTTATCATGATTTCCCTCCTCATTTTAATATATGTCTTTTTTTACAATATGTTATTTTTTATCATTTTTATATTCTTCTTGCTAAATCTAGTAGAATTTAGGATAATAACCTTTGAGGTGATAAAGTGAAAAAAGGTATTTGTGTTTTACTTACTGGAATGATGATGTTTTCTCTTTGTCCAATTAATCAAGTTAAAGCGGTTAATTTTGAAGGACAGGAAGATCAATATATGAAAATATGTTCTAGTAGTAACTTAAATTCTAGTAATTATAATACTTGTAAAGAATTTAATACTTATTTAAAGAAAAAGAATAAAGAATTGAAACAAACAGTTAATAATGTAAGTAGCGAGTTAAGTACTACTGAAAATAATCTTAGTGTTGTATCTAGTAAACTTACTAGTTTAAATAATCAAATAGATGAAAAAGAAAAAGAAATTTCTTATCTTCAACAATCTATTTCTCAATTAGAATCAAGTATTCAAAAGAAAGAAAATGATTTAAAAGATCGCATGTATGCTATGCAATCTTATAACAATAGTAATAGTTATATTGAATTTATCTTTGGCTCACAGAGTTTTTCAGATTTCTTTTCAAGAATTGATAGTGTTAATGAATTAACTCAATATGATCGAGAATTGGTTAGTCAATTAGCTGATGAAAAAAAACAAGTAGAAAGTCAAAAATCAACTATTGAAGTAGCAAAAGCGAATATTGAAAGTCAAAGACAACAACAAGCAACTTTAAAAAATCAATACGCTCTTTTATTTCAAAAACAACAAGAACAATTATCTGCTGCTAAACAAGCATCGAGTGCTAATGAAAAAGCAAGTTCTACTTTAGATAGTGCTTTAACAACTTTCTATCAAAACTCATTAAAAGATGATACCAGTGCTGGTATCACTCCTGGTAGTGGTGATAGTGAAACTGGTATTGCTATTGCAAAAAAAGCCTTATCAATGCAAGGAAAACGTTATTGGTGGGGAGCTACTGGTCCCGATTATTTTGATTGTTCAGGGTTGGTTTATTGGTCAATGAATGCTGCCGGAGTAAAAATTGGGCGTACAACTGCTGCTGGATATGCTGCTATGGGTAAAGCTGTATCATATAATCAATTACAAGTTGGTGATGTGATTACTTTTAATTATGGTAGTGGTGTTGCTCATATTGGTATTTATATTGGTGGGGGTAATATGGTTCATGCTTCTGGTAAGGGGTCTGAAACTCATGGTCAAGATCCTAACCAATGTGTTAAAACAACATCAATTAAGCCAGGTACTTATTTTTATAGTGTAATTTATAATTGTAGAAGATTATATTAGAAGAGAAATTCATTCTCTTCTTTTATTTACATTTTTTTCAAATTAGAGGATAATAGATGGTGGAGGTGATAGCGTGAAAAAAACTTTTGCATGTCTGTTAACTTTTATGATGGTTGTTTCTATGGTTAAAAGTAAACCAGTAGAAGCTGTTAATTTTAATGGACAAGAAAGTAAATACATGAAAATATGTTCAAGTCATAATCTATCAACAAGTAATTATAATACTTGTAAGGAATTTAACGCTTATTTAAAAAAGAAAAATAAAGATTTACAAAGTTCAATTGATGATTCAAAATCTAAAATATCACAAACACAAGGATCTTTAGATACTGTGGTTGCTGAGATTGCTGATTTAAATAATCAAATTGAACAAAAACAAAATGAGATTAATTATTTACAAAGTTCAATTAAAACTTTAGAAGATAATATTAATAAAAAAGAAAAAGAAATAAAAGATCGTATGTATGCTATGCAATCTTATAGTAATAGTAATACATATGTTGAATTTATTTTTGGTGCATCAAGTTTTTCAGATTTCTTTTCAAGAATTGATAGTGTTAATGAATTAACTCAATATGATGAAGACTTGATTAGTAAAATTGCTGATGAAAAGAAACAAGTAGAAGCACAAAAAGCAACCGTTGAAACAGCAAAAGAAAATATTGTAGCAAAACAAAATGAACAAAAGACTTTACAAACACAATATGAAAATATCATTCAAAAACAAAAGAATGATCTTGCAAGTGCTCAAGCAGAACAAAGTAAAGTATCTGATACGCAAAGTTCTTTAGATTCATTTTTATCTTCAGTTGTGGTAACTCAACCTACTAATACAGGAAATGGTTCTAATAAAGGTAATGGTTCGTCATCGTCGATAACTCCTGCTAACGTTCCAACAACTAATAAATACGGTAGTATTGTTGTCGCTGCAGCAAGATCAAAACTTGGTTGTCCTTATGTTTGGGGTGCTGCTGGACCTAATACATTTGATTGTTCTGGTTTAGTCATGTGGTGTTATGCCCAAGCTGGTGTTTCTCTTGGACATTATTCTGGTTCCCAAGGTAAGGCTGGTGCCGTTATTCCGTTAAGTCAAGCCCAACCTGGTGATATTTTATGGAAATCAGGTCATGTTGGTATTTATATTGGTGGTGGACAATATATTCATGCTCCACAAACCGGAGATGTTGTTAAAGTTGCATCTAATTTAAATCAATTTAGTTGCGCCGTTCGTCCATATTAATACATATGAAGAATACTTCGGTATTCTTTTTTATTATAAATAAAGTTTAGTCTATTTACAAAAAATAAAATTTAGTAGATAATATAGGTTGAGGAGGTGGCACTATGAAATATAAAAAACTCACTTCACTTTCCTTAGCCTTAATTTTAGGAGGAACATTGCTTTATCATCCTCAACATGTAGAAGCAATTGATTTTTCTAAAGATGAAAGTAAGTATATGAATATCTGTTCTAGTAGTAACTTATCTAGTAGCAATAAATCTACTTGTGAACAGTTTAATAAATACTTAAAAAAGAAAAATCAGGAATTAAATAAACAATTAGCCACTCAAAAGGAAACTGCCAGTAAAACAAAAGATACCGTAGATAGTATTAGTAAAAAAATCATAAATATTAATTCTAGTATTAGTCAAAAGGAAACAGAAATTGCCTATGTAGAAGGTACTATTTCTAATTTAGAACAAGAAATCGCTAAAAATGATCAAATTATTAAAGATCGTATGTACTCTATGCAAACCTATATGAATGAAGATTCTTATTTAGAATACATTTTTGGTGCTGATAACTTCGCCGATTTATTCTCACGGATTGATAGTTTTAATGAACTCACACTTAACGATCAAGAATTAATTGCTGAGATGGCAAATCAGAAAAAAGAAATTTCTAAGCAAAAAGCAACTTTACAATCTGCGAAGACTGCTCTACTTGCTCAAAAAGAAGAACAGGCTAACTTACAAACACGTTATACTGCTTTACTTCAAGAACAAAATAAAAATGTAGCTGCTACTCAAGAAAGTGCCAACTATAGTTCTCAACAGGTAAAACAGATGGATGAAGCTTTAAATGCTTTCTATGAAAACTCTAAAAAGGATAACATTGGCTATGTAGCACCCTTACCTACACCACCATCTACCCCAAATAATAACAATAATTCGAATAATAACCAAAACAATAATAATAACAACACGAATAATAATCAAAATAACAATCAAAACAATAATCAAGGCAATAGTCAACCTTCTACTCCATCATCACCTAGCCAATCTGATGCAAGTACTGGAGTAAGAATCGCTAATGCCGCTTTATCAAAACAAGGTTGTCGTTATTGGTGGGGTGCTTCCGGACCTAATTACTTTGATTGTTCTGGTCTTGTGTATTGGGCTCATAATCAAGCAGGCATTAAAATTGGTAGAACAACTGCTGCTGGCTATTCAGCATATGGAAAAGCTGTTTTATATAACAATTTACAGGTTGGTGATGTCATTACATTTACTTATGATGGACATTTTGTTGCCCATATTGGTATTTATATTGGTAATGGTAGGATGGTTGAAGCTTCAGGACAAGGTTCTGGTACAGTAGGTCAATACCCTGAACAACGTGTAAAAGTAACCAGTGTTGCTCCCGGAAGTTATTTCTATAGACATATTTATAATTGTCGTCGTTTATATTAAAAGGAAGATTTCAAAAATCTTCCTTTTTTATTGATTTAAATATTCACTAATACCACTGGCTATTCCTTGAGCTAATTTTTCTTGATAACTATCACTACTCAATAACTGATCTTCTGTTGGATTAGATAAAAATCCCATTTCAATAATCGTTACTGGAACCTGAGCCCAGTTTAATCCTGTCATTGTATCAGTAATAGAAACCCCTCTACTATGAGATCCAGCAGCCTTACAAGTTTGATTTAAAATAGCTCTTGCTAGTTTTTGTGATTCTAAAGATATAGCTGAACAATAAGCGTTATTTTGTGATGGTGCCATTGTCATTGTTCCTGTAGGTGCAGAAGAAGCGCTACTATCACAATGTAAACGCACAAAAGCCGCAGCATGGGCATTATTTGCGATTTGAGCTCTTTGTGCATTGGAAATATTTACATCTTGTGATGTACGACACATAATGACTTGATATCCATTTTGTTGTAATATTCTTTGTAATTTAAGAGCAACTTGTAAATTAATTTGTGATTCTAAACTATGAGTAGCAACACCTGTTGCTCCAGTTGTTACTTTAGCTTTATAAATTGATGAACCCGGTCCATTAGGTTCTTTTTCATTATTGCCTCTAGCTTGATGCCCTGCATCAATACAAATAACTTTATTATTACCATTTTTAACATAAGTTGTTTGTCCTTGGACTTTTGGTGTTTCAACTTTTTCTGGTTCAACTTTAATTTGGATATCTTTTTCACTTTGATTGCCACTTTGATCTTTAGCTACTGCTTTTAAAGTATAAGTTCCTGCTTGTTTAAAATTAATGTTCTCTTTTTGATATTCAATTGTAACTGGTGATAAATCAGTTGCACTTATATTTTTATTAAAGTCATAATTTTCTTGATTGAAGGGAATCGTTACTTCATTGGTATCATTAAATTGTGGTGCTGTCGTATCTTTAACCTCAACCACCTTTGTTTTCTTTTGTTTATGATATTGAACTGTAACTTTGTATTGACCAATAGCAGGATACTCTTTGTTATCTTCATTTTTTATATTTGACTTAATTTGCGTATTCTTTTTTAATTCTTTAATATCATCTTTATCAAGATTCTTTGTAATAACAAGATCTTTAAAAGTTGGTGTATAAGTTTGTCCATATTCTATGACTTGACTCTTTTTATGTATACGTAATACCAGTTCTTTAGGTTGTTGCATCGCATAAATGCCACCACCAATAATAATGAGACATAAAATAACTGCCCCAATAATAATCTTCTTCTTTTTCATATTTTCACCTCATAGTTTGATTATACATAAAAAAAAGAGGATAAACTATGCTTTATCCTCTATAATTTGATCAATTGTCTCTTTAATTGTCTGTTTTAATGTTTTGCATGAATGATTAAATTTCTCTTGATCATTTTTATTTAAATCCAATTTTATAATCTCTTTAACACCACTTCGATTAACGACAGCAGGAACACCAATATAGATATCTTCATCTGTATACTGTCCATCTTGGTGAGCAGATACTGTTAAGATAGCATTTTCATCATTTAATATTGCTTGTAATAAACGATTAAGTGAAAGCCCTATTCCATAATATGTGGCTTTCTTTCGTTCAATAATCTTATAGGCTGCATCTCTTACTTCTTGATGAATATGCTCTAATTCTGTATGTTCAATTCCTTTACGATCTAAATAATCATATAATTTCAAACATCCCACATAAGCATTATCCCAAGATACAAATGATGAATCACCATGCTCTCCTAAAACATAAGCATGAATATTACTTGATGTAATATTTAAATATTCACACATTTTATGTCTTAATCTAGCTGTGTCTAAAATCGTTCCAGAGCCAATGACACGATTTGCAGGAAGACCTGATACTTTCTTAACAACATAACTCATTAAATCAACTGGGTTACTAGCTACAACAATGATTCCATTAAATCCTGAAGACATCACTTGTTTTGTAATATTTTTTATAATTTTAGCGTTTATTCCCGCAAGTTCTAAACGTGTTTGTCCCGGTTTTTGAGCAGCCCCAGCAGTAATCACAACGATATCTGCATCACGACATTCATGATAGTTACCTGCAATGACTTTCATGTGAGTTTTAGCATAAGGTAAACCGTCACTAATATCCATCGCTTCCCCTTGTGCTTTTTCTTCATTAACATCTATTAAAACGAGTTCATCTATACCACCAGTATTCATAATGGAATAAGCCATAGACATCCCTACAAATCCTGTTCCTATTAATACTACTTTTCTTTTTTCATCAAACATATCAATCACTCTCCTTTATCTATTGACATCATAACGTGCATTTATATGTTTGACAAATGATATGCACTTTATTAAAAAAATCGAAACATTTGTTTCGATTTGACATATTTGTTTATATTTCCTGGGAAATAATTATAGTATAAAGGTAAGTAAATATCCAATCACAAGTGCCACGATATAAGATAATAATAAGATTCTTATTGTATCTTGACGATCTTCATTATAAGTTATTAAAGCTAATGTTCCTACACCTGCTGAAGTTGATAACCCTGTTATCAACGCTCCAAAAGTAAGACCACCTGAAACATATAATTGAGTTAAAACAACAGACCCTGCACAGTTAGGAATAAAGCCTACTATTCCTGAAGCTAAAGGCTGTAGATATTTATTTGTTTCTAAAAAAGCAGTAAGTGTATCTTGTCCGACATAATCAATAAGTAATGATAAAGCTATATTAGTAAGTAAAATAAAGGCAAATATCTTTAATGCATGTTTTATTGCTGGTACAAAGATACCATTTTGACATCCACAATCACAATCAGCTACCTGTATATATTCATAATCATCATCATTTTTATGATTATGTTTGTCAACTAATAAACCAGCAATCGCCCCAACAGCAATTTTAACAATAATCAATAAAATCATGGTTTTCCATAATTCTGGATGAATCGCTAAAATTGATAAAGCTTCATCACTTGTCGCTATAAAGACTGATAGTAAGGTACCGGCTGTAATAATGTTCATTGTATAAAAACGAGCAGCAAGGACAGAAAAACCACATTGTGGAATACAGCCTACAATGGCTCCTACGATTGGTCCAAGTTTTCCATGTTCCATCACTTTATTAGCAACATTGCGACTTGTTAAATATTCTATGAATAAACATGCCAGTAGTAAAAAAGGCAATGTTATTAATGATTCTTTTGTTGGTTCTAATAATATATCCATTTCATCATTCCTTTCTATTGCCCCATTATAGCATAATCTAAAAATAATGCTAAAGAAAAGATAACTTTATTTAAATTAAAATGGAAGGTTTCCCTTCCATTTTATTACATATTTTTAACGTGTATACGTGTAATTGCTCTTTTTAAAGCAATTTCTGCACGCATAGAGTCAATATCATTAGATGTTTGTTTTAATCTTTCTTCTGCTCTTTTTTTAGCTTGTTGAGCACGATCTAAATCAATTTCTTCTTGTGATTCAATTGCATTAGCAATAATTGTTGTTTCTGTATCATTAACATAAACAAATCCTCCTGCTATTGCAAATGTTTCATGACTTCCATCTTTGACATAATCCATTGCTGATATTTCGATACCACTTGCAAGGGGCATATGATGAGCCAATATTCCTATTTGTCCAGCAGTTGTTCTAAGATTAACCTGATCTACTTCCACTTCTTTATAAATACCTTGTGGTGTTACAATTTTTAAATTAAATTTAGTCATTTGTTAATGTCTTAGCCTTTTCTACTGCTTCTTGAATTGTACCCACATTATGGAAAGCTTGTTCTGGTAATTCATCCCATTTACCTTCTAAGATTTCTTTAAATCCTTGAATTGTATCTTCAACACGGACATATTTTCCATCTAATCCAGTAAATTGACTAGCTACACTAAATGGTTGTGATAAGAAATTACGAACACGACGTGCACGCGCAACAATTAATTTGTCTTCTTCACCTAATTCATCCATACCTAGAATGGCAATGATATCTTGTAATTCTTGGTAACGTTGTAAGATTTGTTGAACCCCATGAGCTACTTCATAGTGATCTTTACCTACTACTAATGGATCTAAGGCTCTAGATGATGAATTTAATGGATCTACTGCAGGATAAATTCCAAGAGCAGCAATAGAACGATCCAATACGATTTTAGCATCTAAGTGAGCAAATGTTGTTGCTGGAGCAGGGTCAGTTAAGTCATCAGCTGGTACATATACAGCTTGTACTGATGTAATTGATCCTTTTTTAGTTGATGTAATACGTTCTTGTAATGCACCCATTTCAGTTGCAAGAGTTGGTTGATATCCAGCTTGAGAAGGGACACGTCCTAATAAGGCAGATACTTCTGATCCTGCTTGAGTGAAACGGAAGATATTATCAATGAATAATAATACATCTTGTCCTTGTTCATCACGGAATTGTTCAGCCATTGTTAAACCAGTTAAAGCAACACGTAAACGTGCTCCAGGTGGTTCATTCATTTGACCAAAAACTAATGAAGTTTTTTCTAATACTCCACTTTCTTTCATTTCATAGTATAAATCGTTTCCTTCACGGCTACGTTCACCAACTCCAGCGAAAACTGATAAACCACCATGTTCAGTAGCGATATTGTTGATAAATTCTTGAATTAATACTGTTTTACCTACTCCGGCACCACCGAATAATCCAATTTTACCACCTTTAATAAATGGACAGATTAAGTCTACAACTTTAATCCCTGTTTCAAAAATTTCTGTTTCTGTTCTTTGTTCAGCATAAGTAGGTGCTTCCCTATGAATAGGTTTTGTTTCTACATCTGAACTTAATGGTCCTTTACCATCAATAGGTTGTCCTAAAACATTAAACATACGTCCTAATGTTTGATTTCCTACTGGAACTGTAATTGGGCTTCCTGTATCGATTGCATCCATCCCTCTAACAATACCATCTGTTGCCCCCATGGCAACACAACGAACTACGTCGTCTCCGATATGTTGAGCAACTTCAACAACTAATTCTTCACCATGATTATCAATCTTGATGGCAGTATTTAATGATGGTAAATGTTCATCATTAAATTGAATATCGATAACAGGTCCACGCGCACTAATAATTTTACCAATATTAGCCATATGGCACCTCCTTCTTATTGTGCATTTGCGCCAGCAACAATTTCACTAACTTCATTAGTAATTGCTGTTTGACGCGCTTGATTGTATTTAAGTAATAATGTTTCAGTTAAGTCTTCAGCATTATCTGTAGCATTTTCCATAGATGTTCTTCTTGAAGCATTTTCACTGGTTACACTTTCAACAAGATATCCATAAATAACTGCTTGTAGATACATTGGAATTAAACTATCTAAAACTACTTCTGGACTTGGTTCAAAAATAGTATATTTATTTGTAATATGAATATTTTTAAATTCATTAGTATCTACTGGAAGTAAAGTTACAATTCTTGGTGTAAATGTTAAGTTGTTTACAAATTCAGTATAAACAATTTTAATTTCTTTCACTTCTTTATTCTTATATTTATTTGTTAACTCTGTAACCAGTTTAGTTACATCTTTAAAGTCTAAAGTCGTATTTAAATCACTAAATTTATGATCTGTTACACCATGATGATGTTTTAAGAAATGAGATGTTCCTTTACTACCAATAGTATAAACATAATCTCCATCCTTAATTTCATCTTTTACAGCTTTAAATAAGTTAACATTGTAACCTCCACATAGTCCTAAACTAGATGTAATAACAATATAAATATTAACACCATCTTTGTTTTTTAATAAATAAGGACTATCTGTCATGGTACTATTTGAAGCAAGAATTTCAGCACATGTTTCTCTTACTTTTTGATAGTAAGGTTTTAATTCATCTAACTGATTTCTTGTTTTACGAAGTTTAGATGTTGCAACTAATTCCATTGCTTTTGTTATTTTTTTAGTTGATTCAACTGATTTAATGCGGCGCTTAATTTCTTGCATTGATCCTGACATAATTCATTACCCCGCTGCTTGCGTTTTTTCAAATTGTTCAACGTATGCGCCAATGACGTCTTTCATTTTCTTAGATAATTCATCAGAAATTGCTTTTTGTTCATTGATTTCATCAATGATATCATGATGGTTAATTGATACATGTTCAATTAATCCATCCATAAATGCTGTTACTTGTTCTACTTGTAATGGTTTTGTAAAACCATATTTTAAAGCAAATAAAGTAATCACTTGTGTTGAAACTTCACGTGGTGAGTATTGTGCTTGTTTTAATACTTCACGTACTTTAGCACCATGATCTAATGTTGCTTTTGTTGCTTCATCTAAGTCACTACCAAATTGAGCAAAGGCTTGCATTTCTTCATATTGTGCTAATTCAAGTTTTAATGAACTTGATACTTGTTTCATGGCTTTAATTTGTGCTGATGAACCTACACGTGATACTGATAATCCTGTATCTACCGCTGGTCTAAATCCAGAGTTGAATAATTCTTGTTGTAAGAAAATTTGTCCATCAGTAATAGAAATAACATTTGTTGGAATGTATGCTGAAATATCACCAGCTTGTGTTTCAATGATTGGTAAGGCAGTAATTGATCCTCCCCCATTTTCTTCATTTAAACGACAAGCACGTTCAAGTAATCTTGAATGTAAGTAGAATACATCTCCTGGATAAGCTTCACGTCCTGGTGGTCTTTTAAGTAATAAAGACACTGTACGATAAGCTACGGCATGTTTAGATAAATCATCATAAACAATTAAGACATCTTTACCTTGTTCAAGCCATTCTTCAGCAATAGCACAACCTGCATAAGGTGCAATATATTGTACTGGTGCTAATTCTGACGCTCCGGCAGATACAACACATGTATAATCCATTGCGCCACCTTTTCTTAATTTTTCAACAACTTGTGCTACAGTTGAATTCTTTTGTCCAATTGCAACATAAACACAATAAATATTTTGATCTTTTTGATTTAAAATTGTATCAATAGCGATAGCTGTTTTACCTGTTTGACGGTCTCCGATAATTAACTCACGTTGACCTCTACCAATTGGAATAATAGCGTCAATTGATGTAATACCAGTTTGTAAAGGTTGATCAACTTTCTTTCTTGTCATAACCCCACTTGCTACACGTTCAATTGGTCTTGTTTTTGTTGTTTTAATTTGCCCTTTTCCATCGATGGCTTGTCCTAATGGGTTAACAACCCTACCTAACAAAGCATCTCCTACAGGCACTTCAATAATCTTTCCAGTACGTTTAACTTCGTTTCCTTCTTTAATCGTACTTTCAGATCCAAGTAGTACGGCTCCTACGCTATCTTCATCTAAGTTCATGACCATTCCATAAACTTCGTTTGGGAATAATAATAATTCACCAAGCATTGCGTTATCTAATCCATGAATTAAACATACACCATCACCAACAGTCATAACTGTTCCGACATCTTTTTGTTCAATCATGTCATCATAGTGTTTAATTTGTTCTTTAATTAAAGCACTAATTTCATCTGGTCTAAGCCCCACTATTTTCACCTACTTTCTTAATAATTCTTTTTTAAGAACTTCTACTTTATTCTTAATTGAACCATCGTAAATACGATTGTTCACTTCGACTTTAACCCCTCCTACTAAGGATGGATCAAGACGTACTTTTAAAGTCACTTTTTTATTTTCTTTTTTACTCATCACTTGTTCTATTTCTTGAACTTCTTTAGTAGATAATTGATAAGGACTATAAATAATTCCTTCTTCAATACCTAAATGACGATGACTAAGAGTAATAAAAGCTTTGACTATTTCGCCAATATAACGAATTCTTCTTTTTTTAACTAATAGTTTTAAAAAGTTTAAAACATATTCATTAATGTTTCCTTTAAAAGATTCATCAATTAACTGACATTTTACATCATCTTTAATTAATACATGACTAAAGAATTGAACAAATTGAGGATCACTTTCTAATACTTCATCAACAAGCTTCATATCATTTAAATAATCATCTAGCTTGTTTTCTTCTAGTGCTAAATCAAATAATGATTCTGCATATCTTTGTGAAATGACGTTCATTAGTTCACCACTTCATCAACAAAGTTTTCAACAAGTTCTTTATTGATTGATTCATTCATTTCTTTGTTCATTACTTTAGTTGCAACTTCTAAAGCAACATCCACAATTTCTTCTTTCATATCTTGGCGTGCTTGAAGTTTTTCTGATTCGATTTCACGACGTGCTTGTTCAATTTTATTTTGTGCTTCTTTTTGAGCTTCATCAACAATTTGTTGTTTTGCTCTTTGACCATCTTCTTTAGCTTGATCTAAAATTGAACGATATTGCATGGCTGCATCACGTGCTTGCTTTTCAGCTTCAGTTAAATGCTTACTTGCTTTTTCATTCATTTCTTTTGCATCATTGATTGTTGATTCAATATAATCCGCTCTTTTAGCAAAATAATTTTGCACTGGCACCCATAAAAATTTCTTGAAAATAATTAATAAGACACCAGTAGATAATAATTGAACAATCAAAGTTGTTACATTAGGGAATAATTTTCCGGCAATATCTGGCATTTATATTCCTCCTTTTCTAGATAGTCAATTATTAATATACGAATAATAAGATTAATGAAACTAATAAACCATAGATGGCAACAGTTTCTGATAAGGCAATACCTAAGATCATCATTGTACGGATTTTACCTTCAGCTTCTGGATTTCTTCCTACAGCTTCTACTGCTTTACTAGCGGCAATCCCTTCACCGATCCCTGTTCCTAAACCTGCACATACAGCAAGACCTGCTGCGATTGCGATTAATCCTTTTACCATAATTTTTTCCTCCTATAAATAGTTTTCATTTTCATTTATATCTAAACTAGCATTCTAGGTTAGAACTTATTCTTCATCTGGATTTTCCATCATAATCAAGATAGATGATAATGTGACAAATACCAGTGTTTGAACACACCCTGCAAAGATATCAAAGTAACAATGTAATACAGGGGCAATAATTGGTCCTAAAAAGTTAAAGTTGATGACATAACTTGATAGGTATCCTGTAAATTGGTAAACCAAATACATTAAGATAGATCCACTTAAAATATTACCAAATAAACGCATTGATAATGAAATAAGTGGTGATAAGATACTTAATAAATTTGTTGGTGGCCAAACGGCACCCCAAATATAATTTAAAAATCCTTGTTTTTTAATTGCGTTAAACTGAATTAAACAGAATGTAATGATTGTCATAGCTAAGGTAATAGAATAGTTTGAAGTTGGTGCTTCAAAGCCTATTAAACCACTAATATTTGAAATAACTAAATACGCAAATAACATTGCAAAATAAGGATAATAGTTTTTTTCAAACTTTTTAGGCATAATTCCTTTTAAATAGTCATAAATCATTTTCACACCTGTTTCAACAACTAAAACTACTCCTTTAGGTTTAGCTGTAGGATCAGCTGCGGCGACTTTACGTCCTGCATAAATAAAGAAGATTGCAAGACATGTCATAATAATAAGTGAAAAGATTAATTCAACTTGAATTGAATCTAAGAAGTTACTCATTCTCTTTCACCTCCTTAGTTAAATAACCCATAATATTTATCGTTATTTTTATTACCATATATCCAAAGAAAACACCGATAATACTTAAGATGTCTTTAAAGAATATGGCTAATAAAAATCCTAATGCATACAATAATAATTTAATAATCGACATGATAACAATCATGCTTATAGAATGTCCTATATTCAATATTAAATCAGATGTTTTAATGATGATATTAAAAATAATAACATTGATGACATATCCTAAAGCAAACCCTAAAGGATAAGCGATACTCTTTAATATCACACCTATTAAACTAAATATAATCAAACCTATAATAAAAACTTTAATCGATTGTTTTAACACATCTCTTTCGTTCATTTTTTACCTACTTTAAATAATATTTTCATAACATGAATAAAAGCAAAAATCAAAAGTATGATAATCCAAACTGGCTTTGTGTGGAAATACCGATCTAATTGTATTCCCACTATCACAGCAATCATAAAACTGCCAATAACCTCACTTGCCAGTGTTAAACCATAAATTAAATCTTTAATTAATTGTTTATCCATTAATCAGTGCCAAATAAACGATCTCCGGCATCTCCAAGTCCTGGTACAATATAACCATTTTCATTTAATTTTTCATCTAATGCCGCTAACATGATATCGACATCAGGATGTTCTTTTTGGATGGCCGCTACCCCTTCAGGTGCTCCTACTAAACAAACTAATCTAATATTTTTAGCTCCTCTTTGTTTAATATTTTCAATAGCCATATTTGCACTTCCACCTGTTGCTAGCATTGGATCAACAACAATAACAACTGAATCTTCAATTCCTTTTGGGAATTTGGCATAGTATTCACGTGGAATAAGTGTTTCTTCATCTCTTTCCATTCCAATATGACCAATTTTGGCTGTTGGAATAATATCTCTAAAACCATCTACTAAACCAATTCCGGCTCTTAAAATAGGAACAAGAATAATTTGTTTATCCATTTCTTTTCCTATCATTTTACAAATTGGTGTTTCAATTTCTTTATCTTTTAGTGGAATGTTTCTTGTTACTTCAAATGCCATTAACTTAGCAATTTCATCTAAGTTTTGTTTAAATATATAAGTTGATGTATTTTTATCACGCATAATTGTAAGTTTATGTTTAATAAGCGCATGATCTAATATTGTTAAAGACATAATGACCTCCTAGATATATTGAATATCTTTATACATTGTAACTTTATCTGTTAATGCTTTTACACGTTTTAAGCATTCTTCTTTAATTTCGTCAGTTTCTTCATTTTTTAAACGATAAGCAATAATTCTTCCTACTTCTTCAAAGTCTTCTTCTTTGAATCCTTTTGTTGTCATTGCTGGTGTACCTACACGTAAACCAGAAGCTTTGAATGGTTTTTCTGTATCAAAAGGAATAGCATTTTTATTAGCTGTAATATTGATTTCATCTAATAAACGTTGTGCTTTTTTACCAGAAATGCCACAACTTGCTTTAACATCAATAAGAATTAAATGGTTATCAGTTCCGTCAGCAACTAATCTGAATCCTTCTTCTTTTAATGTTTTTTCTAATGCTTTTGCATTTTTAATAATTTGGCTTGCATATTCTTTAAATTCAGGTTGCATTACTTCATAGAAACATTGTGCTTTAGCAGCGATAATATGCATTAATGGACCACCTTGCATACCTGGGAATACTGCACGATCAATATCAGCAGCAAATTCTTTTTTACACATAATAACACCACCACGTGGTCCTCTTAATGTTTTATGTGTAGTTGTTGTCACGATATCAGCGTGTGGAAATGGTGATGGATGTAATCCAGCAGCAACAAGTCCAGCAATATGTGCCATATCTACCATGAATAATGCACCATTATCATGAGCAACTTTTGCCATAAATTCAAAATCAATTGTTCTACTATAAGCACTTGCTCCAGCAACAACTAATTTTGGTTTAATTTCTTCGACTTTCTTTTTATATTCGTCGTAATCAATCATTTCAGTTTCTTTATTTACACCATAACTATAGAATTCATAGTTAATTCCTGAAAAGTTTAATGGATGACCATGAGTTAAATGTCCTCCATCAGCTAGAGACATTCCTAATACTTTGTCTCCATGATTTAATAAGGCAAGATAAACAGCTGTATTTGCTTGAGCACCACTATGTGGTTGCACATTTGCATGTTCAGCTCCATAAATTTTACATAATCTAGTACGAGCTAATTCTTCTACTTCGTCTACAAATTGACATCCACCATAATATCTTTTAGCTGGATATCCTTCTGCGTATTTATTTGTAAGTACGCTTCCAGCTAATTCTAAGATTTCTGGAGAAACAAAGTTCTCAGAAGCAATTAACTCAATATTTGATCTTTGTCTATTTAATTCTTTTTCTACACTTTTAAATAATTCTACGTCTTTCATTTGACTATTCCCCCTCATAAGCCATCATTTTTTTAATTCTTTGATCATGTCTTCCACCTTCATATTCGGTTTCTAACCATGCATGTAATATTTCTAAAGCTAATCCTTCACCGATAACACGTTGACCCATAGCTAACATATTTGTATCGTTATGTGCACGTGTTGCTTTTGCACTGAAAACATCGTGACATAAAGCACAACGGATACCATCTACTTTATTTGCTGTAATGCTTACACCAATTCCAGTACCACAAACAACAACACCTTTATCACATTTTCCAGAAGCTACCGCTTTAGCAGCAGGTCCTGCATAATCTGGATAATCACAGCTATCATCGCTGTAAGTACCAAAATCTTCGACATCATATCCATGTTCTTCTAAATCAGCTTTTAAAACATTTTTTAAACGTAATCCACCATGATCACATGCGATTGCAATCTTCATAGTACACCTCCTCAATGTCTTGTTTTGAAATATGACCCTTACGTAATACTTGAACTTCTTGATCTAACTTTACTACTGTACTTGGAATTTCATTACCACAATCACCCTTAACGATTATTTTGATTTTCCCCTTAAATACAGAATAAACATCTTGGTGATTTAATAAATCTGAATGTCCAGATATGTTTGCGCTTGTAACAAACATCGGTCCTACCCGTTTTAATAATTCTAAAACGAAAGGATCATCAGGAATTCTTATTCCAATTGTTTTTAATCCTGACGTAAAGACGTCATCTATAACTTCTTTCTTTTTTAAAATGAGAGTAATTCCACCAGGCATAAAATGCTGGATGACATTATTGATTTGATCATCAACAAAAGCATATTTTTCAATGTCCTTGATATCATGAACCATTAATGTTACAGCTTTATGACTATCACGATGTTTTAGTTGGTAAATTTTATTTAATGCATTTAAATCATTAAATTTTACTCCTAAACCAAAAACGGTTTCAGTAGGAAAAGCGACAACATCACCAGCTAAAAGAACTGGTACGATTGTATCTATATCATCTTTTCCGACTAAAACCGTGTTCATCAAATCACCTCATTTGCACCAATTATACTATAAAATTTACAAAAAATATATATAATTTGATGTTTTTAGAGATTAGTTACTTTTGTTTGAAATATTCTAAATTTGTTGTAAAAAACATAAAAAAAGAACTGGCAGTTCGCTATTGTTGCACCGTAGCACTATCGTCGCC
>NZ_QUIN01000026.1:2750-34572 GCF_003480255.1 Erysipelatoclostridium sp. AM42-17 | reverse complement strand
CTACCAATACTATTTTTGTTTAAAACTAAAATATCAGATTATTTTAAATACTCGATAAAGCTTAACTCCTTTTTTGATAATTATGTTAATTTTCGCTATAAAATAGTTCACAAGATTAAGAAAAAGGAATATAATATGTTAGAAAAACTTGTTAAAATGTTCACAAAAGAAAATGGGGATGAAAAATGAATTTAGTAGAAAAAATAAAAAAATTAAAAGAAGAAAAAAATGTGGTAATTTTAGCACATTATTATGTAGAAGGTGAAGTACAAGATGTAGCTGACTATGTAGGTGATTCATACTTCTTAGCCAAAAAAGCAGTAGAAACAGATGCACAAGCGATTTTATTCTGTGGTGTTGAATTTATGGGTGAAAGTGCAAAAATTTTAAATCCTGAAAAAACAGTTTTAATGCCTGAACCAGAAGCAGATTGCCCAATGGCACATATGGCTAACATAGTAAGAATTAAACATGTAAGAGAAGAATATGATGATGTAGCTGTTGTTTGTTATATCAACTCAACAGCAGAACTAAAACAGTTTAGTGATGTTTGTGTTACTTCTTCTAATGCAATGAAGATAGTGAAAAACTTACCTCAAAAAAACATTTACTTTATACCTGATGAAAATTTAGGACGTTATATTGCAACGCAAGTACCGGAAAAGAATTTTATCTTTAATGATGGCTTTTGTCATGTTCATAAAGGAATCAGTAAGGAAGATATTGAAAAAGCGCGTGAATTACATCCAAATGCAAAAGTTCTTGTTCATCCTGAATGTCGTTTAGAAATTTGTGATATGGCTGATTATATAGGTTCAACTTCGGGAATTATTGATTTTGCTCATCAAGATGATAGTCAAGAATTTATTATTTGTACTGAAAGAGGCGTATTACACAAATTACAAAATGATAATCCTGATAAATCATTTTATTTAGTTAATAACCATCAAACATGTCCTAATATGAAAAAAATCACTTTAGAAAAAGTATGTTCAACATTAGAACAATTTAACCATGTTGTAGAAATGGATGAATTTGATCGTAAAAAAGCCTTACATCCATTAGAAAAAATGTTAGAACTAGCAAAATAGAGAGGAATTAAAATGAACACTTATTATGATGTTATCATTGTTGGAACAGGAGCAGCTGGTTTATTTGCCGCTTTAAGTCTTGATCCACAATTGAACATATTAATGATTACGAAAGATAAAGTAGAAAATAGTGATTCTTACTTAGCTCAAGGAGGAATCTGTACTTTAAAAAGTCCTGATGATTTTGATGCTTTTTATAATGATACATTAAAAGCAGGACACGGAGAAAATAATCCTGAATCAGTTAAAATTATGATTAAAAATTCTCCTCATATTATGAAAGAGTTAATGGATTATGGTGTAGAATTTGATTTAGATAAGCAAGGTAATCTTGCCTATACTCGTGAAGGGGCTCATTCTAATTATCGTATTTTACATCATCAAGATGTAACTGGAAAAGAAATCACAAGTAAACTGATTATGCAAGTTAAAAAAAGAAGTCATATTACTTTACTTGAAGATACAACAATGCTTGATTTAGTATGTGATCAAAATCAAGTTAAAGGAATTATTGTTTTACATGAAGGTGAAATTAAACAAATTAATAGTAAAGCTGTTATTTTAGCTACCGGTGGTATGGGAGGATTATTTAAGCATTCTACCAACTTTAGACATATTACCGGAGATTCTTTTGCGATAGCATTAAAAAATCATGTTGAATTAGAAAATATTAATTATATTCAAATTCATCCAACTACTCTATATACTAATAAAAATGAACGTAGTTTCCTTATTAGTGAATCAGTAAGAGGTGAAGGTGCTTATTTATTAAATAAAGATGGTGAACGTTTTACTGATGAATTACAACCTAGAGATGTTGTATCTAATGCGATTCGTGAACAAATGAAAAAAGACCATAGTGATCATGTATATTTAAGTGTTATGCATATGGATCATGATCAAGTCTTAAATCGTTTCCCTCACATTTATGATCGTTGTAAAGAAGAAGGATACGATATGTTTAAACAACCTGTACCTGTAGTACCTGCACAACATTATTTAATGGGTGGTATTAAAGCAGATACATGCGGAAAAACATCTATGACACAACTCTATGCTGTAGGTGAAACAGCATGTAATGGAGTTCATGGAGCTAACCGATTAGCGAGTAACTCATTGTTAGAAAGTTTAGTATTCGCTAAAAGAGCAGCCGGTGTTATTAACGAAACAATTGCTGAAGTAGAAAATAAACATTTAGATTATGATTTAACAAAATACCAAGATGTTGAAAAATTACAAAAAGAAAATCATAAGTTAGTGTTAGATGAAATTAAAAAGAGGGATGAAGAATTCTATGATAAATGGTGTCAATTTGAAAGTTAATATTGATCAATATATTTTAAATGCTTTACAAGAAGATATTACAAGTGAAGATGTAACAACAAATGCAATTATGAAAGAACGTGTAGAAGGTCATGTTGATTTGATTGCTAAGGAAGATGGAATTATTTGTGGATTAGAAGTATTTGAAAGAGCCTTTACATTATTAGATGAAGATACTAAATTTATATGTAAATATAAAGATGGTGATGAAATTAAAAAAGGTGATCATATAGGTGAAGTATGTGGTGATATCCGTGTTCTTTTATCAGGAGAACGCGTCGCTTTAAATTACTTACAAAGAATGTCTGGAATTGCAACTTATACCCATCGTGCTATCCAACATTTAAAAGGAAGTCATACTGTTTTACTTGATACACGTAAAACAACACCTAATAACCGTATTTTTGAAAAATATGCGGTTACTGTTGGTGGAGCCAAAAATCACCGTTATAACTTATCTGATGGTGTATTAATAAAAGATAACCATATTGGTGCAGCCGGTGGTGTAAAAGAAGCGATAGAAGCATGTAGGGCTTATGCACCTTTTGTAAGAAAAATAGAAGTTGAAGTAGAAAACTTAGAGATGGTAAAAGAAGCGATAGAAGCGAAGGCGGATATTATCATGTTAGATAATATGTCTGATGAGATGATGAAAGAAGCATTAAAGTTAATTGATCATCGTGCTCAAACTGAATGTTCAGGAAATGTTACACCAGAAAGATTAGAAAAAATTGCTCAATTAGGTGTGGATTTTGTATCTTCAGGAGCCATTACATATAATGCACCTGTTTTAGATTTTTCATTAAAAAACTTAAAACCATATGAATAAAAATACAATATAATGCGGATTGGAGAAGATATCATATCTTCTCTTTTTTGTTGAGAAATATTAATTATTTAGGTATTTTATAAAGAAAATTTTGAAACACAAAGTATATTCGATTTTTATAAAAAAATTCTAATAAAGATAAATTTAAAAAATAAATTTATAATATTGACAAATATATTAAATAGGATTATTATTCTCTTGTTCACATTTAGGGGGGTTATAAGTTATGAATGGATTAGCAATATTAGCTATTGTTATGATTATTTTACTTGTAGCGTATAAAGTTTATGGAACATATTTGGAAAAAACATGGGGTGTTGATGAAAAAGCACAAACACCTGCATACAAATATGAAGATGGTGTAGATTTTGTACCAACAAGTAAATTTGAAGTATTTACACATCAATTTTCTTCAATCGCAGGAGCAGGACCAATTACAGGACCAATCATTGCTTTAATGTTTGGATGGGTTCCAGCTTTAATTTGGATTGTTGTTGGTGGTATTTTCTTTGGAGCTGTACAAGACTTTGGTGCTTTATATGCTTCAGTTAAAAATGAAGGAAAATCAATGGGTATGATCATTGAGCAATATGTTGGAAAAACAGGTAGAAAAATGTTCATGTTATTCTGTTGGTTATTTACTTTATTAGTTATTGCAGCTTTCGTTGATATTGTTGCAGGAACATTTAACGGTTTCCCAGTAGATGCTGCTGGAAAAGTAGTTAAAAATACTATTAATGGATCAGTTGCTTCAATTTCATTATTATTCATTGTTGCTGCATTAGCATTTGGTTTATTTACACATTACTTTAAACCATCAGCTAAATTACAATTTGTAGTTGGTTTAGTATTATTTGTTGTCATCATGGTATTAGGAACTTATGTACCAGTTATGGCAAGTCGTAATGTATGGATTTTCGTTATTTTTGCTTATATCTTTGCAGCATCAGTTACACCAATGTGGTTATTAATGGAACCACGTGATTATTTATCTACATTCTTATTTGTAGGTATGATTATTGCTGCTGTAGTTGGTGTTTTAATTGCAAACCCAACAATGAATTCTCAAGCATTCGTTGGATTTGAAGTCAATGGAAGTTACATCTTCCCAACATTATTTGTTACTATTGCTTGTGGTGCCGTTTCAGGATTCCACTCATTAGTATCAAGTGGTACTTCTTCAAAATTAGTTAAAAATGAAAAAGATATGAAATTAGTTGGATATGGTTCAATGTTATTAGAAGCTTTATTAGCAACTGTAGCTTTAGTTGTTGCTTCAGCAGTGTTAAAAGATATGCCTGCAGGATCAACTCCATTCCAAACATTTGCTTATGGTGTTAATAGTTTCTTATCAACACTTGGATTACCTACACGTTTTGTTAACTGTTTTATTGCTATGGCTTTATCAGCATTAGCTTTAACTTCATTAGATTCAGTTGCACGTATTGGTAGAATGAGTTGGCAAGAATTATTTGTAGATGATAAAGAACAATCACCATTCATGAAATTCATTACTAATAAACATGTCGCTACACTTATCACTTTATTAGGTGGATACGTATTATGTATCGGTGGATATCAAAATATCTGGCCATTATTCGGTGCAGCTAACCAATTATTATCAGCATTAGTATTAATTTCATTATCAGTGTTCTTAAAAGTAACTGGAAGAAAAGGATTCATGTTATGGATTCCAATGACAATTATGTTAGTTGTTACTTTATCTTCTTTAGGATTATCAATTTATAAGATTATTAATGCTTGGATGTTAACAGGTACTATTGATTTTGCTACAAGTGGATTACAATTAATTATCGCTATCTTATTAGTTGTATTAGGTGTCATTGTTGCCTTCTACGATTTAAAGAAATTAAAGAAAGCATAAAAATAAAGCAACGATTTAATCGTTGCTTTTTGTATAATATAAAAGATACTGATTTTCAGTATCTTTATTTTTTTTCTTTATTTTTTTCTTTATTCTTTTCTCTTTCTAACATCTCTTTGTATGAATAGACACAACCACAATAATTTTGTCGATATAAATGATATTGATCGGCAAATCTAACTGATTTTAAATATCCATTATTCTTTTTAAAATCACTAAATAAGAATTGAGTTTTATCAATAGGGTAAGTACCTCCTATTTCATTAATCCATTGACTATTTTTATGAGGAGATACACTTAATACAGTTGTCCAATAATCAAAGTGATGTAACGAAGCATATAAATAAGCATCATGCATTCTTTTTTTATAACAAAAATAACATCTTTTACCACCTTCGGGTTCATTCTTATAGAAAGAAATATCTAGGTAGTAAGGTATCGGTTCATATTTTTTTTCAATGACTTGAATGTTTTGATGATAATCTTGATTAAACTGTTCAATAAAATGAACAAGTTCTTGATATCTTCTTTGATATTCTGTTTCTGGATAAATGTTAGAATTAGAATAATAGATAGTAATATCAAAGTATTCAATTAATTCTTTTATGACATTACCACTACAAGGACCACAACACACATGAAGTAATAAAGTAGGTCTACCTTGGATCTTTTCTAATTCTTCTTTGAATTTTAAATCATAATTGATTTTCATTATTTAATAAACATACTATCACCAAAACTAAAGAAACGATACTTTTCTTGAATAGCCTCATGATATGCTTTAAATATAAGTTCTTTTGAAGCAAAAGCACTAATTAACATGAGTAGTGTTGACTTAGGTAAATGAAAATTAGTAATTAAACAATCTATGGCTTTATATTGATATCCAGGATAAATAAAGATATCAGTATTTTCATGAGTTGCTGTAAATTTACCGTATTTTTGCATATTTGCTTCTAAAGTACGTGTAGATGTTGTTCCTACAGCAATAATTCTTCTACCTTCGGCTTTTGCTTTATTTAAGGCATCTGCTACATCAGGTTCAATCATATAATATTCACTATGCATATGATGTTCTAAAACATTATCTACTTTAACTGGTCTAAATGTTCCAAGACCTACGTGGAGGGTTACTTCTAAAATAGTAACACCTTTATCAATAATCTTTTGATTTATTTCATCAGTAAAATGTAAACCAGCAGTAGGTGCTGCCGCACTTCCTTCAATTTTAGCATATACAGTTTGATAACGATCTTTATCAGCCAGTTTTTCCTTAATATAAGGTGGTAAAGGCATGGTTCCTAATTGATCAAGTATTTCATAGAAAATACCATCATAAATCATTTCAAAAACACGAATACCTTCATCTTTAATTTCAATACACTTAGCTTTAAGTAAACCTTCACCAAAACTAATCACCGTATTCATTTTAACAATACGTGCATTTCCGCATAGACACTCCCAAGTATCTTTCTTTAACTCTTTTAATAATAAAACTTCTACATGACCATTTGTTTCTTCTTTAATACCAAATAAACGTGCAGGAATAACCTTAGTATTATTTCTTACTAAAACATCACCAGGTTTTAAATAATCAACAATGTCATAAAAATGTTTATGTTCAATAGAGCCTGTTTCACGATCTACAACCATTAAACGAGAAGTATCTCTTTTTTTAACAGGATGTTGAGCAATCAATTCTTCTGGTAAATCAAAATCAAATTCACTTAGTTTCATTAAAATGCCCTCTTATAAACGTCTCTTCCATATTGATCTAAGAATTCTTCCTTAAAATCTAAAAGACGATCTTCCTTAATTGCTTGTCTAATATCTTCTGATAATTTCAATAAAAATCTAACATTATGAATTGATAACAAAGTCTTACCAAATATTTCATCACTTTTATGTAAATGACGTAAATAAGCACGACTATAATTTTTACATGTATAACAATCACAATGAGGATCTAAAGGACCAAAGTCCTCTTTAAATTTTTCATTATTAATATTTAAACGACCTTCACTTGTCATTACGGCACCATGTCTTGCTACACGTGTAGGTAAAACACAGTCATACATATCAATACCACGAATAGCAGCTTCAATTAAGTCAATAGGATTACCAACCCCCATTAAATAACGAGGTTTATCTTCTGGTAGCCATTGAATTGTATCTTCAACCATTTTGTACATGACATCTTTAGGCTCACCTACACTTGTTCCCCCTATTGAATAACCAGGGAAATCCATTTTGACAAGTTCTTGAGCACAACGTTTTCTAAGATCAGGATACTCCCCACCTTGAACAATTCCAAATAGTGCTTGTTTATCAGTGTTTTTATGAGCATCTTTTCCTCTTTTGGCCCATCTTAAAGTTCTTTCCATGCTTTTTTTCATATAATCATAAGTACATGGATAAGGTGCACATTCATCAAATGACATAATAATATCTGCACCTAATTTATTTTGGATTTCAATTGCCTTTTCAGGAGATAAGAATAAAGCACGTCCATCAATAATGCTTTTAAACTTCACGCCTTCTTCTTCAATCTTACGTGTTTTTCCTAAAGAGAATACTTGGAAACCACCACTGTCTGTAAGCATTGGTCCATCATAATTCATAAAACGATGTAAACCACCGGCTTTTTCAACAATGTCTTCTCCTGGTCGTAACCATAAATGATATGTATTAGATAAAACAACTTGAGATCCCATTTCTTTTAACATTTCAGGAGCAATCCCTTTAACAGTAGCAAGAGTACCTACTGGCATAAACATAGGTGTTTCGACATCACCATGAGGTGTATGTAAGATGCCATAGCGAGCTCCTGATTGTTTACAAACATGTTTTAATTCAAATGAAATAGCTGCCATTTTTTTCCTCCATTCTTTAACTAAGTTATTATATAATAATTCATTTTAATAATCAATTTATACTTTTTTAATAAAAAATGCATTTTGTGATGATAATTTTCTATTTGTGTAAAGATATTGATTTTTTTGGAAAAATGTATTATTAATATAAGGTAAGGTTATTGTCATATTTGGTTAAATTATAAAAGAGTGGAGGGTAAATATGATATTTACATATGAACAAATTTCTCGTTTAAATGACACAGAACTTATTGTTTATAATTACATCATAAAAAATACCAAAAAAGTAGTTCGCATGAACATTCGTGATCTAGCCAAAGAAAGTCATGTATCAACAGCAACAATCAATCGTTTTTGTCATAAACTTGATTGTGATGGTTATGCTGAATTTAAAGTGCAACTTAAACAATTTATTGAAGTCAACAAAATGCCAGAAATTGATGATGAAATTACGATGCTCAATCAATTCTTTGAATTTTCTAAAGGAAAGGAATTTGAAGATAAGATAGACAAAGCTATACAATATATACAAGATAGTGATTTTATTGTCTTTTTAGGAATTGGACAAAGTGGGTCAATGGCTCATTATGGTGCTAGATTCTTTTCTAATATTGGTTACTATAGCCAATATATTGATGATCCATTCTATCCAACACCATCACAGCGTTTCGATAACTGTTTATTGATTGCTGTTTCTAATAGTGGTGAAACAAAAGAAGTTATTGAACAAATTAGATTATATCAAGGGGTACGATCTAAAGTTATCGCAATAACAAACGAAACTGATAGTACAATTTCAAGAATGGCAGATATTACCATACCATACTTTATTAAAAAGGTAATCTTACCATCAACAAAGAACATTTCATCTCAAGTTCCTGTTGTGTATATCATTGAAAGAATGGCTAGAAAATTACAAACAATTAAGAATCAAGAAATTTAAAAGAGAAAAGGTAAATGTGCAAAAGAATTCCAAAATTTGGAGTTCTTTTTTTATTTTCGGCAAATATGACAGTTTTGTTACAAAACCTGTAACAGGTTACAAGAAGCCCCCAAATTATACTCAAAATAAAGAAAATGTGATAATTTGTACATGTGATGTAAAAGCACATTACGGTGAATGTGTCAAAACATTCTATTTGTAAGGGATTGCATGAAGCCGGCCACTTCAATGCAATCATAAAAAATAATAAGGAAGGGAAAAGAAATGATTACAAAGCTTAGTAAACTTAATAAAAAAGTATGTGCATTTGTATTAGTACTAGCGATGGTTGTTGGGGCACTTAACCCACTATCAGTTGGTGCAGCATCATTTACATTAGATTTAGATGATACAGCAACATATGCACTTGTAGCAAGTGATAGCAAAAAAGCTGTTACATTTAAACAAAGTGTTTATAGTGTACACGGTAGTGCTGATGGTGTTTACATCGAAGATGGAGACAAAATCGGTAATACATCTGCATTAGGCATTATCAAATCAACAAACCAAGGAAATTTACAAGGTGGTGAAGTTAGAGTTGATATGTATAGTACAGGATTAGGAGATAATTATCCTATTCGTGCAGAAGGTGAAAATAATTATATTTTTGCTGATGGTGATAAAAGAACTGATCAACATGAATATATTTTAGAACCAGTTGCAGATAATGAAGTAAAAATTCGTGATACTGCTAAAAATTGGTATTTAGGTTTAACAAATACTGGAGAAATTGAACGTGTAAAAACTGCAGGTCAAGCAGCTATATTCAAATTAGTTAAAGATGCAGCAGTGACAGATTTTACAGTTTATATCGAACATAAGGCTACTGGAAAATATATTAAATTTGATGGTACTGTAAATAACCCAGTATTAGTTAATGGGGAAGCTGACGAAAATGGTAATATCTCAGATGATATGAGATTTGAAGAAAGAATCAATGCTGATGATAATTCAATTATCAATTTCAAATCTAAAAAATATAATTTATGCTTTAACTCTGGTAAAGACGGTGGTAAAAAAGTCACTGAACAAGATGGAGATATGAAAGCTGGTTGGGAATCAATCAAATACCAACCAAATGGTGATGGAACAATTTCTTTTAGAGAAACTTCTGGAACAAATAAATTAATCACTGTAGCTAATGGTGAAATGGTAAGTAGTGAATTAGCAGAACCAACTGATAATGAAAAATTCATTATTCATACTGCAATGCCTACTGAAGCTGTTACTGGTGTAAAAGTAAGTAAAGTTGAAGATACAACTGCTACAGTATCTTGGGATGCTTTAAAAGGTGCAATTTATTCAGGATATAAAGTTGTTGTAACTCCAAAAAATAACGGAACTGGTAAAGCAGCAAAAGAAGTTAAAACAACAGACAATAAAGTTGATTTAACAGAATTAGAAAAAGGAACAGAATATACTGTTCAAGTTTATACAGTAAAAGGTGATGCACCTCAAACTTCAAGCGAAGAAGT
Source organism: Erysipelatoclostridium sp. AM42-17 (assembly GCF_003480255.1). Classification (GTDB taxonomy): domain Bacteria; phylum Bacillota_I; class Bacilli_A; order Erysipelotrichales; family Coprobacillaceae; genus Faecalibacillus. The sequence continues at coordinate 24,114 of NZ_QUIN01000026.1, read as the reverse complement.
AGAAATGCATACAAAAGATGGACCTCGTCCAGTTGTTGCAAACGCAGATATGAAAGCAGTTCAAGATGGTAAAAACATTAAAGTATCTTGGAATGCTATTAAAGATGTAACTGAATACGATGTATATCGTGCTCAAAGTGCATTTGCTTCAAATTATGAAAAAATTGGAACTACATCTTCAACAGAATATGTAGATAAAAATATTAATTCAGATAAATATAAAAATTACTATAAACTAGTTGCTAGAAATAAAAATGGTGATTCATCATTATCTGAAGAATATACTTCACTTGAAACAACTAAATTCGGTAAAAACATGATCTTTATTGCTCCAACAGACAATATTGATACAATCAATAAAGTTGTTCAAGAAATTTTCAAAAAACAAAATAACTCAGAAGCCGCTCAATTTAATAGTGGACATTATGCAATTTACTATAAACCAGGTAATTATGTAGCAACAGCATGTATTCCTGTAGGTTTCTACACACACATCGGTGGTTTAGGTAAAACACCTTATGAAGTTAAATTAAACAATATCGAAGTTCCTGCATACTTAGACTATGTAAGAGATAGTAGTAGTTACGATGGAAGAAATTACTGGGGTGACGAAGGTGGTAACTGGCGTAATGCAACATGTAACTTCTGGCGTTCAGCAGAAAATATTTCAGTTGTAGGAACTGGAGAAGCATCAGTTGCTGAAGAAGTTACTGATGGTAGATCATTAAACAATAAAAAAGATTACTTTAACTGGTCAGTAGCTCAAGCTGCTCCACTTAGACGTGTTTATTCAACTCGTAAAACAAGTTATGACTGGTCATATGGATGGAACTCAGGCGGATATGCTGCTGATTGTTATTTCGCATCAGATGCATGCTCACCATCTCAACAACAATGGTTCACAAGAAATAGTGTTATTAAAGGAAGTGCTGCTGGTACTTCATTAAACAACTTCAACATTGGGGTTGATTCAGCAAGTTTACCAAATGATAAAACTGGTACAGCTTTATTAAACGGAAATGGTTATACTGATTGGAACATCGCAACAGATGGTACAGCTGGTGTAACAACAAGTATTACAAAAACTCCTGAATCTAAAGAAAAACCATTCTTATTCTTAGATGATGATGGAGAATATAAAGTATTCGTTCCAAGTTTAAGAAAGGATACAAAAGGTATTAGCTGGTCTGAAACTGATATGGGTGAAGGTCAAGTTATGTCATTAGACAAATTCTATATCGCTAAAGAAGGAGATACAGCAGCTAAAATCAATGAAGAATTAGACGCAGGTAAAAATATTTTCTTTACACCAGGTCAATATGATGCTGATGAAGTCATTAAAATTAATAATCCTGATACAATCGTATTAGGTACAGGTATGGCAACAATCGTTGCTGACAACAAAGATGCAGCTATCGAAGTTGCAGACGTTGATGGTATTACAGTTTCAGGATTAGTATTTGATGCTGGAACTAAAGCAAAATCTAAATATTTATTAAAAGTTGGGGAAGAAAAAACAGATAAAAGACATAATGACAATCCAATGTTATTACAAGATTTATTCTTCCGTGTTGGTGGTACAACAAACCAAGCAACAACAGCTGAAAACGCATTAGTTATTAATAGTAACGATGTAATCAATGATCACTTCTGGATTTGGCGTGCTGACCATGGTGCTGGGGTAGCATGGGAAAACACTCGTTCAGATTATGGTATGATCGTTAATGGTGATCATGTTCATATGTATGGTTTATTCGATGAACACTTTAACAAAAATGACGTATTATGGAATGGTGAATATGGAGCAACATATTTCTTACAAAACGAAAAATGTTATGACCCAATTTCACAAGAAGCTTGGATGTCACATGAAGGTTTAGTCAATGGATATTCAGCATATAAAGTTTCAAATAAAGTTAAACATCACTATGCTGTAGGTATGGGTATTTATAACGTATTTATTTATACTGGTCCTACTTATGATTCATCTGAAGTACAAATTCAATTAGATAACCCTATTGAAGTACCAAATACTGAAGATGTATTAATTGAAAACGCATGTACACAAACATTCGCTAAAGATGATGGTGTATTACAAAAATTCAACCATATCATCAATGATGTTGGTGAAAGTGTAAGTAGTGGTATTGATAAAGCTACTGGTACAAAAGGTGAAGGTTGGGCACGTAAACATATCTTAAATTATAGAAATGGTATTTGTAATCGTGGTACAAACTATAACAAGATTCAAGAAACAGGATTAAATCCTTATAATGAAAAAGGTGATGTAGATATCACTGAATTAGTTGGAGCATATGAAGATTGTGATGATAAGTTAGATTTAGGTAAAATTTATACTAAAGAAACATTTGATCCATATGAAAAAATCATGGATGAAATTCAACCAATCTATAAAAACTTCAAACAAGAACAAGAAGGTGGAAAATATATCCCACATCGTTTAACTCAAAAAGAAGTAAGTGAAAAAGCTAATGAAATCAGAGATACTTATGCAGCGTTAGCTATTGCTGATGCAGATTATACTGATTTAGATAAAGCTTTAGCTGAAGCTAAAATCATTAGAAAATCCACTGACTATAAAGGTCAATATTATACAAAAGATAGTAAAAAAGCATTTGATGAAGCTTACAAAGTTGCAAAAGCTTTAGCTGATGCTCGTGATGATGGAGATATCTTAACAGCTCCAGACCAAGATAAATTAACTAAAGCAACTAAAGATTTAGTTAATGCAATGGATGAATTAGTCATTGATGATGCTGATTTAACTCCATTAAAGAAAGCATTAGATCGTGCTGATAAGATTATTGCTGGAAATAATTATAAAAATAATAAATATGTTCCAGCTACTAAAGAATTCTTTGATTACTATTATGGATTAGGTAAAGATTTATATGATCAAAGAGCTGATTTAGATAAACGTAGTCAAGCATTAATTGAAGCAAGAGCTGCTAACGTTAATGCTGGTATTGATCAATTATTATTATTGCCTGCTAATACTGGGGACTTAGAAAAACTAATTAAATATGCAGAAGAAAATATTCGTGATGGTGAATATTTCCAAAATGAATATTATATTAATGTAGCTAAATTCTTAGATTACTTAAATAAAGCAAGAATGGTTATCAAAGATGCTAACATTAATGATCAAGCTACTATTGATGAAACATATCAAGATTTATATGACGCTATTATTAGTTTAAAATTAAAACCAGCTGATTATGAAAGATTAAATCAATTAAGACAAGAAGCGTTAGATATCGTAGCAAGCGATAACTACAAAAATGATCGTTATACATTAAAGACAGTTACATTCTTTAATGATGAACATCAAGTTGCTAAATTATTCAGCAATGATTATATGATTCCAGATCAAAAAGTGGTTGATGAAGAAGCAGATAAATTAGATTATGCAATCAAACAATTAAGATTAATAGATGATGGAAATACAGATCCAACAGATCCAACAGATCCATCAAAACCATCAGATCCAAGTAATCCATCTACTCCTTCAAAACCAACAAATACAAGCAATACAAACAAAAATAATCAATCAGGAAACAAACAAACAACTACTAAAAAATCAAATGCATTAAGTAAAGTTCTTACTGGTGATAATCAACAAATCTTAGGATATGTATTATTTGCTGGTGTAGCATTCGTTGCATTTGTCGTATTAAAGAGAAAGAAAGCTCATTAATATGAATAAAAGAAAATTTATTAAAAGAACAGCTGTCGCACTAATAAGTGCGATGTTGTTCTTTACTCCTGATTGTATTGCTGTTAAAGCAGAAGAATATGTTAATCCATATAATTCATGGAAAACGGAAGCAGTAAGTTATCCACAAAAAGGACAACTTGTTCCTGCCGGTCCAATTGAAATTAAATGGAATGCATTAGAAAATACTGATGTAAAAAAATATGAAGTTTATTTAGATGGTAGTTTACAAAATGTTCAAATTGAACAAAATGGAAAACAATTAAGTTGTAGTGTTTATTCTACAAAAGTAGAAAAACATCAAGTTAAAATTTTAGCAGTATTAGACAATGATACGAAAGTATCTACAAGTATTAGAAATTTCTTTGTATCAAAAAAGGGTTTAGGTTTCTATTCAGAAAATAATGGAGCAAGTAATTCTTTGTCTTATTCACAAAACTTAGGATTATCTTGGTATTATAACTGGGGAACACAACCATTTGATGAAACAAATGTAGCTAATCATGATTTAGACTATGTACCAATGATTTATAACAATAGTGCTAATATCAAAAATACATTAGCTAATTTAAAAGCAAAAGGATATAGTACAGTTTTAAGTTTTAATGAACCAGATTATGTTAATGAATCAAATATTAAAGCAGACGTAGCTGCATCATATAACAAAGATTTCCATGATAGTGGTTTAAGAATTGGTTCACCGGCTACAATGGGTAGTACAACTGATGCTAATTGTTGGTTTGAAAACTATTGGGGAGCAATATCTGTCAAAGATGATTTTATTACGATTCATACATATCCAGGCTATATTGGGTTGGATAATGATAATACAGGATTTACACCAGAAAAAGCGGCGGATAGTTTTGTAACTTATCTTACTAATGTATATGAAAAATATACTAAACCAATCTGGATTACCGAACATGCTGCTTCTGCCAATGATGCTAACTGGCATCCATATGACGGAAAGCAAAGTGAACATAATCAAGCAGTTCAAGAATATATGGCTATTTTGATGAAAAAATTAAATAACTTAGATTTTGTTGAAAGATATGCTTGGTTTACTTTTGATAGTACAAGTTTTAATGGATCATCTAGTGCTCTTTTCTATAACAAAGCAGATATATCTAATGGAATTGATGAGTCAAGACTTGGTAAATTAACAACACTAGGAGAAATTTATCGTAATAATGGTAACCCAACTGGTTATACAGTAGCAAAAATAGATGGATCAGATATTATGACTGTTGCTGATGAATATGTAGATGACTATGTTAATGTTACAGTTCATCCTAATGCTGCTAGTCAACAAGTTCAAAAAGTCAAACTAGGAGATAAATTAGGACAATTAGCTGATCCTAGTGAAAGAGAAGGTTATACATTTAAAGGTTGGTATAAAGATCAAGATGGTAATGATGCATTTGATATTAATGAATCCATTGATCATGATATTGATATTTATGCTAAATATGTAAAATTAGTAACTGTTGATATCAATGGTGATAAAAAAATTGTTGAAGAAGGAACAACTATTGATAAACCAAATGATGCATTTAAAGAAGGATTTAAATTTAAAGGTTGGTATGTTGATGAAGATCATACTCAAGAATTTGACTTCAGCAAACCAATTACAAGTGATACAAAAATTTATCCATATTTTGTTTCAGTGCATACTGTAACAATGAATGGACAAACTATTGAAGTAGAAGATGGACAAAAGGTTGTACAACCTACAGATCCTACAAAAGATGGATATGTATTTAAAGGTTGGTATACAGATACATCTTATACAATACCATTTGATTTTGATGTTCCAATAACAAGTTCAGTTACTGTTTATCCTCATTTTGTACGTTTATGTACAGTAATAATTGATGGACAAGAACAAGTTGTTGAAGCTGGAACAACAATTAGCAAACCAACAGATCCTACAAAAGAAGGATATGTCTTTGATGGATGGTACACAGATGGACAATTCAAAAATAAATTTGATTTTACTAAAACTATTACATCAGATATTCATTTATATCCTCATTTCTTAAAAGTTTGTACTGTAACAATTAATGGTCAAACGCAAACTGTAGTAGAAGGAAATACAATTAATAAGCCAGCTGATCCAACAAAAGAAGGATATATCTTTGATGGATGGTACACTGACGAACAATACACTCAAAAATTTGATTTTACACAAGGTGTAAAAAATGATGTTGAGTTATATGCACATTTTTTGAAAATCTACACAGTAACCATTAATAGGCAACAACAAACTGTTACAGAAGGATCAAAACTAGCTAAACCTGCAGATCCAACAAAAGAAGGATTCGTATTTAAAGGTTGGTATAGTGATGTAAATTATCAAAATGCTTTTGATTTTAATCAACCAGTTAATGGTGATGTAACACTTTATGCATTATTTGTTGAAGCTGATTCTTCAAATAATGGTAGTGGTAATCAACAAACATCAAATAATAATGGTTCATCAAATAGTAATCAATCAAATACTACAACTACTAAAAAAGCATCTAAAGCTAAAAAAGCTACTAAAAAATCTGTTAAAACAGGTGATGATACAATGATGATGACTTATGTATTTGGATTATTTGGCGCTATTTTAGGACTTACATTATTAAAAAGAAAATATGAATAAAATATAGATAAGGAGGAAAGTATGGAATTATTAGAACGTATGAGAGAAATCAGCGGAGGTTTATATATATCTGATTTATGTGGTAATTTCTATATGACAAATAATCAAGTAAATGAATTAAAACAAATTGATTCTAATGATTATTCTATTCATGAATGGAATGATGCGGCGCAATATATTAGTGGATCAAATATTTGTTTTCAAGATATTAATGACGCTAAATCTTTTATATGTACTCTTTTCTCTTTAAATAAAAAATTTTATTAAAATAATCTAAAGGTGTCTAGTCGACACCTTTTTTGTTACAACAAATGAAACATGTTACACGATAAAGCGTTTTCATTCTTTCTTTTACAAATAAAGTATATTATATAAATGTAATTTATTTGGCAAAACTATTGAAAAATAGTGACGCAAAGCTACAGGGCTTAACCGTAAGGAATGCTGGCTGAGTTGCATAGAGCGATGAAGCGGATGACTACGGTTTTTTTATTGAGGAGGAGAAAAGAAAAATGAAAAGAGGAAAGAAAACATTACCTTATGCATTAGTATTATCAATGGCATTTTCAATGGTGCCTGCTCCTGTTTATGCTAGTGAAAATGATATAATGAATTTACCTGTACAATTATATGATTTTGATGCTGATGGGTTATTTTATGAGTATGCATTAGGATTAGGAATGGATACGCTAGGTTTAAAAGAATCAAATAATGGAGAAGTTACTCAAGGATTAGTAGAGTCAGTACTAGGGAAAGATGGTAATCCGGTATATAAGAAAAACTCGATTGTTTCAGCTGCTGCTACTATTCAAAGAAACGTTAAAGATGATGCAAATTTAAGAAAGTTTGCTATATATAACACTTTAGTTAGTAAAATGCAATCAAGTGGGTCTACGTATTCTGATATTTTAAATAAAAAAGATGATCATTATTTTTATGATAGCTGGCATATGGATTCAAGCAAAAATGTTAAGACAGAGGATGGACTCATTTATGAAGGTAGTAAGGATTTAGTCTGGCAACATGAAGGCGATGGAGTCATTAATAAAGGGTTTAATGATCATTTAACAAAAATAGTCAATGTTGAAAAGAATACAGATTATAATTTTGGTTATTGGCGTACAAATGAAAATATCAAGTATCAAATTAAGACATTAGATGGACAAGTTCTATTGGATAATAATGCAACACAATTTAATACTGGTAATCATGACCAAGTTATTATTGATATTTATAGAGATGATGATGGAAAAGATGATTTAAAGTTTTCTATTCCTAAATTAACAAATACTAAAACAAACATAACATCAGAAAATTATTTGGGAGAAGGTGGTAAAACATTTATCTCTGAAAATTGGAAATCTATTAATTATGATCAATATACTAAAGCGGGTGGTCAGCTATACAATGGTAAAGTTTATTTTCAACAAGTAGGTGATGGTGTAGGATGTTTAACCGATGCTTCTATTACATACCAAACAGATATTTTGCCTAATCAAAACATTATATTAAGTTATTGGCTAGGTGATAATGGGTTTAAAGCAGATGGAATGAGTATTGATATTTTAGATGATAATGGAATTTTGACTACAGTAAATTTAGAGGATATAAGTGGTAGTCATGAACAAAATATATCCGTTCCTCAGGGTACTGGAACAATCAAACTAAGAATTAATGGTAAAGCAGGATCAAGAATCGCAGCGCTAAGTGTTCATCCTGAAAACAGCCTTTCATTACCATTGGGTGATTATGATGAAACAGAAACAAAATATAATCAAGGACAATTAAATAGTGTAGATGATTGTCTTACATGTATGGATTATGCCTATTTAAGATTAAAGAATTTCTTTAATCAAGATTTCAGTTTAAATAAAAAAGCTGATAAATATAATCAAATGGTTTTAAAAAATACAGGAAGTGGAAACCAAGCTCAATATACATTTGATGCTGGGATAAAAACTAAATATGATGGAAATAAGTTCTATAATGATGATAGCGGAAATGAATCCCATGGTTTCTTCCCATTAGATTATTTGGACGGTGAAAAATTTAGTGATAATAATGTAACTGATCCACAAAATCATAATTATAATTTTGGAATGAAAGTACAGGGAGACTTTATTTATAAAAAAGGAGCTAATCAGTATTTTAATTTCAGAGGTGACGATGATGTTTATGTTTTCATTAATGGAAAGTTGGCAGCTGATTTAGGTGGAGCTCATTACTCATCAGATATTGAATTAAACGTAGATGAGTTTGCTCAAGCGAATGGTATTTTAAATGGACAAAAATGTGAATTTTCATTATTCTACTTAGAGCGTCATACTTCAGCGAGCAACTGTTATATTAGTACTAATTTAAATATTGGTAAGCATGCTGAATATAAATTTAAAAGTGGTACAGAAGGTGTCGAGTTACCTGAAGCACTTAAAGAATTGGTACCAGTTGATGAAGATGAATACTATAAAGATGATATAGTAGCTAATAGTGAGTATAATAAGAAGTATGATGAATATACAGATGAAGATAACGATGGTGTTTGGAAATTTCAATCATGGGATAATGAATCACAAATTATCCAGAATGATAGTATTACATTTACAGGAACATGGAATTTTATACCAAATCAATATAAAGTAAGCTATGAATTTGAAAGTGGAACAAAAGGAAAAGAGTTACCAGAAGCAGTAAAAGATTTAAAACCAACTGATACAAACAAATATCTAAATCAATCAGAAATCACTGCAAAGGTACCTACACTAACAAAAGTAGAAGATACTGACTTAGATGGTACATGGGTATTTAAAGGATATAATGGTGAAGGAAAAGCAACTGTAAATAAAGCTAATGTTACATTTACAGGAACATGGGAATTTATTCCTAATGTTTACCACGCAGAGTATGAATTTAAAAGTGGAACAGAAGGGAAAAACTTACCAGAGGCCATTAATCAATATTTACCAACAGATAACGAAGATTACGTGAAGGGTGCACATATTGATGCAAAGGAACCATCAAGCAATGTCTATGAAGAAAATGGGGAGACATGGCAATTTATTTCATGGGATAAACAAAGTGATACCATTAGTAATGGAAATGTGAAATTCGTTGGAATATGGCAGTTAGTTAGCGTTGGACATAAAGCTAACTATACATTTATAAGTGGAACAGAAGGAAAAGAATTACCAAAAGCGATTAATTCTTACTTGCCAACAGATAATACACTTTATAAAAATGGAAGTATTGTTAAAGCATTGGATCTACAAGAAAGTCAATATGTAGATAGTATAAATGATGGAACATGGAAATTTAAGTCATGGAATCATAAATCACAAGAAATGACTAACGCTGGTATCACATTTATAGGCTCATGGGAATTTACATCAAATCAATATAATGTAAGTTATGAATTTGAAAGTGGAACAAAAGGAAAAGAGTTACCACAATCTGTTAAAGATCTAAAACCAACTGATACAAATAAATATCTAAATAAAGCAGAAGTGACAGCTCAATCACCAAGACAAGTAGAAGTAGAAGATACAGATTTAGATGGTACATGGGTATTTAAAGGATACAATGGTGAAGGAAAAGCAACAGTAAATAAAGGCGATGTAACATTTACAGGAACATGGGAATTTGTAGCTAATACTCATAAAGTAAAATATAGCTTTGAAAGTGAAGATGGAAGTGAATTACCAGAAGCGATTAAAAACCTAATTCCAACAGATGGCCAAAATTACATAACAGGAACAACAGTAAAAGCTCAAGCATTAACACAAACAAGTTATGAAGATGAAACAAGAGATGGAACTTGGACATTTGTTAAATGGGATAAAGAACAAAAAACAGTTAATAAAGCAGATGTAAACTTTAAAGGTGTATGGAAATTTGAATCACACAAATATGGTGTAACATATAAATTTGCAAGTAAAACAGAAGGCTTACAGTTACCAAATGATATTATTCAATACTTACCAACAGATGAAACATTATATGTAAAAGATAAAAATGTAGCAGCATTAGCACCGAGCCAAACAACATATAAAGATGATGTTAATGATGGAACATGGACTTTTGATAAATGGGATGATCAAGCAAAGAATATGCAAAAAGGGGGCATCACATTCACTGGTTCATGGGAATTTACACCAAATCAATATAATGTAAGTTATGAATTTGAAAGTGGAACAAAAGGAAAAGAGTTACCACAATCTGTTAAAGATCTAAAACCAACTGATACAAATAAATATCTAAATAAAGCAGAAGTGACAGCTCAATCACCAAGACAAGTAGAAGTAGAAGATACAGATTTAGATGGAAAGTGGGTATTTAAAGGATACAATGGTGAAAGAAAAGCAACAGTAAATAAAGATAATGTTATATTTACAGGAACATGGGAATTTGTAGCTAATATTCATAAAGTAAAATATAGCTTTGAAAGTGAAGATGGAAGTGAATTACCAGATATTATTAAAAATTTACTTCCACAAGACGATCAAGAGTATACATCAGGTACAGAAGTAGATGTTAAGGAATTAACACAAACTAAGATTAATGATGAAGAAAATGACGGAACATGGACATTTGAATCATGGGACAAAAATCAAGATACAGTAAATAATTTCGATGTAGAATTTAAAGGAGTATGGAAGTTTACACCAAATGTGTATAATGTAAAATATATATTTGTAAGTAAAGATGGAAAACAATTACCAGATAAAGTAAAAGTCTTGCTTCCAACAGATAATCAAGAATATATTAATCAAGATAAAGTGACTGTTAAATCTTTAAAAGATAATGTGACTAAAGTGTATACAGATGATGGTGTATGGGTTTTTGAAGGATTTGATGATGATGAAAAGGAAATTAATAAAGCAGATGTTGAATTTACAGGAACATGGACGTTTGTAAAAAAACAAGATCAATCAAGTTCTGGAGGAAATAATCAACAATCTTCTTCAAATAATGGCGGAGCAAATCAAAATGGGCAGCAGACTTACAATGAAAAATTAAATCATCATAAACAAAGAGGAAATCATGTTGTTACTGGTGATATGACACCAATCATGTATTATTGTTCAATGTTATTTGTTTCAATATGTGGTTTATTTACAGCGTTGAAAAAGAAAATGAAATAATAAAGTCAATTTTAAGAAGGATTCAATCTATTAAGGTTGAATTCTTTTTATTTTCAAGTTAATGTTGCTTGAATTTCAAGTAATGACTTTATATCATTAAAGATGATACATGGAAAAGGAGAATTATATGTTAAGAAAAGATTTTTTATGGGGAGGAGCTGTTACAGCTCATCAAAGTGAAGGTGGTTATTTAGAAGGAGGTAAAGTTCCTGCGGTTTGTGATTTGACAGTATCAGGAAAGTTTTCTGATTTTAAAGATGGGATTGATAGTTATCATCGTTATCAAGAAGACTTTGATTTATATAAGGAATTAGGATTTAATGCTTATCGTTTTTCTTTTGATTGGTCTAGATTAATGAGTGATGAAGAAACTTATAATGAAGCAGGATTTGATTTTTATGATCATTTTATTGATGGATTGATAGAAAGGGGAATAGAACCTATTCCTACACTTTACCATTTTGAAATGCCTGTATTTTTATATGAAAAATATAATGGTTTTGCTAGTAGAAAGGTTGTTGATATCTTTGTTGAACTATGTAAAAAATTAGTAGATCGTTATAGTCATAAAGTGAAATATTGGATTATCTTTAATGAACAAAATGGTATCTTACAAAAAGGTCCAAAAATGTTCTTTGGTGCTGTTTGTCCTGAAGATGAAAATCCAATAAGATTTGATAATCAAATTATGCATAATACTTTAATTGCTCACAGTTTGGTTAATGAATATATTCATGAAAAGGGTGGACTTGTTTTAGGAATGGCAACAATTGTTCAAAGTTATCCAGAAACTTGTCATCCTTTAGATACATTAGAATCTATGAAAGCACAAAGTGAAGCCTTTGTTTTCTTAGATGTATTTGCTAGAGGACATTATAATTCTTATTATTTAGCTAATATGAAAAATGAAGGAACAATGCCTGATATGGAAGAAAATGATTTTGATATTTTAAAGAAAGGGAAAACAGATGCTTTAGCTATTAGTTATTATATGTCTACGATCAGTCATTATGGACAAGAGAGTTTAACTAATATTGAAGATGTAGTGATTAAAAAGAATCCTTATTTAGAAATGTCTGAATTTGGTTGGACGATAGATCCAATTGGTTTACGTATTACTTTAAGACAGTTATATGATCGTTATGAAATGCCTATTTATATTGTTGAAAATGGATATGGTTATGATGATCAAATAGTTGATGGTCAAATCAATGATGATTATCGTATAGATTATATGAGAAAGCATCTTGAACAAATGAAGATAGCGGTAAGTGAAGGAGTCGATTGTCGCGGTTATTTATCGTGGGGACCAATAGATATCTTAAGTAGTCGTGCACAAATGAAGAAAAGATATGGTTTTGTATATGTAAATAGGGACAATGATGATTTAAAGGATATGAAAAGAATTAAAAAGAAATCATTTGAATGGTATAAAAAAGTTATTGCAAGTAATGGTGAAGATTTATAAAAAGGAGATATAAGAAAATGAAAGTGACAATGAAAGATATTGCTAAAAAATTAAATATATCAATTAATGCTGTGTCCATAGCGTTAAATGAAAAACCGGGTGTGAGTGATGCCATGCGTTTAGAAATATTAAAAACAGCAGATGAAATGGGATATATTAATGAAAAACATCATTATCTTTCTGTCTTTTCTAAAACAAATATCTGTATTTTAATGCAAAGTTACTATGCTAATACAGGACACTTTTATTCTATTGTTTTACGTTCAATTGTAGGACAAGCAAGAAATAAAGGATATTCATCGATTCTTAATTATTTTGAAGATGACGATTTTGAATTTCCGGATTGTATTCTTGAACGTAAAGTTGCTGGTATTTTAGTTGTTGGTAAAATATCAGATACAAATTTAAATAAGCTCAAGAAAACAGGAATATGTGTGGTACTTGTTGATTTTACATCACTAGGAGATACTTGTGATTGTGTTTTAACTCACAACAAACAAGGTGGTTATTTAATAACAAATCATGTGTTAGATAAAGGTTATAAAAATGTTGGCTTTTTTGGTGATTTGGATTATTCATTAAGTTTTTCAGAACGTTTTATGGGGTATAAGCATGCTTTAACAAATAGGCATGTTACTTCTCGTGTTGATGATTATATTAAAAAATATTCTATTTTACATGATACTGAAAAATATGTATTAGATAATCGAATTGATAAAATAGTTGAATTATTAAAGAATAAAGAACTTCCTGATGTTTTTATATGTGCAAATGATTCTAATGCCTTTGCACTACTTAATGCTTTAAATTCAATGAATATCAAAGTTCCTGATGACATAGGAATTACAGGGTTTGATGATACACCTCTATGTAATAAGACTATGCCAAAACTTACGACAGTCCAAGTACAAAAGGAATTGATGGGACAAATAGCAGTGAATAAGCTTATTGATCGTATTCATCGTATAGATGATGTGCAAATGACACAATTATTATCAACTAAAATTATTGAGCGAGATTCTTTAAAAAAATAAATATTCAAGTTAATCTAAATTGAAATTAAAGTAAAGAGGTAGCAATATATAATTAGAAAGCGTTTACAGGAGGACGTAAAATGAAGAAAATATTAAAAGTCATGGTTTCTTTATTTGTTGTCTTTACAATGTCACTTTCATCAATTCAAGTGACATTTGGTTTAACATCAAGTCAAGAAATCGAAACAATTAAAGGAAGATTAAAAGACTACTTCTTATCGTTAGATACGATAGACGATGGATCAAAAGTAGAAACTTGTTATGTTTCAAAAGCTGATAGCTATTTAAAACTTATTCAAGAAGATGGATCTTTTGATGATGTCAACTACAAAGCAAACAATAATGCCGCTAACGGAGCAGCATGGTCTCCTTATTTAGCGTTAGATCGTCTTCAAGCGATTGCGATTGCATATAGTAAAGAAGGTAATGCTTTGTATCAAAAACAAGAAGTCGTTGAAAAATTAGAAAAAGCATTACAGTATTGGAAGGGGCAAAATCCTCGTTCAACAAACTGGTGGGAAAATCAAGTAGGTGTACAATTACGTTTTTCTCGTATTGCTTTATTTTTAGAAGATGTTGTTGATGATGATGTAGAAAATATCATGTTAGACAAACTTCTTGAAAAAGTACCAGTAAAATATGGTACTGGTCAAAATAATTTATGGTTTGATCAAAATTATGTTTATTATGCATTACTTACAGATGATAGTACGCGTTTACAAGACATGGTAGAAAATTACTTGAGCTATTGTTTAGTTACCCAAAAGGATAATAAAACAGCAGAAGCAGTACAAGTAGATAATAGTTTCTATATGCATGGTAAACAGTTCTATTCTAATGGCTATGGTATGTCTATGTTTAGAGATATGAGCTTTTGGATTTATATGCTTAGAGATACATCATTTTCACTTGGTGAAGATGTTATCAATCGTATGGCTGATTATATGATTAATGGTACAAGTTGGACTATCCGTGGAGATTTACAAGAATTATATTTAGGATATCGTGAATATAAATATTCTGTAGGATATAAAAATTATGCAGCAGAATATATTGAACCTTTAAAAAGAATGATTGCTTCTGATCAAGTTCATGCTAAACAATATCAAGATATTTTAAATAATATTGAAAACCCTCAAGCTTCTAATGGTAAAAATGGAAATTATTATATGTGGAGATCAGGATATGCATCTCATATGAGAAATGGATATGGGGTCAATATCAAGATGGATTCTGATGAAATTATTGGTGGTGAATGGCGTGGAAGTTGGCCTAATGGAAATCAAGGACAATTGATTTATTGGACTTCTTCAGCAGCATCTACTATTTCTGTTGATGGTGATGAATATACAACAGTATATCCTACATATGATTGGGCACACTGTCCAGGTACAACAACGGCAGCAAGAGTCGTTCAAGATTATTCTAATGCGGGACGTTTTACAAATGGTACAAGCCACACAATTGGTGTTTCAAATGGTCAATATGGAGCAACTGCTTATGCTATGGATAAAAAAGGAACACAAGTTAACAAAGGTTATTTCTTCTTTGATGATGAAATTGTGGCTTTAGGTTCTGGTATTACTTCTAGTGAATCAACAGAAATTCATACAACATTAAATCAAGCAAAAGCTGATGATGTTTTAGTTGATGGAACAGCAATATCTAAAGATACAACAAAAGAAGTGAATGATGCTAAATGGGTATATAACAATAAAATTGGTTATATTTTCCCTGATGAAACAACTGTTACAGTTTCAAATGCTTATCAAAAGGATAATCCATCATTATGGGCTGAAGAAAAAAAGGAAACAACACCAAGAACATTTAAAGCTTATATTAATCATGGATTAAAACCAAACAATCAAAGTTATTCTTATATTATTTTACCAAATCAAACAAGTGATCAAGTATCAAAATATGCTACTAACAATCCAATTACGATTGTTGCAAATAATGAAAATATTCAAGCTGTAAGACATGAAACCTTAAAACAAACACAAATTAATTTCTATAAAGCCGGAACATTGGAATATAAAAAAGGATATAAAATTACAGTTGATCAACCTTGCAGTCTTATTATTGATGAATCAACAGATGAGAGAAAGATGACACTTGCTACATCAGATAGTCAAAGCAGTGTTACAACAAATGTTCAATTAGAATATAATAACACAAAGACAAATACAACTTTCTTAAGTCCTGTTGCTCCTTATACAGGATCATCATTAACATTAAAAGAAAATGAGAGTAATCTTTATCAAGCAAGTTCATCAACTTCATCACATGAAATAGAATGTGCTTTTGATAATGATGAAACAACATATTGGCAAAGTCAAACTAATGGTGAAGAATGGTTAACAATATTTACTGGAAAAGATCAATATCTTTCAAAACTTAATATTACTTGGGGTGATCATTACGCATTAGACTATGATATTTATACTTCTCAAGATGGTATTAACTATACTTTCTTAAAGAATGTTAATCAAAAAACAAAATCAAATAAAGACAGTATCGATATTAATGGTATTTATCCTTATATTAAAATTGTGATGAAAAAATCAAATGATGCCAATTATCAAATTAAAGAAATAACTTGGGATCAAAAAGCAAATCTAACATATAAAAAATCAGTTGAAGTCAGTTCACAATATAGTGATGAATTGAAAAAAGAAAACGCTATTGATGGAAATACGAATACTCGCTGGGGTTCTAAACGTGACAGTGATGATAACTGGATTATTGTAGACTTACAAAAGAACTGCACAATTAATGCTATTGACCTTTTATGGGAAGCAGCATGTTCGGATGAATACAGTATAGAAGTTTCTGATGATAAACAAAATTGGACTGTAGTCAAAGATAAATTAAAAACAAATGAATCTTTAAAAGATCAATATATATTTGATGAAGCAGTTTCTGGACGTTATTTAAAAATTCATTCAACTAAAACAAGAATTGTCAGTGGTAAAAATTATGGTGTCAGCCTTTTTGAACTTGTTGCCTACGGTAGTGAAGAACAAGAAGATATTGATTACGATAATATTGCTTTAAATAAACCAGTAGAAGTAAGCTCACAATACAGTGAAGAATTGAAAAAAGAAAATGCAGTTGATGGTGATTTAAAGAAACGTTGGGGATCTAAACGAGCTAGTGATGATAACTGGATTATTATTGATTTAGAAAAATATTCTAAAATAAATAAGATTCAAATTGATTGGGAAAAGGCATGTTCAGATGATTATACAATTGAAGTATCAGATGATAAACAAAATTGGAATGTTGTAAGTGAATCAAAAACTAATTCATCCTTAAGAGATATTCATACTTATGATGATTTTATCTATGGACGTTATGTAAAGATTCATTCTTATAAATCAAGATGTGTAAGCAATACAAATTATGGTATTGGTATCAATGAAGTTGAAGTTTATGGTAAAGAATCATCAGTAGTAAATCAAAATCAAAATATTGCCTTAAATAAACCAGCGTATTCTTCTAGTACTTTTAAATCTGAACATAGTACATCTAAAGCATTTGATGGTAGTAAGGAGTCACGTTGGGTATCAGTTAGAAAAAAAGAAAATCAAAATAAAAATGTTGATTATCAATGGATTTATGTAGATTTAGAAAACTACTATGATATATCTAAGATTGTCTTAGATTGGGAAGGAGCATGTGCAACAGATTATAAGATTCAAATTTCATCAAATGGTAAAAACTGGAAAGATTTATCTGTTGTAAATGACGGAAAATCAGGAGAAAGAACATTTGACTATGCTGATCAAAGTATTGCTCGATATGTAAGAGTTGAATGTTTAAAACCTTCAGGTATTTATGGATATTCGTTATGGGAATTTGAAGTTTACGGTCTTCGTGTTAAACAACCAACGACAACAAATTTAGCATTAAATAAAAAAGCTTATGCTTCTAGTGAATACAAGAGTCAATATGGGGCTTCAAAAGCTTTTGATGGCAGTGAAGATGCAACTAAAGATAAAGAATCAAGATGGGTTTCTTTAAGACAAAAAGATAATAAAAAGGATGTATCTAATCAATGGATTTATGTAGATTTAGATGATTATTACAATATTAATCAAATTAAATTAAACTGGGAAGGTAGTGGTGCAACAGAATATAAGATTCAAGTATCATTAGATGGTAAAGATTGGCAAGATATTAGCAATATAACAAATGGAAATGGTGGTATTGAAACTTATAACTACAATGGTGTAACTGCTAGATATGTAAAAATGCAAGGTGTTAAACCAGGTAGCATTTATGGATATTCATTATGGGAAGTAGAAGTTTATGGTGAAGCGTTAGATAAAAGTGAACTTACAAATTTATACTATATGAATTTAGATATTGATACTTCAGTTTATACACCAAGTTCTAGTGAACGTTTTAAGCAAGCATTAGATGATGCACTTAAAGTCATGAATGATGCAGATGCGACTTCATCAAGCATCTTAAAAGCTAAACAAGATTTACAAGATAGCATAACTGGTCTTACAAAATTAGCAAGTTTTGATTACTTAAAAACTTTAATTGATGAATACAGTAAACTTGATGAAACATTATATACATCAGCTTCTTTTGAACAATTAAAAGATAAATTAGCAAAAGCTCAAGATGTCTATAATGATAAAAATAGTAGTCAAGAAACAGTTGATAACATGTGTAATGAATTAACAGAAGCAAAAAATCAACTTGTTTTAAAAGGAGATAAAACAGACTTAATTGCTTTAATGGAGGAAATAAAGAAATTAGATCGTTCATTATATCTAGAAGCAACTTTAAATGAATTAGATACTTATTTACAAAAAGCACAAACAGTTGTTGATAATGATCAAGCAACAAATGATGATGTTTTAAAAGCTTATCAAGATTTATACAATGTAAGAGATAATCTTGTAACCCAAGAATCATATCAAAATTTAAAAGCATTATTAGATAAAGTAGAAAATGTTGATGAATCAAAATATACTGATCAATCATTACAAGTATTAAAAACAAAATATCAACAAGCAAAAGATGCATATGAAAAAGCAGTTCCTAAAAAAGATGAAATTGCTAAAGCAACTCAAGAGTTACAACAAGCATTCAATTCTTTACAATTAAAAGTAAATAAAGAAAAATTACAAAATACTATTATTAAAGCAACATCTATTGATCGAAGTCAGTATACACCTGCTTCATTATTAAAACTTGACAGTGAGGTTGCAAAAGCAAAAGCATTATTAGATAAAGTAGATGTGACACAAACAGAAATAGATGATATGACAAAATCTTTAACAACTATGTTAAATAGTTTAGTTTTAAAAGCTGACAAAAACAAATTGAGTCAACTTGTTAAAGAAATAGAAAAACTTGATTTAGGTCAATATCAAAATACAGGTAAACTTATTACTTTATTGAATCAAAGTAAAGAATTATTAAATAATGATAATGCAACTCAAGCAGAAATTGATCAAATGTATAGTTCACTACAAAATGCTTATAAACAAATTGAAAAAGTGAATAATGATAAAACAGGATCAAATGATACTGTTCAAGAAAATAAAACAGTGAACGAAAATGTAAATAAAAAAGAAAATGTAGAAACAAAAGATACTGATTCTACAAACTTAACTGGATTATTTGTGATATTGATGATGAGTTTATTAGGTATTATATTCATTAAAAAGAGAATATCTTAACATTTTGTTTCAAAGTCGGTTACATGTTACATGATGACCCTAAAATGTTTTAACAAAAGACAAATTGTGATAAATTATACTTGTAAAGAGAAAACAACATAATTAAATATTGAAGACATTATATTGTAACATTATATTTACCTTTCCATCAAATTAAGTGAACAATATAAAAAACACATTTACCTAAAACATTTTAACAAAGACATCTTCAATAATTCGTTCTTCTCTTTAATTTATGATTTTGATATCATAAATTCTGGAATAGATATGCCAGGTAAATAATAGATATCTCTTTTCTCTAAAAATAAAAAAGGCTTCGGCCTTTTTTATTTTTAAAGAAAAGAAGTCTAAGACTTCTAATCAAATGTAACATAATCATTATCTAATGGTTTAGCAGGTTCTATTTTATCAACATATAAAATAGGAATTTGACTTTGAATAGAATCATCAAATTCTACAGCAATTGTGCCCTCAAGAGTTAACCATTCATGAGGAATCAATTTATCAGCAAGAGGACTTACACATACAAGTCCTAATAATTGCGTATCTTCACTACAACATACCATGGCTTGTCTACCAAAAACAAAACCATTTTTTAAAATTTTATCTCTACCAATAACTTGAGCTTTAAGTTTTAAAGTTTTATTTTCATAGTTTTCTGGGTGTTCCATAATATCCATACAGAAAATACCATAATCCATATCTTTGATTTCAATATATTCATCACTTAATTGATATGGTAAATCATCACTGGTAATGTTTTCTATTTGATGATTTTTGTTTTCATAAATGATTTGAGCACGAGGATTTAAAGATTTAATACTGCCACGTACTACGTATTTTTTAGTGTTTTTATCACATCTATTAATAATAACCAAATCACTTTGAGTAACGTGATCTACGAATTGGCTTCGCATATTATTATAATAAATATCAAATGTTTCAGCGTTGATTGTTGTAAGGACTTGGACAACCATCCATGGATCAATACATTTTTCGTGAATGAACTCTTGACTATTCCACATACCATTATATTCAACCATAACTTGAGTTGGATGATATTTTTGGTTAAGTTCACTTAAATAATCAGGCGTAATCGTTGATTCATCATCTACGTAAACGACATCACAATCAGCTTTTTTTAAGGTTTCTTCATTATAAGCTTCAACACCTTCTTCACAGGAAAGAATAAGGGTTTTTTCATTATAATGAAAATCATCATTTAAAACAGTATCTTGAATAAATGATGTTTTCCCACTTTCCAAAAATCCTGTAAATAAATAGACTCTTACTTTATTTTCCATACTATCCTAAAAATAATTCCTTCATTTTATTTTCATCAATATCTTTACCAATAACACAAATTTTACCTGTATACATTGGCTTTCCTAAACGAATTTCAAATTCTTCTGGTACTAAATCAAAATACCACCAGTCTGTATCATCACTATCAACAAATCCTTTAGCACGTAAAACATTTTCGTTGCTTAATTTATTTAAGATATCAGATAATTCTCCTTTGCTGTATTTTTTAGCTGTATCAAAGCCAATACTTTGGAATACTTCATCAGCATGGTGATGATGATGTCCTCCACAACATTCGTGATCATGATCGTGGTGTCCACAACATTCGTGG
>NZ_QUIN01000026.1:0-2740 GCF_003480255.1 Erysipelatoclostridium sp. AM42-17 | reverse complement strand
TCGTGGTGTCCACAACATTCGTGGTCGTGATCATGTTCATGGTGTCCACAACATTCGTGGTCGTGATCATGTTCATGGTGTCCACAACATTCGTGGTCGTGATCATGTTCATGGTGTCCACAACATTCGTGATTGTGATCATGTTCGTGATGACCACAACATTCGTGATCGTGATCATGTTCGTGATGACCACAACATTCGTGATCATGTTCATCTTCTAAGATTTCATGTTGTAAATCTACAAGACCAGCATTTAAAATATCTTGACCATCAAGTTTATCCCATGGTGTAGTAATGATAGGAGTTTGATTATTAATATTTTTCAATAATTCTAAACATTCATTTAATTGGAATTCTGTTAAGTCTTGACTACGGCTTAACACAATAAGTGAAGCATATTCAACTTGGTTATTATAGAATTCACCAAAGTTTTTAATGTACATACGACATTTTTTAGCATCTACAACAGTAATAAAATGATCTAGTTCAATATCATGACTGTGAACATCTTGTACTGCTTTGATAACATCACTTAATTTACCTACTCCTGATGGTTCAATAATGATACGATCAGGATGATATGTTTCTAACACTTCTTTAAGTGATGTTTCAAAATCACCAACTAAGCTACAACAAATACATCCAGAATTCATTTCATTAATAGTGACACCTGAATCTTGAAGGAAGGTACCATCAATACCAATTTCTCCAAATTCATTTTCTATTAATACAATCTTTTCATCATAATAAGCTTCATTAATTAATTTCTTAATTAATGTTGTTTTTCCAGCTCCTAAAAAGCCAGAAATAATATCTACTTTACTCATATTTTCACCTCGATTTAGATTATAACACTACTTATTATTCTCTTCAAACAATGTCACTTATGATATAATAATTGTATCTAAAGTGTAAAGGATGGAATGTATGAAAACCAATTGTTCGATATTTAAAAGGTGTGGTGGATGTTTTTATAGTAATGAATCATATCACCAACAGTTATTAGATAAAACAAATAAAATTAAACAATTAGTTAAGAAAAATAATCTTAAAATAAATGTACATGATATTCAAGGTTCACCTCATGAAACTGGATATCGTAATAAAGTTATTGTTGCTTTTAATCAACAATATCAATATGGATTGTATGAAGAAAGTAGTCATCGTATTGTGCCTTATGATACGTGTTTATTACATGAACCTATTATGGATGAGATATTAAAAAAAATACAAAGAATGTTAAAGAAATATCGAGTATCTATTTATGATGAAAAAAGACAAAGAGGTTTTTTAAGACATGTATTAATTAGAAGGGCAGTACAAACAGACCAAACAATGGTTGTACTTGTATGTAATGAAAATATGATGAAAGGATCTAAAAACTTTTGTCAGGAATTAGTAAAGGCATTTCCTTCTATTAAAACCATTGTGATGAATGTTAATAAAAGGAAAACACCAATAGTTTTAGGACAAGAAGAGAAAGTTCTTTATGGAAAAGGATTTATTGTAGATGAATTGTGCGGTTTACAATATAAAATATCATCAAAATCTTTTTATCAAATTAATCATGATCAATGTGTAGCATTATATCAAAAAGCTTTATCTTTATTAAATGTAAAAGGTAATGAAGTCGCTATTGATACTTATTGTGGTATAGGAACAATAGGAATGACACTTTCAAATCAAGTCAAACAAGTCATCGGTGTAGAATTAAATAAAGATGCTGTAAAAGACGCTAAAAATAATGCAAGAATGAATAAGATAGAGAATATTCATTTTATTAATGCAGATGCTACATCTTTTATGAAAGATATGGCTAAAGAGAAACAAAAAGTAGATATCTTGATTATGGATCCACCTCGTAGTGGATCAACGAAAGAATTCATTCAAGCTACAAATCAATTACAGCCTAAACAGGTTGTTTACATTTCATGTGATCCTACAACCCAAGTAAGAGATTTATTGATGTTTAAAAAGTATGGTTATGTAACCCAAGATATGTATTTATATGATATGTTTCCGTATACCAGTCATGTTGAGACGGTTGTTCTTTTGTCCCAACAAAAACCAGATGATACGATAGAGATTGACTTAGACCTGGACGAGCTGTATGCTACCAGTGCCGAGTTGAAAGCAACCTATCAGGAAATCAAAGATTATGTGCTGAAAGAATTTGGCTTGAAGGTTTCAAATTTATATATTTCTCAGGTAAAACGTAAATGTGGAATTGAAGTGGTAGAAAACTATAATCTTCCAAAATCAGAAAATGCAAGAGTTCCACAATGCTCGAAAGAGAAGGAAGAAGCTATCAAGGCTGCCCTGAAATATTTTACGATGATCTAAGGACATCACTGATTTCAATGAGGAATAACACATGAAAAGCACATTTGAAAAATGGGTGGAACCTACACACTTGGCGCAGATGGAATTTATTATCCGAATCTTATCGGTACAGATGAAGAACTGCATTATGCGAAATATGGAATGATGCGGAAAACATATCTGAAAGAGCATCGTCCGGCAATGTATTCACTGTATATGTTGGAAGACAGATTGACAGAACATCTGAATGCTGTAGACGATGAAGCACAGGAAAGGATGGATATTCTGGTGCGTCAGATGATGGAGCGGCAGGGGATTACAGAAGAATTGAAAGCTCGTAATCAGATGGAATGGGTCAGAGTGGTAAATTGGATAGGTTACACTTTATTGGACAATTCTAAAGAGAACTGTTTATAAT
>NZ_QUIN01000025.1 GCF_003480255.1 Erysipelatoclostridium sp. AM42-17 | reverse complement strand
CTACCAATACTATTTTTGTTTAAAACTAAAATATCAGATTATTTTAAATACTCCAAACAAAAAGCAAGCTAATTAAGCTTGTTTTTTGTTATCAAAATCATATTCCTCAAATCGATATTTTTGTTGAGCATGAGGATATTTATCATGATCAACTGGTGATAAAAACATTTCAAGACTTCTTACAAAGAGTTGTTTATCATCATATAATTGACGATAAACCACAACTTGCTTCATCGTTTCACTATCATAGGCTATATCTTCCACAAAATAGAATTTACCTTTAAAATGACGAGATACTTGATTTTTTTTAATTTTTCTCATTCTTATTTCTCCTCGTATCAAAAAAGTCTAAATCAATTGATTTAGACTAATGAAATATACTTTGAAATACTATAATAGCAACTGCTATAAAATTATTTAACATATGAATTGTTATAGGAACAAAAATTGTTCCTTTTTTTTCATACGCTAAAGAAAATGCAAATCCCATCAATCCATATGAAAATAAGTAAGCTAATTGGCTCAAATCGCCTGCAAACAATCCAGTATATATATGAATAAATCCAAAAACAAATGACGAGACAATATGTGCAAACACTTTATTATATTTCCTTAAAGTTCTAAATATAAGACCCCTAAATATAAATTCCTCTAACATAGGTGCAATAATTACCGATTGTACTATCATCCATAACATACTACTACCTAAGTAAGTTTCAAATAACGTTTGATTTGCTGCACTGTGTGATGATGTATCTATCAATAAATTAATAATGATATTAGCAATAATTGAAAATATATAAACACTAGCAATCCCAAATGTCATGGACCAGGCAACATTTTCGAACAAATGCTCCTTAAACTTTATAAAATTATCTTTAATAAAATCTTTGAAAATAACATAGGCACAAATCAATGACAATAAACCCGAAAAAAGATTCAAATAAACACCAAGCATATTTTGATCAACAGGTAAAACACCATATTTAACCAACATATATATAACAAAATTAACAACTGCAGGAATTACATAAAAATACAAAGGTAATAAAACAATAAAACCCCAAGCTTTTTGTTTACCATTAAGTTGTCCAGCAAATTGATTATCCATATAAAACCCCTTTATTCTTGATTACCTACATTCTTATCAGCATAGTCAATTTCTTCATAAAAGACTGCTAAACAAGTATATAATTTAGCATCTACCAAATGAACTGCAATAAAAACACTAATAATA
The DNA here is from genome assembly GCF_003480255.1 of Erysipelatoclostridium sp. AM42-17. Taxonomy (GTDB): domain Bacteria; phylum Bacillota_I; class Bacilli_A; order Erysipelotrichales; family Coprobacillaceae; genus Faecalibacillus. The sequence goes on along the minus strand of NZ_QUIN01000025.1, from coordinate 36,914 downwards.
TTTGTTATTAAAGTTGTTATGATACCTAAAGGAAATATTGATAATAGTATAGAAATAATGTTGACAAAAATTACTGATACCAAAAGCCACCCAATAAATGATAAATATAATTTGATTAATGTCCATTTATTATTTTTCATTAATCGATAAGATTCCTTCATCGCTACAAAACCTGTTAATTTATATTTTTCTAAAATATAAGGTGTTAAACTAAATGCAGTAACATAGTAAATAGTAACTACCAAAAGAACAAATCCAATTAAAACCAAATATGAAGCAATAGAAGCTAATCCATCAATATTCATAGAAACTTGTGATGTCATAGAAGAAACACCATTAGCATAAGGTAACATTGTTAACATTTGTGAAAAAGCATCTTTCAAATCTAATATTTGACTTTTTGGAATAATAACTAATCCAATAAGCAATAAAAAAATCACAATAATAATTTCAATAACTACAAGTAAAAAATTATAAATAAAATAAGTTGAAAATAATTCTTTAAAACGATAAAAGCTAACAAGTCCATCCTTTTGAACATCCAATTGATCATCATAATTGTTGACTAATTTTAAAGATGACACTATGTATCCATGTTCAAAAGGCAAAAATACAATCCATAAAATAAGACTTACTACCGTTCCAATTGTTCCAGTAAATAATGAACATAATGTTGTAATAACTATATGAAATATTCCCATAAAAATAAGAACATTTATATAATTTTTTTGACGTGATAAAGCATCTTCAGCTTTAGCTTTAATATCTAAAATATTCATAATATTCCTCCAATGTAGACATTATAACAAATATCTAACTTATTGGAAACTATTTCAAATCCAAACTTGTTTTAATTGCGTCATTCACTTTACGCATAAAATAATCACTCAAAGTACCTAATTTCTCTTGAAATCTGATTTTATCAATAGTTCGGATTTGTTCTAATAAAATCACTGATTTTTTTTCAAGTGAATCACATTGAATAATAACATGAGTAGGAATAGGATTTTTTGTTAGTTTAGATGAAATTGGTGCAATAATCACTGTTGTCGAATATTTATTTCCTTTATTATTTTGTAAAACAAGTACCGGTCTTACTCCTCCTTGCTCACTTCCCATCACAGGCGAAAGATCAGCGTAATAAATATCTCCCCTATTAATCATATTTACCCTCCTAAAATAACTTATGTATAAATTTAAAGATTATTCTTTCAAGAATTGAAAACAACTTCAATACTTCAAAGCTTATGTTATGATAATAGCGTTAAAGGAGTTGATATAATGATTAAAGCCGTAATATTCGATATGGATGGTTTAATGATCGATAGCGAAAGAGTCACTTATGAAGAATATGTAAAAAAACTATCACAACTTGGATATTCATTTAATGAACCTACGTATCGTCAATGTTTAGGAAAAAACAAGCAAGGAATCTGCCAAGTATTTTATGACAATTTTGGTCAAGATTTTCCAATGAAAGAGGTATGGGATGATGTCCATGTTGCTATTGATGAAAGACTAGAACAAGAAGTACCTATTAAAAAAGGACTTACTGAATTACTTCATTATTTAAAAGAACATAATTATAAAACCATTGTAGCAACAAGCAGTGCTCGTAATCGAGTTGATAAAATTTTAAATAACGCTGGTATTTATCAATTCTTCGATGATATCATTTGTGGTGATGAAGTTACTCATGGAAAACCTCATCCCGAAATATTTCTCACAGCTTGTCAAAAGCTAAATGTAGATTCTCAACAAGCCATAGTACTAGAAGATAGTGAAGCGGGTATTCAAGCTGCATATAGCGGAAATATAAAAGTTATCTGTGTTCCTGATATGAAATATCCCGAACCCGAATTTAAGAAAAAAACAACTTTAATTGTTAATTCTTTAGACGATGTGATACCTTATTTAGAAAGTATTAAGTAACAAAGGACGTGTATTTTACACGTCCTTTACATATTCTTTTATCAATTGAACAACTCTTTTTGTATTTTGACCATCTTGATATTTAAAAAATTTGTTTTTAAATTCTACAATATTTCCACTTTCATGATTTAAAATGGCACGAGCTAATTCTTCTAATTCAAAACAAATAGGTCCTGGCATTGTTTGATAATCCACGAAACATCCTAAAGAATCTAAATATTCATTTAAATCTGGAACATAAAAATACATTGGTTTTTCTAATATAGAAAAATCAAAAATAATTGATGAAAAATCAGAAACCAAAAAATCAGCAATAGTAAATAAATCATGCGTATCTTCTTCATTCATATTGAAAATTCTCTTATCATCATAGTAGATATGATTGATTTTTAATAATGGATGAAATTTATATAGTAATATATAATCATCGGGTAATTGTTCCAACAGTTTCTTGCCATCAAAGTCAATACTTCTAAATCCTTGATAAATATTGCCTCTAAACGTTGGTGCATAAAGAACTATTTTTTTATTAATCAACTGAGGATATTGTTCAAATAGTTTCTTTCTTGTTTTTTCAAGATAATGTTGATCAAACAAATGATCAACTCTTGGAATACCAGTTGTGAGAACATGACTTTTATTAACATGAAATGCCTGACTGTAAGGTTCTTTCCAATAATCACTATTTGCAATAACATAATCATAATTATTAATAAGGTACTCTCTTTTGATGACATTGCCAAATTTTTTTATCGCACCACAAGCATGCCATACTTGAATAACAATCACGCCTGGTCTTTTAAATTTTGAAATAACATAATTGTTATCTCGAATTAATACAACTTGAGAGGTGTTAATAATATAAATTTGTTTTATACAATTAAGCATATAAAGAAAGTTGTTAATAAGCGTTTTTTTATCATAGTTTATTAACACTTTTTTTATTTGTATCGTTGGATCTTTTTTTAATTCATCATAAATAAGTTTCAAATCCGAATCCAAATAATGAGCTTCAAGTGAAACAAAAGCAACTTGACGAGGATTAATCTTTTTAAATTTTACAAAGATGTTAATAAATCCTAATATAATATTTAAAACAATCTTTTTTATTTTCATGACATCACCTACTTAAATACGATATCTACAACACGCTTAGATGCATATCCATCTTCATGATTATTAAATCTTTGATTAAAAGATTCTAGTTTATGATAATCATAATCTTGTTCTACAATTTTTGTAAGCAAATCATCTTCATTATCTAAAATTTCTCCAGGTAAATCATGATAAATATCTAAATAAAATCCTCTTAGTTGATCTCGATATTGTTCTATGTCATACATATAAAAATATATTGGTCGTTTTAAAATAGCATAATCAAAGAATACACTAGAATAATCAGTAATTAAAATATCCGAGATCAAATAAAGACTACTAATATCTTGACTTGGCTCGATTGGATAGACAAAACCTTTATATTTACTCATATCAAAATCATTTACAATTAAATAATGTGGTTTAAAAATAACAACATAATCGTTCCCTAAGATTTTTTTCCATTGATCAAAATTAACTTCTAATTTAAATGTATACCCCTTAGCGACAAAACTATTATCTCTCCATGTTGGTGCATACAAAATCACCTTTTTATCTAAAGGTATGTCTAATTCTTTTTTTATTTTAATAATATCTTCTTGGCTATATAATGACAAAATATCATTTCTAGGATAACCCGTTTCAATAAGACGCTCTTTATTAATCCTAAAAGCGCTTTGAAATACTTCTGTTGTAAAACGACTTGGTGAAATCATATAATTATATTTTTTTACATCTTGTGCATATGTCTCATGCATACTTTCTTCACTCATACCGCTACGATAAAAGGTTGTCCCCTTAGGTACTTCTATATCATATGCTAGTTTTTTAAGTGGTGTGCCATGCCATGTTTGCAAATAAACTTGGTTTGGCTTTTTTAAAACATATCCTGGTAATTTACAATTGACAACCCAATAATGACTGCGTGCCAAATAATAAAAATAAGGTATTGAAAAATATTCTATGATTTGAGCACCTGATATCTTTATATTCTTTTTACGATGGTTTTTTATAGCCCAAATAAAATGATAATCTTGAAATTCTGGTTGGCTTTTCATATATTCATAAATCGCTTTAGGATTATCTGAATATCCTCTTCCATGAAATGCAATAAATAAAACAGTTTTAGAATTTGATGGTACAAAACGATACACAAGTCGATAACATATTTTAATTGCTTTTCCTAAAAAATTTTTAACGAACCTTATCATAAAAATCCTCCTTTTAAAAAATAAGGGGTCATTCCCCTTATTTAAATACTGCCTCAACCGCTCTTTTTGATGCATTACCATCATCAATTGAGCAGAATTTATCATAAAATAATTGATATCGATGTGCATACTTAGCAGATAAATCATCAATATTCATAAGAGCATCAATGACTGCCTCTGTAGTAAACAATAAAGGACCAGGTAATTCTTTTTCCATATCAATATAAAAACCTCTTAAAACATCTCTATATTTGTCTAGATCATAAGTATAAAATAACATTGGTCGTTTTAAATTTGCATAATCAAAGAACACGCTAGAATAGTCAGTAATACAAATATCCGAAATTAAATAAATTTCTGTAATATCATCATACTTACTTAAATTAAAAGCAAAATCTTCTAAACCAGTTATATCTAAAGCATCTGCAATATAATGATGTGTTCTTAATAACACTACATACTCATCACCTAGTTTTTCTTTCATCATTTCTAAATCTAGTTTTAATTTAAATTTATACTGACCTTTTCCATAATATTCATCATCTCTCCAAGTAGGAGCATACAGAATCGTTTTTTTATGTGTTGGTATTTTTAATTTTTCTTTTAACTTTCTGGCAATTTCATCTTTATTAGGATTATACAATAAATCATTACGAGGGTAGCCAATTTCCAGCATATTGCCATCGTACATGAAGCAACTTTTAAAAATTTCGCTTGAAAAATGATTAGCTGCAATAAGATAATCCCATTCTTGTTTTTGACGATAAAATTGAGCTTTGTATGTTGGTGAAGCTGCAGTTACCTCTTCTTGATCAAAAGCAAGTCTTTTTAATGGTGTTCCATGCCATGTTTCTAAAAACACTTGACCTTCTCGTTTTCTAAACCATAACGGTTGACGAATATTAAAAACAAAATATTTAGATTTAGCCAAATAATAAGCATATTTCTTAGTAAATCTTTTTACAACAATGCCTTCATAAGGCAACTTTGTATTTTTATCATTTAATACCCATATAAACTGATATTTTCCTGGATAATTTTTAGCTAAATATTCATAAATATATTTCGGAGAATCTGCATAACTTTTTCCCATAAAAGTTTCAAACATAATCCAGTTTTCTTCTATTGGTTCATTAATATATTTATGACGGTATAAATACTTATTAAGTTCATTCTTGTTTTTTAGAACCATTTTTGCTTTTCTTTTGGCCAAATGACGAGCAATGACTACTTTTGTTGTTTTTAAATCACGTTTTCTTGCCAATTTAACCATTTTTCGTTGATAACGAGAAATATTTTTTAATAAGTCATCTCTTACTTCATCCAATAATGACGCCATCGTTTCAAAACGTTCTTCACGCCACTTATCATCTAAACTACGTCTTATTTTCTTAGCAAAGTAATTACTATAATACTTAACAATTTTAGAATCAATATAATAACGTAAAGGACTTTGGTAATCAACTAAATGAATAGAATAACGATATACATCAATAAATTCATCAAATTTATGTTCAGGGTCTTTAATTTGTGATAATGCTGGTGCATTAACCGGATCATTATGTTTTCTTTTAATATACGTTGTTTGATTAATCTTAAAAAAACTTTGTGCATACTGTACAAGTTGTATTACAAAAGGAAAATCACAATAATATTTAAAATCTTCATTAAAACGTAAATGATGTTGATCAATTAAATTCCTTTTAATTAATATATTTAAAACAGATACATTTTTAAACCCTTTTTTTCCTCTTATTAATTCATCAATCATCCTTTGATGAATTGGCTGATCGCATTGACTATAATCTTTTTCTATAAATTTTTCATGGCGATCATGATCTTTATCTTTTAAATCCAGTTCATCATTTTTTTCATCACCCATAGTTTCAAAAACTTGTTTTTTAAACCATGTTATTCTTCTTTGACCTAAAATTAAATCTTCATTATTTTCCTTTGCTTCATCAATTAATAGAGAAAGTGAATCTTTTAATAAATAATCATCACAATCTAAAAAATAAATATATTCCCCTTTTGCTTCATTTAAGCCAATATTACGTTTTGTTGCTACTGATGATACCTCACCACAAACAATAACATTTAAATGAATTTTATTTTTATATTGTTCAATTAACTCATTTATTTCCTCATGATTTTCATTAACTAATAATAATGTTTCATAATCATCTATCTTTTGTTCATCAATACTTGCTAAACAATCAACTAAATAATGAGGATAACCATCATATGGAACAATGATACTTAATTTCACATTTACCCCTCCTCGATATTAATCTTTTAAATCAGCTTTAATTTTTGTTGTTGAAATACCTTCTGTTCTAGGTAAATAGACAACTTCACAATAATCCTTTAGAAAATCAAATTTACCTTTCCAATCATCACCCATAACAAAAACATCAACATCATGTTCTTGAACATCTCTAATCTTTTGATCCCATGATTCTTCATAAATCACTTCATCAACATAACGAATCGCTTCTAGAATAGCTTTACGATCCTTATCGCTATGATAAGCTTTCTTTCCTTTTTGAGCATTAAAAGCATCGCTACTTACTGCAACAATTAAATAATCCCCTAATGCTTTAGCTCTCTTGATAATATTAAGGTGTCCAACATGAAATAAATCAAATGTACCATAAGTTATTACTTTTTTCATTTTAATCTCCTACCTTTTTAATTTATCTAATAGTTTTTCCCAAAAACCAATTTGTGGATGTTCGACAATACGCTGAGCAAATTTCTCATCTCGCATTTTTGCTTTTTCTTTCTTTGTCAATCCGTTATAAAAATCAACATACTCTGCATATTCATCACAAACTTCTTGAACATCACCATACCTTTTTAATTTTCCACCTTCTATCCACATTGCTTTTTTACAAAAGCCACGCACTTGAGGTAATGAATGGGAAATGAAAATAATGGTTTTACCTTCATCTTTTAATTCATTCATTTTATCCAAACATTTTTGAGCAAATCCTTTATCTCCAACCGATAAGGCTTCATCAACAATAATAATATCAGGATTTAAATATAAGGAGATAGAAAATCCTAATCTTGATTTCATCCCGCTTGAATATTTTTTCACAGGCTGATATAAGAAGTCCCCTAATTCTGCAAATTCAATAACACCGTCTGTAATCTCTTGAATGCGTTTTTTAGAAAGCCCTAAAAGTGCCCCTTTTACATTAATATTTTCTAAACCTGTTAATTGCATGTCTAATCCGGTATTAATTGCTATTAATGCTTGTTCACCATTAATATCCATTATACCTTCATCAATTTGACTAATCCCTGCTAAAATTAAGGATAATGTTGATTTTCCGGATCCATTTGTTCCTAATATTCCTACAACTTCTCCTTTGGGTATTTCAAATGAGATATCTTTTAATGCATAAAATCTTTGCGTGATAGCACTTTTAGATTTTCCGTCATTTTTTTTCTTTAATTTATATATTTTTGAAACATGTTCAAATTTAATTGCATAATCTTTCATCGTTATCACCTAAATCATATCAATAAATTTATGTTTGAATTTATACATCATAGCACTACCTATAGCGAAAATAACTATCACAAATACCCAGAAAAATAACATCTGTTTCCAGTAAAATAAAATACCATGATGGTACAAGAAACAATCTCTATAGCCACAGACAATGTAGTAAATTGGATTTGCCTTCATAATATATCTTACAGCCATTTGCCATCCAAATTTGTGTAAACGAGAAATCGGCCATAAGATAGGTGTTAAATAGAGTAATAAACGCATACAAGCAAGAATAAGCTTTCTCGTATCACGTGCTAACATATTTAACACCGAAGTAATCATTGCAAGTGAAACTGTTAAACAAATTGTAGCAAAAAGATAATATATCAATTCAAGCCAATAAAGTGAAGGCATAATTCCTTGGGTTAGTAAAAAAGTAACCAGTATCAACATTAAACAAAAATGATTAAATAATTCTTTTCCAACTACTGTTGCAGGTAAAACCGAAACTGGAAATTTCATTTTTGTAATAACATTACGTTTAGAATAAATCGCATTAGCTCCATTTGTTATACAAGGACTTATAAAGAACCATACAACCATTCCACATAACATCCATTGAATAAAAGGAATCTTTCCTACAGCCTTTCTATTCATTATTAAACCAAAAACAAAATAATATGTAATTATCTGAATTGCTGGATTCGCAAAATTCCAAAAAACACCCAATCTTGAATCTCTCATATCTGATAATAATTCATATTTTGAAATACAATAAATACGATATAGATTTGAGAAATTTTCTTTTAAAACATATTTAATACTTTTTATCATATGTATCCTCCAAAAAACTTCTACATAGCATTATAATTATACCACATAAAAAATACAATATAAATAAAAAGAAAAAACCCTCCAGTTGTGGTATCAACATTCAGGTCTTATAAAAACTATTTATTCATCCAAGATTCATCACTTGGATCAACTTTCCAAGCTTTTAATTTTTCCATATCTGCTTCTTTAATATAATCATGCGCTTTAGCAACTTCAATTAACGTATCATAGTTAGTAAGAGTTGCATATTGACAGTTAGCATTTTCGAAATTAACAGTTGCTTTTTCTAAACCATAAGTGAAAATGGCAACAAGCCCAACAACTTCACATCCAGCATCTCTTAAAGCTTGAACACATTCAAGAGAAGAACCACCAGTAGAAATTAAGTCTTCAATAACAACAACTTTCATTCCTTCTTTAACTTCACCTTCAATACGATTATTACGTCCATGAGATTTAGCACCACCACGTACATAACCCATTGGTAAGTCTAAAATATCAGCGACTAATGCAGCATGAGCAATACCAGCTGTTGCTGTACCCATTAAACATTCTGCATTTGGAAACTTTTCTTTGATTAAATCAGCTAATCCTTGTTCAATATCTTTTCTTACACGAGGATAAGATAAAGTTAAACGGTTATCACAATAGATTGGTGACTTAATACCACTTGCCCATGTAAATGGTTCATTTGGTCTTAAAAAGACTGCCTTAATATCTAGTAAATCTTTAGCAATTAATTTGTTTTCTTCCATTTTATTTCTCCTTAACCTTGAAAATCTTGATATACCTTTTTGTATGTTTCTACAGGATTATTTGAACCTGTAATAGTACGTCCTACAACAATATAACTAGAAGTTAATTCTCTTGCCATAGCAGGAGTTGTTACACGTTTTTGATCATTAACATTATCTGTAGCTAAGCGAATACCTGGTGTTACTGTTAAAAAATCTTCTCCTAAATGATCGTGAATAATTTTTGACTCTAATGGTGAGCAAACCACACCATCTAACCCCGCTTCTTTAGCATTGCTAGCCCATTTTAAAACAACTTGATCTAATGGCTCATGGATTAAAAGTTGATTATCTAAAACATCTTGGTCTAAAGATGTAAGGCATGTAACAGCAATACATAGTGGTCTTTTATCGCCAACTTTACCTTCTTCTAAACCTTCAATAGCTGCTTTCATCATTTCGACACCACCTGAAGCATGAACATTGATCATGTCTACATCAAGTTTCGCTAATTGACGCATTGCGCTTTTTACTGTATTTGGAATATCATGTAATTTTAAATCTAAAAAGATTTTATGTCCCATCTTTTTGATCATTTCTACCATTTCAATTCCTTGTCCATAAAACAATTCCATTCCTACTTTTACATACAATTTTTCACCTTCAAATTGTTTTAAAAAGTTTTCAACATCTGCTTTAGTTTTAAAGTCTAAAGCTATACACACTTTACTATCCGACATAAAAGACCTCCTTATTTTTCTTTCTTATCTATTATATCAAAATTAGATAACAGGTTCTACAAAAAACTATCTCTTCGCAAAAAAAACTCTCCACATAAGTGAAGAGTTTGAAAGAATAATCAAATTATCCCATTCTGTTGTAGTATTCAACAATTAATGCTTCATTAACTTCTTGGTTTAATTCAGATCTTTCAGGTAAACGAGTTAATTTACCAGTTAATTTGTTTTCATCAACTTCTACGAATGCAGGAGTTGCAACTTTGTTTTCTAAACTAGATTTAATTACAGCTAAGTTTAATGATTTTTCTTTAACTGAAATAACATCACCAATATTAACTCTGAATGATGGGATATCAGTTTTAACACCATTTACTAAGAAATGTCCATGGTTTACTAATTGTCTTGCAGCTCTTCTAGTTGGCGCAAAACCTAATCTGTAAACAACATTGTCTAATCTTCTTTCTAATAAACATAAGAAGTTATAACCAGTGATACCTTCCATGTTACCAGCTTGTTTAAATGTGTTATGGAATTGTTTTTCATTAACTCCATACATATGTCTTACTTTTTGTTTTTCAGCTAATTGTAATCCATATTCAGTTTGTTTTTTTCTTTTTTGTCCGTGTTCACCTGGAGCATATGCTCTTCTGTTTAATTCTTTACCATTTTCTAAAGTAGAGAATCCTAAACGACGTGATAATTTCCATTGTGGTCCTGTATAACGAGCCATTCTTTCTTTCCTCCGTATTGTTTTATTTGCATAAAACAATAACATTCATAGATCATTTAAAATGTGTCAATATTAAGTATTTCCCATTGCAGCTAGGTACTCTACAATCATGATGATATTAACGCATAACTTAAAACTCTATGTGCTGCTATCATTTATTGCCATAAAATAATACTATTTTGCAGTATGAATGTCAATGATTTTTTTATAAATTATCTCGAGTTCATCAAGATAAATACAATGTTTGATTGTATTATTTTTTACTGCTTGCATACATTCATCTAGATCTAGCCACTTTACGCTTGATACTTCTTCTTTTTGTAATCTAAAATCTGTTTCTTGTAAATCCAACCATATCATATAAATTGCTGATACTTGAAAATCATGAAATTCTCGATGATGAAAATTTTCATCTAGACGAAAACTTCTTTTTCCACAATAAATTAAATCTTCTGATTTTGCTCGATATCCCAGTTCTTCATAAAGTTCTCTTAACGCTGATTCAGCATAATCTTGTCCCGCAGGAATATGTCCAGCACTAGAAATATCATAACAATCAGGAAATGAATCCTTATTATGACTTCTTTTTTGTAATAGAACTTGTACCTTATTATTTCTTTTTCTTACTAACCATACATGAGATGTACGATGTCTAATCCCTTTTTGATGTGCTATTTCTCTTTCAACAACTTTACCGGTAGGATTTCCTAATTCATCAACAATATCCAATAATTCTTTCATTTTCATCACCACTATCAAGTGTATCACAGTTGCTAGAAGAAGTTAAATGTGATAATCTAGTTATCAGCGAGGAGATATTATGGAAGAGACTGTATTATTATATAACATAGACAAAACCGAACCTGGTAAAGCAATGATTTCTATTTTAAAAAAACTGGATGTAAAAGTTGTTATCGTTAAAACAAAAGATTTAATGAATCCAGTTGGCTATCTTTTAGGAAACAGTGATTATAAAAGATCGACTGATAAAATCAAAGAAGTTCCTCAAGATGAAATGATGGTTCTTTCTGGATTTGACGATAAACAAGTTGACGTTTTATTACAAATATTCCAAAAAGCCAACATTCCCTTTATTCCTTTAAAAGCCATTGTTACAGAAACAAATATTGAGTGGTCATTTTTACAATTACTTAATAATGTAAAAAATGAGTATATGCATTTAACAGGAATGAATAAAGATATCAGTATGTTATAAAACCCATTGGATTAACCAATGGGTTTTATTATTAGTACAACTCACTATAAATTTTGTAAACTCTAGCTCGATCAAGTGGAACAAAATTATTAGCCATTAACCTTCCTTGAGTTTGTAGAACACTATCAGTAAATGTATCTAAATCTTCTTTTGTTACTCCATATTCATGTAATGGTTTTTTAGGAAGAATATGATTTAGCAAATATTCCAAAGCATCATAAACATGATTTTGTTCGCAACCTAATAAGTTTGAAAGATATTTTTCCATCTTATCTAACTCACCATCACTCTTAATTTCTTTATAATTTTTCAAAACACCCGTAAACATTGCGTAGTTACTTTCACCATGAGGAACATGATATGTTCCTCCTAGAGGATAGCTTAGTGCATGTACAGCAGCACATCCTGCTGTACCAAAAGCGAGCCCTGCAAAATTACTTGCCGTTAAAAAATCATCCATTAATTCTGGTAATATTTCTTTTCCTTCGGCAATGATCTTTTGATATCCTTTAATAATCATTTCAATTGCTTTATAACCAAATAATTTAGTATATTCTGTAGCCTTTGGAGAAAGACTTGATTCAACTGCATGTACTAAAGCGTCAATTGAAATTGTTGCAAATACTTTAAAAGGTAAAGTAGTAAGCAATTCTGGAATAAGTATTGCTTGATCCGCAAATAAATTTGGTGAAGTTAAGCCCATTTTTACTCCTAATCTAGTACGATTAATAATTGAGATATTAGTCACTTCACTACCAGTACCACAAGTAGTAGGGATAATAATTAAGAAATGTTGCTTTTCTAGTTGATCTTTATGATCATATAATTCATCTACATTTTCTCCATTTGATACAGCCATTACTTTAGCAATATCAATAACACTTCCTCCACCAATGGCAATAACTCGATTGTATGGTTTTTTTGAAGCCTCTTTTAAAATTGCATCAACCATCACATCAGTAGGTTCACTTGTTCCAAACTTTTCCTGGAAAATTGTCTGAGCTGGACAATTTTCCTTTTTAAAGAATGGCTCATAGATATATTGGTTTGTTAGAATCAAATCATCTTCAGTTAATTTAAATTCTTCAAGAAATTCGTGTACTGTCTTAAATTTATAAAGTTCCGGTTCAAATATAATTTGTTGCATATAATTTCCTTCTTTCACTATGCCCAAATCTCTTCATCAGTTGGGATTTTTTTATCTTTATTATAGAAACCGATTTGTGAAACATTAATAAGATGTGTATAATTTAAGTTTTCAGAAATACTGTTATTTCCCCAAGAACCACATCCAAGTGTAGTAGTTGGAGCAAATCCATTATATAAGCTTCCTCCAGCACCGGTTGAAGAAGATTGATTAATAATTAATCTACTTACAGTTAAATGTTCACCAGCATATTCAATATGTTGTAAATTATGACTATGTAGTGATGCGGTATGTCCTTTACCTTCAATATTTAAATCTCCTTGAGCTTGAGCAACAGCATCTTCAAATGTATCATATGGAGCACTAATCATAACTGGACACATTTTTTCACGAGTTAATGGTTCAGATTTATCTAAATGACGTGCTTTAATCAAAATCATACGTGTTCCTTCTGGTACTTCCACATTTGCTAACTTAGCAATAGTTTGTACACTTTGTCCAACAACTTGACGATTAATTGGTCCATTATTAGGGAAGATTGTATCAGCAAATTTCTTTGCAGTTTCACTATCTTCTACATAGAAAACACCATGTTTTTTAAATAATTCAATGACTTCATCATATTTTTCTTTTGGAATCATAACACTTTGTTCACCTGAACAAATAATACCATTATCAAATGTACGACCTACAATAATTTTTTCTACAGCATCTTCAAAATCAATGTCACGATCTAGTATAGTTTGTACATTCCCTGGTCCAACACCTAATGCAGGTTTACCACTTGAATATGCTGATTTAACCATACCAGCACCGCCTGTAGCTACAACGACATCTACTTTTTTAATGAGATCATTAGTTGCATCAATCGATGATTTTTCAATTGTTTGGATCAAATCTTCAGGAGCATGATGATTTTTCAAAATTTGACGGAAAGCATCAATTAAATCTTTATTAAGTTTTTCTGCTCTTGGATGAGGAGCAATAATAATTGCATTTTGACCTTTTAAAGCAAACATCGCATTACACATTGGTGTAACAACCGGATTAGTTACAGGAGTAACAGCAGCAACAAGACCTTTTGCTTTAGCAACACGATAAATACCATTTTCTTCATCTTTATCAATAATTCCAACAGATTTTTTATCTTTCAAACTATTCCAAATACATTTAGATTTACCTTTACATTTAGCAACCTTGTCTTCATAAACTCCCATTTTACTTTCTTCTACTGTTCTTTTTGCTAAAACTTCAGCATGATCATAAACATACTTACCAATTTCTTTAACGATAGCATCAGTTTGTTCTTGGCTAAATGATTCAAATTCTACTTGTGCCTTTTTTGCTTTTGCTACCATTTCATCTATCATTTTGTTTACATCTTCCATTTTTATTTCCCCCTATTTTCTATACTTCTTAAAATCAAATGCTGCCTTTAAATTAACCGGATTTTCGTGATATTCACTTGTAATCATGGCAGTTTGTAAATATTCATATAATGATTTTTTAAACTTTGGATGAGCACAATGATCAATTATTGTCATTGCACGTTCAATTGGATCTAATCCTCTTAAATCAGCCACACCTTGTTCAGTTATTAACACATGAATTTCATGAATAGTATGATCAACATGACTCACTTGAGGAACAATACAAGAAAGTAATCCATTTTTTGCTGTAGATTTAGTAATAAAGATTGATAATCCAGCATTTTCACAATAATCACCTGAACCACCTACACCGTTCATTAATCTTGATGCGTCAATATATGACGAATTTGTATTACCATAAAGGTCGGCTTCAATAACAGTGTTAATGGCTATGACTCCTAGTCGTCTAATTACTTCTGGATGATTACTGATTTCTTGTGGTCTTAATATAATTTTGTCTTTATAACGATTGAAATTCTTAAAAAATTCATCGCGATGTTCTTTTGAAATGGTAAGTGATGTACCAGATGCACATTTAACTTTACCAGCATCTATCAAATCAAAAATTGAATCTTGTAACACTTCCGAATAAACTGTTAAATTTTCAAAATCAGAATCTTTCAGTCCTTTTAAAACTGCATTAGATACACTTCCTACACCTGCTTGAAGTGGTGGTAATGGATTTGGTAATCTATTCTTTTTAACTTCTTCATGTAAAAAATCAATAAGATTTGATGCCATCATTTTAAATTCATCATCAACTGGTGCCACTTTTCTACCATTATCAGGAATATCACTATATACAACTGCAACAACTTTATTAAAATCACATGGTATATAAGTTGTTCCAATACGATCATCAACTTTTACGATGTTTATAGGTTTAGTATTAGGCACCTTTTCCGGTGAATAAATATCATGTACACCTTCCATACTCGCTGGAACATATGTATTTACTTCAATAATAATTTTATCAGCATATTGAACATATGTATTAGAAGCCCCTACAGATGTGGTTGGAATAATATTACCATTTTCGTCAATTGCCGTTGCTTCAATAATAGCAACATCAATATGATTTAAATAATTGTTTTTTACCCATAAAGGCATTTGACCTAATGGCACATCATAATAAGAAATAGCACCTTTATTAATTTGATTACGTAAATCTTTATTTGTCTGATATGGCATTCTTGCTTTTAAAACACCCTTACGTGCCAATTCGCCATCAAACTCTTCACCTAATGATGCTCTCGAATAAACTGTTAAGTCTAATTTTTCGCCGGCATCAGCACGTTTTCCTAATTCTTTTGCGATAACTTTTGGATAACCAGCAATGGTAAACCCACTGACTCCTAGAGTCATATTAGGCTTAATAAACTTAACGGCATCACTTGGTGACATAACTTTATCTAAATATCTTTTGTCACGGATTCGCTCGTTGTTCACTTTAATTCCTCCATCGTTAATGGCTATCATGCATGCTTGATTCCTTTAACACTGTATAGTATAAAACTTTTGTGCATGAATAAAAAATGTCTAATTGATATAATGAATATACAATTTATATATAATTAAAAGGAGATGAGTTCATCTCCTTAATTATGTATTCAAACGTTTAAACTAATTTTAATACATTTATTTATTTTCTTCATTTCTTCCGGTGTTAATTCACCTATTTTTTTTATCAGTCTCACTTTATCAATTGTTCGCATTTGTTCTAACAAAGCAATAGAGTTACCTTTCAATTCATCACGAGAATGAATAAGTATATGCGTTGGCATCCGCTTTTTTTTAGACGATGTCAAAGGTGAAACAATTGTCGTTGTACTATAACGATTTCCATAATCATTTTGGATGATAATAACAGGTCTAATTCCAGACTGTTCACTTCCTACGCCATCACTTAAATCAGCATAATATAATTCTCCTCTTTTTACATTCATATTTTCATATCCTTTCCGCAATAACATTATATGAATTATCAAAGATAGAATTTGTCTAATTGAGTAGATCTTTTATCTTTTCATTTCTTTTTTTAAAAATGAAAGGATAGACTGATTTAGATGATCATCTGTTTTAATTTCTTTTAAATGATTAATTTCATTTGCACACTCACCACAAATATCAATACCTATTATTTGACTATTAACAAACAAATAATAAAGAATCATTTTTAATTCAATCCCTCTCATTTTTCCTTGATCCCAGTCTGTATGAATCACTTGTTTACTTAAAACATCTTTGTCTATAGATACATAAGTTGGATATTTTCTTAAAAGTCTATCGATATCATTCCAAACATCACGGTTTTCTAAATCATCATCAACTAAATAATAGATTTTATCTAAATATTCCCTATCAATGAGCTTAACTTGGGATGGATCAATGCCAATTAAAATGACTTTCTTTAAATGTTGACGATATTTCAAACTATCCATAATCCACGACCCACAACTTAAAATATCACTAAACAATGGTTTAACCATGTCACTATGATGATCAAATACAACCAAAACAAAATCTTGTTTAATTTTATTAATCCATAATTCACTTATATAATGAAAATTACCAGAATCAATAAAATGAATACCAAAAGGTCCATAATCCCTTATACATTCTTTAATTTTCCTTTTAGCTTCTTGACTACAATAACCATAAACACCTTCAATATTTCTACAATCAACCCAATTCAAATCATCATGTTTATAAAAATTTTCATTTTCGTAAATACCAGTAAAATCCATAATTGTTAGTTTTTTTTGGTAATCAATTTTTAACATCTTATCAACTCCCCTTATATATTATAAAAAGAGATTTCCGATTTTGAAATCTCTTTTTTATCCTAATAGATATTGATAGATAACTTCGACGCAACCATCATGATCACAATCACTTACAATTTCATCTGCATATTTCTTTATTTCATCACTGGCATTAGCCATCACAATAGCCTTTCCAGCAACTTTTAATGCTTCTACATCATTATGTGCATCGCCAACAACAACAGTTTGTTGTAGAGGAATATTTAAATGCTCACATAATTTTTTTAGACCTATTCCCTTATGAATACCTTTACTTGTTATTTCTAATGAGCTTTCTTCTGCTTTAGCAAGTTCAACAGGTAAATTTTGCTTAGTGATTCGTTCAATAGTGCGTTGTCTTGCCTTACTATCAGTATGATAAACATTAAACTTATTTACTGGAAATGGTTTTTCAAAATAAGTTTTCTTTAAATCGTCGTATTTATCAGTTACACGTTCATACATTTCTTGATAAACTCCCATCAAATAATGATCCATTCGAGGAACTTTATCCTTTTGAACAATTGATTTCTTTGTAAGAATATGTATAAAAGTATCTTCTAAAGATGTAATCTCAAATAATTGTTTAATTGTGTCAATATCCATACATTGACTAAAAATAATTTCATCTTCATAGCGGTCATAAACCAAACCTCCAGAAACACAATTTAAATAGCGTACTTTAGGTAAAACATCATAAAACTCTTGTAATTCTGCCGGATTACGACCTGTATTTAAAATAACAATTTTTCCTTTAGAAACTGCATCATCAATTGCTTCTAATGTTCTTTTTGAAATTTTTTTATTTGAATTTAACAAAGTACCATCCATATCAAAGGCTATCAACTTATATTCCATATTTTTCCTCCACTCGTTAACGAATTATAACATAGATATTTTTACAAATATTAAGATTTCTATAATAGAAAAAACTTATTCCTTTACGAATAAGTTTTTACTCACAAAACAAGACAAAATTTCGTCTTATTTTTTCCTTTAATTTTGCAAGAGAACAAGGACGAGAATAATAAAAACCTTGAATATAATCCGGATTCATTTTTAATATGCGATTAAGTTCATCCTTTTTCTCAATTCCCTCGATACAAATTTTCCCTTCAACACCATGAATCATATCAATAATATAAGATAATAATATATTTTCATATTCATTAGTAAGTGCATTTTTCATGAGTTGACGGTCAATTTTAATATAGTCTGGATTTAACTTATAAATATAATGAAAATTAGAATAACCTGTTCCAAAATCATCAATGGCAAGCAGTATACCACGATCTTTTATTTTTTTACAAAACCTAGAAAAATACTCATCACTTTTTACAAAGCCACTTTCCGTAAGTTCAATAACAAGTCGATTTTTTTCTACTTGATATTGATTAATTATGTCAATAATATCATCTAATGCCTGTGATTTTAAAACCTGAACATAAGATAAATTAACATGTACCAAAATATGTGGGCATAAATCTTTTAACTCAACCAATGCTTGCAAAGATTTTTCTAAAACCCATTTGCCAACCGGAATAATAAGATTACTTTCTTCAAGCAAAGGAATAAACTCACCTGGGGAAACAGTTCCAAATTCATCACAATGAAAACGCAACAATGATTCCATACTGTAAAAAACAAGTTTATTGACATCAATAATTGGTTGGAAATAAACTTCAAATCCTTCAAAATTATCTTTAACAGCTTTATGTAATATCTTTGTTAATTCTGTTTTTCTCAATGCAACTTGGTAATCAGCTTCATTATATACATAATAGCGATTTTTGCCTTCTTTCTTAGCCTTATTTAAAGCAAACTCACTCCATTTCATCATTGTATTATAACTGCTAGTTGGATAATCTTCAAAAAGCAAAATACCTGCAGAAATCGTAAAATAGACATTATAGTTAATTGATTCAATAAATTGCGAAATTTCATTTCTAATATTATTAAATAGACAAATCGCTTCTTCTTGTCTACTTTCCAAATCAATAATGATATATTCATCACCAACAACTTTATAAAGATGTTGATGCTTAGCTAGATGTTTTCTTAAACATTTAGCTGTTTCCTTTAAGATATAATCCCCATATTTTAAACCGAATTTTTCATTAATTAGTTTAAAATGATCAATACCTAATCGTAAAATAAACCCTTGGCTATAGTTTTCCTTAAGAGGAAGAATTAGATTTCTAAGAGTATTTTCTCTTAGCAAACCACTAGCATTATCAGCCATTTGTGATTTACCAATTTCATTAACACACCCTATAATATAATTCACATTTCCATCTTCATCACAAATTGCTCGTCCACGACAATTTATCCAAATAGGAAGATTCTTTTGATCTAACCAACGATAATTTAAACTGTGAAATTCTTTTTCTTTCTTTATCAGTTTATTTAAATCTAAGACCAAACCATCATAATCTTTATAAAAAACAAATTGCTTATGAACTTCAATAGGATTAGAAAATTCATAACTTGGTATTTTAAACCTTTTCATAGCATGAGGAGATATAAAATATGTATCATTTTTGATGTCAATCAAATAAAGATAATCATCTATACAAGTATCCAACAAACAAATCATATTTTTATAGTCATTAACATCAAATTTACACATATTAAACTCTCTCCTTATTTTAAGTTCTATAATAAAGAATAACACATTAAAACTTGATAATCTAGTATGCCTAGACAAATAGCCAAAAAAGTAAGCAATAAACCACATTATTTTTTATATAACAAGAAACAAGTTATAAAATCTATCAAACATCTAGTTCAAAATCCTCATTACTGTACCATAAACCATCTATAATAAATTGCGTATATATCACTCTAGCTATATAAAAAAGTAGTCAACCAATAAAAGATATTTTACTGGTATGACTACTTTGCATTCTATTTAACAACAATGTTTACAATTTTATTTTTTACTACTATAACTTTGACAATATTTTTATCTTGAGTATGTGCTTGTACATTTTCTTGAGCAAACGCTAATTCTTTAACTGTTTCATCATCAGCATCCTTAGCCACTTCAATTTTAGCTCTTAATTTCCCATTAACTTGAATACCCATTTGTACAGTATCGCTTACTAACATTTTTTCATCATAAGTAGGCCATGCTTCATAAGCAATTGATTGATCATGTCCTAATAATTGCCACATTTCTTCACAAATATGTGGAGCAATACAAGAAAGCATTTTAATAAAGTTATATGCATATTCTTTATAAACAGTCGGTGCTTTATAACATTCATTAATGAAAATCATCATTTGTGAAATAGCAGTATTGAAACCTAATTTTTCAAAATCTTCAGTTACTTTCTTTACTGTTTGATGATATACACGATCTAAGTGATGATCATTTTCATCACTTAATTTATCTTGTTCAATAAATAAACGATAAACACGATCTAACCATTTACGTGAACCATCTAATCCATTTGTAGACCAAGGAAGAGAGGCTTCAAGTGGTCCCATAAACATTTCATATAAACGAAGTGAATCGGCTCCATGACTAGCTACAATATCATCTGGATTAACGACATTTCCTCTTGATTTTGACATTTTTTCATTATTATCACCAAGAATCATTCCTTGATGTACTAAACGTTGCCAAGGTTCTTTACATTTTACAACACCACAGTCATATAAAACTTTATGCCAGAAACGAGAATAAAGTAAATGTAAAACTGCATGTTCTGCTCCACCTACATATAAATCAACAGGTAACCATTTTTCTAATAGTTTTGGATCACAAATTTGTTCACTATTATGTGGATCAATATAACGAATATAATACCAACAAGATCCAGCCCATTGAGGCATGGTATTTGTTTCACGGCGACCCTTTTGTCCATCGATTTCTACTTCTAACCAATCTTCACAGTTAGCTAATGGTGATTCTCCACTAGCATGAGGTTGGAAATTCTTTGTTGCTGGTAATTCTAATGGTAGTTCATCAAGAGGAACTGTTCTCATTGAACCATCTTCCATATGTACAATAGGAATTGGCTCACCCCAATAACGTTGTCTAGAGAATAACCAGTCTCTTAATTTATAAGAAATTTTCTTTTGACCACAGTGATTTTCTTCTAACCAAGCAACCATTTTATCAATAGCTTCTTGTTTTCCTAATCCATTTAGCCATTCTGAATTGATATGAACGCCATCTTCAGTATAAGCAGCTTCTTCAACATTACCACCTTCTAGTACCGGAATAATATCAATACCAAATTTCTTAGCAAATTCCCAGTCACGATCATCATGTGCAGGTACCGCCATAATTGCTCCTGTTCCATAGCTTGCAAGTACATAATCTGAAATCCAAATTGGAATTTTTTTATCATTAACAGGATTAATTGCATAAGCTCCTGTAAAGACTCCTGTTTTATCTTTATTCAATTCTGTTCTTTCAAGATCCGATTTACTTGCACATGCTTTTTTATAAGCTTCTACTGGTTCTTTTTGACTTGCTGTTGTAATTTCTTCAACATAAGGATGTTCTGGAGCCATAACGCAATATGTTGCTCCAAATAATGTATCACATCTTGTTGTAAAGACAGTAAATACTTTATTTGTACCATCAATTTTAAAATCAACATTGGCACCAATTGATTTTCCAATCCAATTACGTTGCATTTGTTTTGTTGCTTCTGGCCAATCTAAATCATCTAAATCAGCTAATAATCTTTCAGCATATTCAGTAATTCTTAATACCCATTGTCTCATTGGTTTACGAATAACCGGATATCCCCCACGTTCACTTTTACCATCAATAACTTCTTCATTCGCTAAAACAGCTTTTAATTCAGGACACCAGTTAACTGGAATTTCATCAATATAGGCTAATCCTTGATCATATAATTTGGTAAAAATCCATTGTGTCCATTTATAGTATTCTGGATCACTTGTTGCAATTTCACGATCCCAATCATAAGAAAAACCTAATGATTTGATTTGTTTTCTAAATACATCAATATTTTTCTTTGTAAATTCAGCAGGATGGTGTCCTGTTTGAATAGCAAATTGTTCTGCTGGTAATCCAAATGAATCAAATCCCATTGGATGTAATACATTATATCCTTGCATTCTTTTCATTCTTGATACAATATCTGTTGCAGTATATCCTTCTGGATGTCCTACATGTAAACCATTTCCTGAAGGATATGGGAACATATCCATACAATAATATTTGGGTTTACTATCATCATAACAGTCAGTTTTAAATATTTTATGTTCATCCCAATATTTTTGCCACTTAGGCTCTATTTTTTTGTGATCAAACGGCATCTTTTATTCCTCCTTAAAATATAAAAAGCCGTCCATCTAAGGACGACTTTAATCGCGTTACCACCTTAGTTCATGATATACTATCATGCACCTCAAAACTTTAACGCAGTTAACGTCATTTACTACTTCTATTTCATAAATGCATCTCCTAGGCGAGTTCACAAGCATCATAATCAGTTTCCACCAACCACTGACTCTCTAAATATCATGTCTTTGCTAATACTCCTAATCACAGATTTTCTAAATCTTTTTTATTATATCATAACCTAATGAATATGCAATATGATTTTTATATATTCAAATCCAACTTTTTTATCTTATCACTTACAAAAACAATACTTAAGCCAATTAAAGAAATTAAACTTGCTATCAACAATACCGTTTTTACAGATAACACATCGAGGAGAATCCCACCACACAAATCCGCAAAAATACCAGCCAATGTCATCGCCATTGTTATTAGGGCTTGTCCCTTTAATTGATCTTCACTTTGGATATTATCTCGTACATAATAGACCGATGCTGGAATAAATAAAGCATACGCAAAAATTTGTACACATTGAGCCACATAAATGATTGCTATATTAGAGGCTAAAAATGTAAGTAAATGTTTAACGAAGAACATGCTTACAGAGATTTTCATTAATGTATTCGTTTTAATCACTTTATTAATTTTATTAAACAAAAACATCATCGGTAGTTCTACTACTGAAGCAATAAATATTGCTTTTGACATATGTGACGCCCCACCACCTAAGTTTTTTATAATTTGAATTAAATAATGATTAATAAAAGTATGATTAAAGAAAATCAAAATAATTCCCACTAAAAAGCAAGTAAAAAACTTATATTTCTTTAAAAAAGTGATTGTTGATTCTTTTAGATGATGATTATGATGATACTCTTGAACTGTCTCAGTATAATGATATTTTTTTAAAATAAGCATTAAAAAAGCAAAATCAATAACATATAACAAAGGTAACAAAGAAACATCATATACACTCAACAAGTAACCTATCATTAATGATGTTAGTGCATAAGAAAGTGAGCCTAAACCTCTAGCGACACCATAAATAATATGAATTTCTTGATATTCAAAAGCCAAAGAATTCATTAAAGACATCATAGCCATGACTATTGCTAACACAAAAATAACACACCCTATCAAAACAATAGCATATTGATTAAATAAAAATAATATGATTGAAAAAATAAGAACAGTTCCCGTTAAATACAATAGCGTTTTCTTTACTTTTGCATTTTGATACTTTTCTATATAATCTATCAATATCGGTTGTAATAAAACAGATAAAACTTGGCTCATTGCTAGAACAATGCCAATCATTGTATTGGAAAGTCCTTGACTTAAAAGATAAACCGAAATATAGCCAACAACAATACAATATCCAGCATAATAGAAAACAGTATTCAAAGCGTATAATAAATTAAATTTCAATTGAAGTTTCTTCATGATATTCACTTATTTCTATCATTCCTGATAGTTTTTTAATGTTTTCCTGTCCTTTTACTAATTGACCTAATTCATATAAGCCAGGATAAGGTCCAAAATCATCATAATAAAAAACCAGATTATGCCATGGTTCAAAATAGGCTAATGTTGTTATCCCACCACTTGCTAGTGGTGTCTTTTGAGTTTTAATTTTTTTTGGCAGATAAGTTATTTTTTCATTATGAGCATAGTTTTCTACTTCTTGATTAAGTGGCAAGAGAGCTATTAAATCTCGTGCTGCTTGACTATGATTCAACTTATAAATAACTATTTTATCTTGATTTTTAATTTGTATATATTCGTTCATTTTATCCCATCCTATTTCCTAATCGATATGCTTCATTATACTTTTCTTGATCAAGATGTTTTTCGCCAACTTTTCCTTTGCATCCTCCAGCTAAAACTACTCCTAAACTTTTCCACTTAAGTTGCTTGTTTAAAAAATGATAGAATGCTAAAGGTTGATCAAAAGCATAACTACTTTTACTACCACAAGTCATTAATAATACTGTTTCTTTAAATGGATATTCGTCACGGGTTGAAATAGCATATAGGCGATCGATAAATGCTTTAACCATTGAAGAAAGGGACCAAAAATAAAGAGGTGAAGCAAAAACTAAAACATCGCATTTTAAAAATAAAGAGTATAAATTTTGCATATCATCTTGAATATGACAATGATGATCTCTTTGACATTGTTGACAATTAATACAACCATGTATATTTTTATTTCCTAATAATACAAGATGCACTTCGTTACCTTTTTCTTTTGCTCCATCTGCGAAGCTTTTAGCCAAATGATAGGTATTTCCATTTTTCATACCACTACCAACAATAACTAATATATTTTTCACTTTAACATCCAACTTTCATATAGTCTTCATCACTTACCGGTTCACACCATTCATTTGAACTATCTTTTGCTGGAACACCTAAACAGATATGTGAAAACCAGCTATCTTTGCTTGCTCCATGCCAATGTTTGATTTCTGGAGGAATATTCACAACATCCCCCTCTTTTAAAGCAATCGCTTCTTTTCCTTCTTCTTGATACCAACCATGACCACCGGTTACAATTAAGATTTGTCCACCTTTATGGTGAATATGCCAAAAATTACGACAACCTGATTCAAATGTGACTTGTGATATATGTAATCCTTCTGTTGTTAATCTTTGTAAATAACTTGTTCCTGTAAAATATTTATTATATTTTACATTTTCATCTCCAATACCTAATATTTCTGCATAACCTAAATTTCTTTTCATTATAATATCTCTCCTTGACTTTCGATCACTTGCTTATACCAATCAAATGATTTCTTTTTCATTCTCTTTAAAGTTCCATTTCCGTTATTATCTTTATCTACATAAATCAAACCATAACGTTTTTTCATTTCTCCTGTTCCTGCTGAAACAAGATCAATAATTCCCCAAGGGGTATAACCCATTACTTCAACCCCATCAATTTCAATAGCGTCTTTCATTGCTTGAATATGTGCTTTTAAATATTCGATACGATAATCATCTTGAATTTGTTGATTACTTATCTCATCAACCGCACCCAAGCCATTTTCAACAATAAATAAAGGAAGTTGATAATGATCATAAAGCCAATTTAGATCATAACGTAACCCCAACGGATCAATTTGCCATCCCCAATCACTTGCTTGAACATATTCATTTTTCACTTTGTCTGTATGTTCATTGTAATCAAAGTTAGGTGCATTATGATGGGCCTTATTAACAAATGTAAAGTAATAGCTAAAACCAATATAATCTACGGTTCCTTGTTGTAGGATTTTAAAATCTTCGTCTGTTCTATCTAAAACAAATCCTTTTCTTTCAATATACTTTTCCATATATCTAGGATATTGACCTCGGCAATGAACGTCTAAATACCATCCATTTCTAATCTGCATAGTTTTAGTAGCTGACAGCATATCTTCAGGATTGCAACTATAAGGATAAACAGGAACAACGCCTAACATGCATCCAATTTGAAATTCAGGGTTAATTTGATGCCCTATTTGTACCACTAAAGCTGATGCAACAAGTTCATAATGCGTAGCTTGAATTGCAATTTCTTCACGATTTTCTCCTTCTTTAAAAATAATTCCTGAATTTGTAAAAACAGAAAAATCTCTTTGATAATGAACTTGATTATTAATTTCATTAAACGTCATCCAATATTTCACTTTATCTTTATATCTTTTGAAGCATACTGTTGCGTAATTTTTAAAAAATGTAATTAACTTACGATTACGCCAACCACCATATTTTTTTACTAAATGATAAGGCATTTCAAAATGACTTAATGTAATAACTGGTTCTATTCCATTCTTTAGTAATTCATCAAATAGATCATCATAAAACTGTAACCCAGCTTCATTAGGTTCTAATTCATCCCCTAAAGGAAAAATACGAGTCCACGCAATTGATGTTCTAAAACACTTTAAACCAAGTTCCTTAAACATAACTACATCCTCTTTATAATGATGATAAAAATCGATTGCTTCATGATTAGGATAATTTTCTCCATCTAAAATACCATCCGTAATTTTTCTTTCTACGCCATGTTTTCCAGCAGTCATCACATCAGCAATACTTATTCCTTTACCACCTTCATTCTAACCACCTTCAATTTGATGAGTGGCTACAGCACCACCCCATAAAAAATCTTTTGATATCGTCATATCTATCCCTCCTCAACTGTTATTTTAATCATTATGTTTAAAATAACAAATACTTATATTAAATGTGTTCCCATGCCTTTTATCTATATATAAAATATGATAAACTCATGTTGAGGTGATGAATATGGAATTAAGAGTCTTGCGTTATTTTTTAACAGTTATCGAGGAACAAAGTATCACTCATGCTGCCAATAAACTGCACTTAACCCAACCTACTTTATCAAGACAAATAAAAGAATTAGAAGATGAATTGGGTAAGCAACTATTCATTAGAGGAAATCGACAAATCACACTTACTGATGATGGTTATCTTTTAAAAAAAAGAGCCGAAGAATTAGTTGAACTTGCTGACAAAACCTTAAAAGAAATGACAATGAATGATCAAAACTTAAGTGGCGAAATCGTGATAGGTAGTGGTGAAACAATATGTATAGAACCTATTTTCAAATGTATTAGAGAACTTCAAAAGCAATACCCTCATATTCAATTTCATATTATTAGTGGTACGAAAGATGATTTACAAGACCTCCTTGACCAAGGTCTCGTAGATTTTAGTATTATCATTGATAATGTTGATAAGGCAAAGTATCATTATCATACCTTGCCATCTTATGACCAGTTTTGTATTCTTACTAGATATGATGATTCTCTTGCTTTAAAAGATATGATTAAAGAAGATGATTTAAAAGATCTTCCTCTTATCGTTTCTAAGCAAGCTTTAAAAGATCATTATTTACCCCACTATATTCAAGATTCACAAATTGTTTCTACTTATAATTTATCTTTTAATGCATCTTTAATGGTAAAACAAAAAATGGGATATGCTTTAGTCTTAAAACATTTAAATTATCATCCAGAACTCACAACAATTCCACTACAAAATAGTGAAAAATTGAAATGGCACATTATATGGAAAAGACAAGCTATTCTAAAACCTGTTCAAAAGATTTTTATTGATTATTTAATGAAATATATAAATTAAACTATTTTCCTTTTAACCCATCAATAATATTCATCTTTTTAATTTTGAGCGCTGGAATGGTACTACTTATAAAAGTTAATAAAAATGCTACAGCATATACAATAATCAGACTTTTCTTATCTAATACAAGTAAGTGTAATGATTGTCCTAAAGAATGACTAATCATTTCATTTAAACTTTCACTTGTTATTTGTAAAAATAAATAAGCATTTATAAAAGCTACATTCATAATAATCAAGCCTTGAAAATAGACTAATAGCATAACTTGTAGCAATGAGGCTCCCAAACTACGTAAAATAGAAAAATAATGTTCCTTTTTGATGACAATAAGATATAAAATCTCACCAATTAAAAAACAGCAAGAAACAATAGCCAACAAACTAAAGCATAATAAAATAAGCTCTAATTTATTTATTTGTTGATCAATTGTACGGGTTATTTGCTGATTAGTTTTTTTAAAATTTAACTCATTATATTCTTTTACTAATTGATGAATATCTTTATCTTGATTAATAAATACTAAAGCAATATTTCCCCTCTTCAACTGAAATAATTCATTAATATGATCCATATTAGCCATTTCTTTAAAATAAAGAGTATCAAGTAATGTATTTTCTTGACTCACACCTACTATTTTAACTTTTATACTTTTTATTTGATTATAATATTGATAATGTATATAGATTTCTTTATTTAATAAGTTTTGATGAGCAAGACGCTTTAAATGCTGGTATGTTGACTGGCTTAAAACAATTTCCTTATTATTACGATATAATCGTCCTTTTTTTAGCATATTGGACGTTATTTTTTGTGTGCAATCCCCGATGTAGATTGTTTTTTGTTCTTGATATTGAGATAACATAGAAACACCTAGCATTTCTACTTGACTGTTTTCTAGATAGCGTTGCGTTATGGTATGTGTTTGTAATTTTTTTAAATCATCTATCGAAAAAAAATCATTATTCTTTTTGGTAACTTTGATTTGAGTCGTTGGAATAAGTTGATTAATTTGTTTTTTTAATTGCATGCGGGTACTAGAACTTAAAGTAAAGGTTGCTAATATACAAATCAAAGATAACGAAACTAAAAAAGTCATCATGGTATTTAAACGAAATGATGACTTGAAATATTGATAAATCAAGTGAATATAACTCTTTTTTCTTAGTTTTTCATGAGTCAATTGATATAAATGTAATTCTTTTTTATCTAATGTTTTGAATTTTCCATGTTCTAACTTTAATAAAACATCATGATACTGATAGGCTAAATATTGATCATGAGTAATAACGATAACCAATGCTTGTTTAGATAAGTCGTATAACATTTTAAAAATCATTTTACTGTTATTTAAATCTAAAGATCCTGTTGGTTCATCACATAAAATAATAGGACTTTGACTTAACATGGATCTTGCCAGCGCAATCCGTTGTTTTTGTCCTCCAGATACTTTAGAGAGATATCTTTTCTTTAAATCATTTAGTCCTAAATCATCTATAAGGTGTTTTTCTTTTTTTAAAGAAAGACATTTTTTTAAATATCTAACAATTTGATAATTATCTTTAACTGTCATATTTTCAATCAAATTATAATTTTGAAATAAAAAACTGATATATTTTCTTCGATAATGTTTGCATTTTTGTATATCTTGATGATTTATTAAAACTTCTCCTTGATACTTATCATCCAATCCTCCTAATATATGTAACAATGTAGACTTTCCACAACCACTTTCACCTAAAATAACATACATCCCTTTACTAGAAAAAGTATAGTTTAAATCATCTATAATGATATCATCATATTCTTTATATAAATGTCTAATTTCAAGCATTTTATTCCTCCTTTAACAGTTGAACAACATCTATTCTTTTTAATTGTATAATTCCAAGCAAATAGACAACAAATCCTATAAATATATATGTAATAAAGCAAAGAATGTATAAATCATATTGATTGTAAAATAATGTTGGTAAGACAAATAATTGATTGATGTTAAAAATACGAGATGAAAATTTGAATATTTGTCCAATATTATAAGCAAGTACCATCATGGTACTACTAAAAATACCATTTATGATTATCAGCCCACTTATTTCTTTAAATAATAATTGGTACATTTCTCGTGTTGTTAAACCATTGGCTAAAAGCATGGCATATTCTTTTTGTTGTTCAAATAAAATGGTTAATACAATGAATAAAATCAAAATGATTGAAATTATGATACTGATTGTGATAAATATTCTTGCTACAAATCGAAATAACTTTAACATTTCCTGATAACTTTTATATTCTTCTAAAGCCAGACAAATTCCTTGATAATGTTGTGGTAATTTCTGAATATACTTTTTAACACTTTGTTGAGGATAAAAATAACATTGATAATCATTAAGTAACTGTTTTTTTAACAAAGCTGGCATATGCATTGGGGTATAATAAATCATTGGTGTTTTCAAATGGTCATCAATAATATCCTTTACAATCCATTGATATTTCTTGTTGTTATAGCAATAAATGAGTTGAGAGCCTTTTTTGAAACCTTTTTTAGCTGCAAAACGATTGATAATGATTTGGTTTCTTTTTAAATTTTGTATCGGTTCACTTTGAAATGACGGTAATTTGTCAATATTTCCTGCTTCTAATGATAATAAAGATAAAAAATGATACTTTTTTCTTTCTTGTTGAGAAATTTTTTCATGATCTTCTTTTGTAATAATAACAAGATTATGATTAACTGTTTCTAGATACTGATTTCGATAGTATAATTGCATTCCATGTAATCCTGTTATCATATAAGTAATCGCAACAATCATAAAAATTTGTGATAATAGAATCATTAAAATCTTTTTCTTTTGATATTTTAAAAATTGTATTAAATAATATAACATCGACTTGATATTTTTAGTATTTGGATAATAAAAGCCATATTTTTGTTTGAAAAAGATGTATTGTGATTGAAGGTGATTAAAATCAATAATTTTATCAGTATAACGATATAATAAATTTTGATCATGGCTTACCATAACAATTAAATGTCGCTGACTATATTTTTTTAAAAATTGAAAAATAAGAATTTTATTTTCTTTGTTTAATGATGCGGTAGGCTCATCTAAAAAAATGATAGGAGAATGGCATAAAATAGCTCGAATAAAAGCTATACGTTGTTTTTGTCCACCTGATAAATCTCGTACATTCTTATATTTGACATCATTTAATTCAAAGTAAGTTAATAACTTTTCAACTTCTTTTTCATTATAATCAATCCCCTTTATCCAACAATAAACCAAACAATTATGATAAACATCCATATATTCAAATAATCGATAATTTTGATAAACAAAAGAAATATAATCTTTACGATATTGACCTAAATCATCAAATTCTTTTAAATTTTTTCCATCAATAAATATATCTCCTAAATATTTTTGATCTAAACCACTTAAAATATTGAGCAAAGAAGATTTACCACAACCACTTTCTCCAACAATCCCAATTAACCCTGTCTCTGGAAACTTAATAGTCAAATCTTCAAATAAAAACTGCTCATCAAATTTCTTTGTTAAATGTTTTATTTCTAACACCATATCATCCCTCCTCATGTTATAATATGCTTGGTGATAAAATGAATAAATTTAAATATAGTAATGATAATAAAAGATATTATACATACAATTATTTTTTAAAATCTCGTTATCATAAAAAGATTGCCAAGGTATCTTTAAATGCAGGTTTTACATGTCCTAACAGAGATGGTTCTAAAGGATACGGGGGTTGCATCTTTTGTAGTAGCAGTGGATCAGGAGATTATGCCGGTCATATTCAAGATGACTTATTAACACAATTTAATGATGTTTCATCTATGATGTCACAAAAATGGCCGGGATGTGAGTTTATTGCTTATTTTCAAGCAAACACCAATACGTATGGTCCTTTAGATAAAATAAAAAAGGCTATTGAGCCTTTTTTAGACATGGAAAATGTTAAAGAAATTGCAATTGCAACAAGACCAGATTGCCTATCTAAAGATATTGTTGAATATCTTGCTTCTTTAAAAAAGTATAAAGATATTTATATTGAGCTTGGCTTACAAACAATTCATGACCAAACTGGTCAATTCATCAACCGACAACATACTTATCAAGAATTTTTAGATGGACTTCAACTTTTAAGACATTATAATTTAGAAGTATGTGTTCATATTATTAATGGTCTTCCTTATGAAACAAAAGAAATGATGCTTGAAACCGCAAAGGTTGTTGGACAACTTGATATTCAAGCATTAAAAATACATATGCTATATATTGTAGAAAACACAAAGCTTGCTTCTATTTATAAAGAAAATAAATTCAAAATATTATCCAGAGAAGAATACATAGATTTAGTAGTTGAACAACTTCGATATATAAGAGAAGACATTATCATTGAAAGATTGACTGGTGATGGCAAATTGGATGATCTTATCGCTCCAATGTGGTCTATAAAAAAAGTAACTATCTTAAATGATATTGATAAAAAGATGAAAGAATTAGATTGTTATCAAGGGGATTTATATGTAAAAAATCACTAATCTGACGATTAGTGATTTTTATTATGTTATTCTTCTGTTTCAATTAAACCATAGTCACCATCACGACGACGATATACAATACTAATAGAATTCGATTCTGTATCACGATATACGAAGAATGAGTGACCAATTAATTCCATTTGCATAATAGCTTCTTCCATATCCATTGGTTTTGGATTGATTGTTTTCGTTTTAACTAAAACATCTTCTTCCTCTTCTTCTAGTGGTTCAATAGAAGCCATATTAAATGCAAGTTTATTATCTTTTGATTTTCTATTTAATCTTGTCTTGTATTTTCTAATTTGCCCTTCTAATTTGTCAATTACAGCATCGATTGCATTATATAAATCTTCATCAACAACCTCTGCTCTTAAAAGTACGTACTCAGTAGGAATTGTAACTTCAATTTTTTGTCCATAAGGATAAGTTCTGACTAATACTTTTGCTTCAACGTTATCACTTACAATGAAGTATTTATCTAATTTAGATAACTTATCTGCCACCCTCTTTTCAATTGCTTCAGTGATTTCTACGTTTTTTCCTCTTACTGAAATTTTCATAAGAATTCCTCCTTTTCTATAAGTATATTATACAATAAATCTATCTAAAATCATACTGTAAACCCTTAATTTTTACTTCGAATAAGCGTTAAAAGAAAAAAAACTTGAAATAACCAAGTTTTTTTATCCTAAATATTTTTTTAATATTTCTACCTTATCTAATTTTTCCCAAGGTAAATTTAAATCACCTCGTCCAAAGTGTCCATATGTTGCCGTATTACTATAAATAGGTGCCTTTAAATTTAAAGTATTAATAATACCTCCAGGTGTTAAATCAAATTCATTTTTAATAGCTGATAGAATAACAGCATGACTTACTTTTTCTGTTTCAAATGTATCAATGAAAACAGAAGTTGGTTCTTTTACACCAATAGCATAAGATAATTGAATTTCAATTTTATCACACATTCCTGCAGCAACAATATTTTTAGCAATATATCTTGCCATATAAGCTGCTGAACGGTCTACTTTTGATGGATCTTTACCAGAGAAAGCACCTCCACCATGGCGTGCATATCCTCCATATGTATCAACAATAATCTTTCTTCCTGTTAATCCTGTATCACCATGAGGTCCACCAATGACAAAACGACCTGTTGGATTAATAAGTACCTTATAATCTGTATTTAAGTAATATTTTTCTACAACAGCATCCATAATTTCTTCTTTAATATATTTTTTAAATGCAACTTCATCAAAATCCGGGTCATGTTGAATTGACATAAGAATTGTATCAATACGTGGTTGTGGATTTGTATAATCAATAGTTACTTGTGCTTTCATATCAGGACGTGCCCATTTGAATTCTCCAGAATGTCTTTTTTCAGTAGCATAGCGTACTAAGTGATGAGCAATAGAAATAGCTAAAGGCATATATCCTTCTGTTTCTTTAGAAGCAAAACCAAACATAATTCCTTGATCCCCTGCTCCCCCAACTTCTTCATTTGTTCCTAAAGCAATATCACTTGATTGGGTATCTAAAACAACATTAATTTGACATGTATGATAATCCATTCCTTTATCTTCACTGTCATAACCTATTTTCTTTAAAACATCCCTTGCTACATTTTCATAATCAACCTTAGCAGATGTCGTGATTTCTCCACCAATGACAATTAAATTTGTTGTAGCAAAACATTCACAGGCAACGCGTGAATGAGGATCTTGCTTTAAACATTCATCTAGAATTGCATCACTTATTTGATCACATACTTTATCTGGATGCCCTTCTGATACTGATTCTGATGTAAATAATACTCTTTCTTTCATTTCTTCCTCCATCATTATAAATAAAAAAGCTTCCTAAAGAGAAAGCAGTTAGGAAGCTTTCTCTTATTGTTCAAGATAAACTTGCTAAGTAAGGCACCTTCTAAACAATAGGGTTGCCACCACATCATCGATCTTCATCTCGTGGTTCTTAATAAGAGTCTTTTTTATTGATAATCTTCTTTTTTTAAACTTGTTATTTTTTCAATAAGCTCATCATTTAAACCAATGTCTTGTAAAATATGAGCTATCTTAATTTGATTTTGTTTCCTTTCATCCATAAATCATCACCTATAAATATCTTTTACTTATAAGCTATAAAATATATCAAAAATTCAACAAAAACATAATATTACAAAATAAGATTAAATGCAAGAGAAATAACCACTAACATTATAGCATGATTATCAATACATTTAATCTTATTATTGTATCAATTTTATTCCTTATTATAATAAATCATTATGAGCTACATTTTGTACTTCTAAAACACCTGGAACTTCTTCCATTAAAATTTGTTCCACCCCATCTTTTAATGTGTCATCCAACATAGTACAGCCTGCACATGCACCTAACATTTTTACAAAAACAATTCCATCTTTGAAATCTACATATTCAATATCTCCCCCATCTCTTTGAAGATAAGGTCTTAATTTTTCAATGACTTTCTTAATTTCTTCTACAGTTTTATCCATTTTTTCTTACTCCTTAATTCTTTATACTATTATACTTTAATTCAATTTATAACTTTTTACAATTATTTTGTTTTATTATCTCCTAAAATTATTTTTTTAGCCTTATTCCTATTATAAATTGAATGAAAATATTTTTCATTAACCAATTTAATATGCCTATATTTTGTGTTATAATGACCTCGCAAGGAGTGAGGTCAATGGCAAAAAACATAAAATGTGGTGATATCATAGATGTAAAAATAACTGGTATTCAACCATATGGAGCATTTGCATTATTACCAGATAATTCTACTGGTTTAATTCATATATCAGAGATATCTGATAAATTTGTTAGAAATATTGATAGTTACGTTCATGTTGGGGAATCAGTCAAAGTGAAAATTATCGATTTTGATAATGCAACAAACCATGCTAAATTGAGTTTAAAAGCAATTGATCATCGTTATCGTAGACGTGATAAACGTATCTACTATAAAAATCCACGCAAATTAATCACAGAAACGCCTAAAGGATTTTCGCCTTTAGAGCAAGCAATGGACAAGTGGCTTAAACAAGGTGTAATGGAGGAAAATTAAATGATTACCTTAGATTTATCAAAAGCAAAACTAACTGAAGATTTAGAATCATACAAAGATAAAGTTGCTGAAATTCATGATATGATTCAAAACAAAACTGGTGCAGGTAATGACTTTTTAGGATGGGTAGAATTACCTGAAAACCATGATAAAGCTGAAGTTGAATTAATTAAAGAAACTGCAGCTAAATTAAGAGAAAAAGTAGATGTATTATTAGTTTGCGGTATTGGAGGATCTTATTTAGGAGCACGTGCTGCAATTGAAGCAATCAACGGTCTATATTCAGATGACAAAGTTGAAATTATTTATGTTGGAAATACTTTTTCATCAAATTATATCAAACAAGTAGCAAAATATGTTGAAGACAAAGATTTTGCAATTAATGTTATTTCTAAATCAGGAACAACTACTGAAACTTCTATTTCTTTTAGAATTTTTAAAGAAATGTGTGAAAAGAAATATGGTAAAGAAGGTGCACGTGAAAGAATCGTTGCAACAACAGATAAAGAAAAAGGTGCTCTTAAAAAATTAGCAACTGATGAAGGATATGTTACTTTTGTTGTACCTGATGATGTTGGTGGACGTTATTCTGTTTTAACAGCAGTAGGATTATTCCCAATCGCCATGGCTGGAATCGACATTGACCAAATGTTAAAAGGTGCTAAAGATGCGATGGTTAAATATAATGATGCAAACATCGAAACAAATGATGCTTATCGTTATGGAGTAGCAAGACAAATTTTAAACAAAGCTGGTTATCCTGCTGAAATGTTTGTAACTTATGAATTACAATTAAATAATGTAGCTGAATGGTGGAAACAATTATATGGGGAATCAGAAGGAAAAGAAAATAAAGGTATTTTACCTCATAGTGCTGTATTCTCTACAGATTTACATTCATTAGGACAATTCATTCAAGAAGGATCAAAAGTATTATATGAAACAATTTTCCAAGTTAAAGAACCAAACGGAGATATTGTTATTCCAAGCGATCCAGATGATTTAGATGGTTTAAATTATCTTGCTGGTAAATCAGTTGATTATGTTAATAAAAAAGCATGTGAAGGAACTATTGATGCTCATGTTAATACTGGAAATGTTCCTAATATTCTTATCACTTTAGATAAAATGGATGCATATGGATTTGGTTATATGGTTTATTTCTTCGAAATGTCATGTGCTATGTCTGTATACTTATTAGGAGTGAACCCTTTCAATCAACCAGGTGTTGAAGTTTATAAAAAGAATATGTTCAAATTACTTGGTAAACCAGGATATTAATACGGACAAAAACATAAATGGATGAAATATTCAAAATTTCATCCATTTTTTTATTGACTTCAAAAGAATGAGATGATATTATAAATGGGCACTGGTCAAGGAGGTT
>NZ_QUIN01000024.1 GCF_003480255.1 Erysipelatoclostridium sp. AM42-17 | reverse complement strand
TTATTATAAACAGTTCTCTTTAGAATTGTCCAATAAAGTGTAACCTATCCATAATCATTCCCTAATCTTTTTCTATTTTAATCACATTATACCCCTTCACCACAAAAACGAAGTACCCAAACTTCATACAAAGTCCAAATACTTTTCTAGATATCTTATAAGAATCTAAATTGAAAATAATATTATCGTTTTCTTATCAATCTTGACACACGAAGTCAATTACATATAATTTATTTAAAGGTAATTATTACCGAACAGTACGGCTCCTACCGCCATAAGTGTAGGGCGTTAAAGTATAGAAGGACATGTTCCTTCTTTTTTATTATCTTAAATTTTATAATAACTTTCTATCTTATATTCTTTATCGACAATATTTGATATAATTAGTTTGTTATCGTCCTCCCTGAAAGGAGGTGATGTTAATTGTTTTCTGATTTAGTTGTATCTGTCATGGCAGGTGTTTTAGTTTACTACATATGCAAATGGTTAGACAAAAGATTTAAGCGATAACTAGCCTAGTGTTAGACCACTCTAAAAGTTAGAAAAGGTAAGGATCTTACTCATCCTTACCTTTTCGTTTTGATGCAATTGTTTTCTGATTTGCAACCAAATTATAGCATTTCATATTTTAATATGCAAGTTCATTTCAAAACACAATAAACATTGTACTCATTTTCATTTTACAAAAAAACCCAAATCGAAATATCGACTTGAGTTTTTTGAATTTCTCTGAATAAACGTATAAATTAACGTTTTGAGAACTCCGAAACCTTATAAAATAAGGGTTTTAAAGCCATTTTGTCGCTTACTTGTTGCATTGCCAATGCAACACAAAACATCTTAAATCAATTCTTCCTTATTATCATTGAAAGATAATACAGCTTCAACTTGAGCAATTAATTGTTCCTTATCAGGCACATATGTTACATATTTTGAAGCAAAAATATTATTACTTAAGCCCCCTAATGCATACTGCATATCCACATTACCTTTATCAGTACATAAAATCAACCTAATTGGAGGATTATCATTTTCATCGTTAATCTCTGCTGCATAATAATTCAAATACATATTAAGTTGACCAACTACTTCAGGCATCAATTTAATTGTCTTTAATTCAATTAATACATATGATTTTAGAATCTTATTATAAAAAACCATATCCACATAATAATGCGTATTTCCAAACGTGACTCTTTGCTTGTTCCCACAAACATAAATCCTTTTCCTATTTCCAAAAAGAATTTTTCGATTTGCCTAACAAGTGCTTCTTCTAAATCATATTCCATCATCGGTTTATATTCTGGAAGTCCAAGAAATTCAAAAACATATGGATCTTTTACTATATCTTCCAGTTTAGCAATTTCATTTCCTTTCAACGCTAATTCAAAAACATTCTTTTTATTTGCATCACCATTTGACAACAATAATCTTTCAAATAACGAAACGCTAATCTGTCTCTTTAATTCTCTTACAGACCAATTTGCATTTATTGCTTCTTTTTCATAGAAATTTCGTTTATCGTCATCTGCAATATACAACAATTCACAATAATGTGACCAACTTAATTTGCTAGACAGTGTTTTTGCAATTTGGATATTTCAAATAAAGCAATTTCATAGTTTGAAGATTCGCTCAGGAAAACCCTTTTCCAAATTTATTTGTAAGAGTTTTTGATAGGATAAGTAAATGCTTTTTTCCATATTTACCACGCCCGGATTTTAACTCATTCTCAACTATGATACGCCCTATATTCCAATATGCATTAATTAACTCATTATTTACATTTTAAATAACATTATTTCTAGCATTTGTGATAATACTAGTGATTTCTTTTACCAATACTTCATTGTTTAACAAATTATTCTCCACCACACTCAAATACTCCTTTCAATATGAATTATCACTATTATACTCTTAATTCTAAAAAAAAAAAGAAGTACCTAAACTTGCTCAATCCTCTAGAATACTTCCTAAGATAGGTTGGATTAACATATAAATGTAGAACCGTATACGAGACCAGTACGTATGGAGTAATGAGAGAGGTGAAGATTAAGTTCTTTCCTCTACTCTATTATTGTGTTGATTGCCTTTCAATTATACATGGTGATAACATGATTGTTTCAGGAATTGTATTTTCATAAATCATTTCATGAATTCTTTTTATAGATTTTTTTGCGATGATTTGCCTATTAACTTCTAATGTAGAAAGTGATGGAGTTATACGAGAAGAAAATTCCATGTTATCAAAGCCAATGATTTTAATATTTTGAGGAACTTTATATCCATTGTACTGCAAAGCTTTTATGACCACTGCAGCATTACGATCATTCACACAAACAAAAGCTTCAGGCATTTTCCTATAAGTTAATAGCATCTTTTGAATATACTGATAATCATTATTTAAAACAGCTTGTTCAATACCTTTTGTTAAATATATAAGTTCATATTTTTTAGGATAAAAGTGATTAATCATACATTGTTTATATCCATAGAATCGTTGTTTAAAATTAGGTGATTTTTCAATGTCACCAATAAACCCAATGTTCCTACAACCTTTTTTTATTAAATAATTACAACTTAAATAACCACCTAAAAAATCATTTGTAATAATATAATCTATATTCATATAAGGAATAGAATGATTGATACAAAGAATGTGTTGAGTATACAGTTTGAGCTGATATATGATTTCTTGTGATATTTTTCCTAATAAAATAATTCCAGCAATATGTTGTTCACTGATACATTTAGGTATGATAAAATTATCAAGTGAATAATATTCCTCTAAAATACGATATCCAAAGATATTAGCTTCCTTTTTTAAGTTTTTGAGTATATCCAAATAATAATATTTATCATTTTTCTTCTTATTTTCAATCATAACGCAGATAGTTTTATTTTTCAGTATTGTTTTCGCGTTTAATTTTTTTTGTGAATATCCCATTGTGACTGCTAATTCCAGAATCTGCATTCTCAATTCTTGAGAAACACCATCTTTATCATTCAATGCAAGTGAAACAGCATTAATAGAGATATTTAATTTTTTTGCTATATCTTTCATCGTTGTTTTACTCATCTTATCACATCCTATTTATTATTATAACATTAAAAAGAAAATATAATCAAGAAAGAGGATTAGACTAATTAATTCAAAATTATTATTGTAAAAGCAATGATGATTTTTTAAAGTTTATACATTGTTTTTATAGTGGGGTTTTAATCAATATCATCAAACATTTTATACATGAAGAAAATAAATGTTTCTTCTGTCATGGTTTAGAGTATATTCTTTTTTTAAAGATAATTTGTCAAATTAAATATAACTTACATTAGGTGTTATATTTAAGACATTTTCTTGGTCGATAATTCATGATGGTTAAATAATAGGACAATTCATTTTCATCCACTTTTGATAAATCCATACCTTTAGAATAAAATTCTCTAAGGAAACCATTTGTATTTTCATTCATCCCTTTTTGCCATGCACAATATGAGTCACAAAAATATCTATTACAGTCTAATTGTTGCTCTATTTTTTCACAACCCGAAAATTCCTTTCCTCTATCAAATGTGATGGTTTTAACGAGTTCATCAGGAAAATTTTTTAAGGGTTCGATAATTGCTGAACTTACATGTTTTTCCTTTCTATCAGGTAATAATAGCGCTATATAGTACCTTGATTTACGCTTGGTTAATGTGATAAAACAATATTTACTTTTTCTTTTATGATCAATTTTTCTGGATTCAACAGTATAAGCTTTACAATGTCCTAATTCTTTACGTCGATATACTTCTTTAGGACGTTTTTTATAGTTCTTTCACCATCATTGAATTTGGTACTATGGCAAGATTTCGGACAACTTAAATGGAAGAATTTAATTATTCCAGTAATATTTTTGCTCATATTCATTTGGTGACAGGTAATCACAATGTGAGTCTTTTCAAACAGTGTTGTAGAAACCTTCTATATATTCAAATAAGAGTCGATATGCATGATTCCAATTCTCTATTTTTTGCCTATTTAACCATTCTCGTTTAATTAATGAGTGAAATGATTCTATGCAGGCATTATCCCATAGATTTCCTTTTTTTGAATAACTAGATATCATTCCAACTGTTAGATTATAATATGATTTTGATGTAAACTGGACTCCTCTATCACTATTATACTGAATTCGATATAATTCGGATAGAGGAGCACACTACCGATGGCTAGAATGGATAAAACTTATGGAAGAAAATTCACTAATAAGATTAATGTCCAAAAAGGATGTTCACCAGATAACTCAGCATTGTGAAGGTTTTTTTGGCAGATTGAAAAACGAATTCTATTATCATAGAGACTGGAGAAATATATCAACTGAAGAATTCATGAAACAGTTAAATGAATATATCATGTGGTATAATTCCAAGAGGATTAAAAGCTCTCTAGAATATAAAAGTCCAAAAGATTATCGAAGAGAAGATTACTGGGTTTAAAGTATTAAATTAGTCAAAAAAATATCCGCATCCCCGATTGACAATATCAATAAACTCAGTACGATTGTTGGTTTGCAAAAATTAGGAAACACTCTAGAATCCTGGAAGAAAGAAATTATCAATTCATTCATAAAATATGATAACAGGAAATTATCTAATGGTCCAATAGAAGGAAGAAACAAATATATTCATATTATTTTAGAATTAGCTAATGGATATTCCAATTTCAAAAGATTTAGAAATAGGGCAATGTACATACTCAACAGATTAGAAACATACAACGAAAAAATATTGGATGTGTTTTCTGTAAGAGGAAAAGGAAAAGAATGAGGAAAATACAACACAAAAAAAGCGAGCAAAAAGTGAATCAATTATCTGATTCACTTTTTTAAAACCATATAATAATTTTATAAATTTCTGGCAAATAACTATAAATAAATTTAAAGATTTTTCAAATCCACCTTATGATTATTTAAATTACCAAAATACTCCACTATGAATTAAAAGCTTTTTAGGTTAGACCCCTTCTAAAGATGATTAGACCGTTTTATCAATACAATGTAATAATTTTTAATTTTTTAAAATCATAATATATGAATCTTAAAATAATTTAGAATCTACATGTGAAATTTCAAGATATCATAAAAGCCAATCGTTCAAAAGTAACCAAATTTAAATTTTAACAAGTGATTTTTTTATTTATACTTTATTTTTAAGAAATGCCTTTTTATTTCTTTTTAATTTTAGAATTACAAGTCCAGAAATTGCAATAGCAATTATACCAGGGATAATGATTGAAGAATCACTTGTATCCACTGTATCTCCATTGACATTACGGTTTTCACTATCAGTTTGAATAGAGTCAGAAGGTTTTAGTGGTTTGTTTGAGTCATTTGGATTGGAAGGTATTGCAGGGTTACCAGACTCATTAACTTCAACTTTCTTTAAACCATCATAAGCATCTTTGAGTTGTACATATGACTTTTGAACGTCTTCTTGAGTAGCCTTTTCATTATCGTAAGTTTTTTGAGCTTCGATAAGTGCTTCATTCAATGTCTTGAAAGTTTCAGGAGTATAATCTTTAGAGTTGAGTCCTTTAGCTTTCTTGATTAGTTCTCCTAACTCTGTTTTATTAGCTTTTAAAACAAGCTTTTCAATGGCATCTTTCAATGTTTTTTCTACTTCTTGCACTTCTTCTTGAGTGGCATTTTCATTATCATAGACTTTTTGTGCATTGGACAATACTTTTTTAAACTGAGCATAGCTATTTGGTGTATATTCAGATTCTTTTAAAGTATGAGCTTTATCCAATTGCGTTTTTAAATATGTTTTATCAGCTTTATATTGCAATTGTTCATTAGCTGATGTTAAAGCATCATAAGCTTCTTTAACTTCTTGTTCAGTGACTTCTTCTTTTTCTAATACAGCTTTTGCTGTATCTAAAGCTTTTTTAAATGCTTCAAAGCTTTTTGGTGTATATAATGCTTCATCAGTATCT
Source organism: Erysipelatoclostridium sp. AM42-17 (assembly GCF_003480255.1). Taxonomy (GTDB): domain Bacteria; phylum Bacillota_I; class Bacilli_A; order Erysipelotrichales; family Coprobacillaceae; genus Faecalibacillus. The sequence goes on along the minus strand of NZ_QUIN01000024.1, from coordinate 33,079 downwards.
TTGACTGCATCATATAAAATACGTAAATCTTCTTTTAAAGCTTTTCCATAAACTTCAAATTCATAAATAGAATATCCATATTGAGTAGCTCTTTCAATTCCTTGCATTCTTACATAACGTAAAAGTTTGCTATCAAAATAAATATTGTCTATCTCTCCATCACCATCAGTAACATGTTGAATCTCAAAAAATTCGTTACCATCTAGTGATCCTTCAATCTTATATTCTTTACCATAAGCATCTTCCCAAGCTAAAGAAACTTGATTGACATAGTATAAGCTTCCTAAATCTATAGTTATAGATTCATCGTTGTTTGCATTTGATGCCCAACGTGAGATGTAGTTTGCATCAATAGCATCTATTGCCTGATTACCTCCATCTTCAGATGTAGCAGTTATATTTTTGTTTAAAGCAATATTTTGTGCATCTTGACCAGTTATTTTAATTTCAATACTCTTTTCAACTTGACTTCCATCTGTTGCTTTTGCAACAACTTTAACAATTCCATTTTCTTTAGGAATAAGTTTACCATCAGCAGTAATTGTTGCTAAATCTGTTTCACTACCATCTTTATTGTAGACAGACCATTCTACAGTTTTAACAGTTGCATCATCAGGATTTATAATTGCACTCATTTGCAATGGCTTGTTTTTCGTATTAATTTCATTTTTTCCAGTTTCTGTTCTAATTTCAATATCTTGTACATATGTTTTTTCATATAATGTTCCATATAATTGGAATTCCCAGAGAGAAGGTCCATAATTTGTACCTCTTTTTATACTTTGAATTCTTACGTATCTAGTTGGTGTATCATCAAAGACGATCTCTTCTACTTCACCTTTACTATTATTTTGAACGTAAATATCCTGGAAATGTACATTATCCATTGAGCCTTGGATTTTATATTCACTTAAATATGAATTTTCCCAATATAAAACAGTTTTATTAATATTGTATATATCACCTAAATCAACTGTAATCCATTGATTGTCATCTTGTACGCCTGCAGCCCATCGAGTGTTTGTATCTCCGTCAACTGCATTTTGACCTGGATTACTACCTTCAGAGTTTGAAACATAGACTTTTTTATTTAATGCTAAATTCTCTTTGTCTTGATTTTGTAATATGATGTCCATGCATCCTTCTTTATTGCTTCCATCAACAGCTTTTGCAGTGACTCTTACAGTACCATTTTTTAAAGGAATTAATTTTCCTGATGAAGTAATCTCTGCCAAATCAGTATCAGATCCATCAACATCCGTTACAAACCATTCAACTCTTTTATCAGTTGCATTTTCTGGTTGTACTGTTGCAAATAGTTGAAGTGGTTTGTTTTTTGTAGTAATAGTACCAACATTATTCTCTGAATTTATCTCAATTGAACCTACAGGTACATCAATGTTATATTTTCCATAAACATCAAATTCATATAATGAAGCCCCATAATTAGATTTCTGATTTGTATAAATACGAACATATCTTCCTTCTGATTGTTCTTCGTTAAATTCAAATCTTACAGTTTTTTCAGAGTTTCCTTCATCATCAACAGTAGCTATTGTTCTCCAATCTTGTGCATCAGATGAAACTTGAAGTTCATATTTTGGAGGACGAGCAGTTTCCCAACTTAAAATAATCAAGTCTAATTTTGCTGTCGTTCCCAAATCTACATAAATCCATGGATGGTCTTCACTTGGATTAGCATTCCAACGTGTTGTAGCATCACCATCAACTGCTAAATTCCCATTATGATTATCATTGACAGAAGATGTAACAGTTGGCTTCCCTTGGGACAAACTTGCTAATGTTTGTCCTGAAATTGTAACTAATTTTTCACTTTTTACACCACTACCATCTATTGAATTTGCAATAACTTTAATTTTACCATTCTTTTTAACAGTAACAACACCATCTTTTGATATCTCTGCTTTATCAGTTGGTTGTCCATTTTCGTCAGTAATGCTCCAAATTATTCTTGGATCCATTATATTATCACTTGGAGTTAAAACAGCATTATACTTAGCAATTTGTCCTCTTTGTGTAATTTGATCAGGTCCTTCGATGCTTATATCTGTAATAAGTTCAGTTCCTTGATCTTCTAGTATTTTGGCATCTGAGTGTGCAACAAGCTTATTATTAATATAAGTTGTATTATCTTGATATTCTACTGTACTATTTGGATCAGTTAATACAATAACACGTGCGGAATCAGCTAACATTTTAAATGTTTGTTTTCCTGTAACATTTTTAGCTAAATACATTCCAGCAGCAGAATCATATATATCATAATATTTGTTTCCTAAATCTATTTCAACTTCTTTAGTTTCCATAAATGGATTGTAATATAAATATGTTTGATACATATTATTTTGATAGTAATCTGTTTTGTTGCAATCTAATTTTAAAATACCTTCAACATTTGTTTCTTTAACTAATGCACCTAAGAAACCAGTATAGAAACCACCATATAATCCAAAATTTGTTGTATTTTCTCCGGCCATCCAGCCTCCAGTTGCATTTTGTTTTGCATCTCCTGTTGCATAAAAGTTTTTCCCTTTATCATTTTTTCTAAGTGATTCATATGCTAAAACACTTTCTTCTAATTGACCTTTAAATTCGCCATCTGTCTGATGTTCAGTGCTCCATTCACTAGGTAAGAAATATTTTGAAGCATTAGCAATATTAATCGCCCATTTACCTGCCATTCTTGCATAACTTGGATCATATTTAGCAGCAGGTAAAATTGATGTTAATGGATAGATAGAATTAAAGAAATATGAATATCCGTTATTAGGTTCACCAGTCATTCCATAAACATCTATTCCATCTTGTGAATAATTAACACTTCCCCAATTTCTTACAGAACTCTTAGAAGTTGTTGTAATCCAATTCCAAAACTTTGAAATATCATAGTTTGTTCCTACTTCAGCGTTCATCATTGCAGCTAAGTATACAGCATCAATGAGCATATTTTCATAATATGGATTTGATTCTAAGTCTTGTAAATAATCCATACATTCTTTGGCATAAGTTAAATATTTATCTTCATTAAATATTTTATAAGCATAATAAAGAATACTTGCTGTTCCAGTTGCAGCATCAGGTTGTCTCCATCCAGGTTCAACGGCTTTCATGTTTTCAAAATCGAAGCATTGGATATCGAATAAACCTTTACCAGTCTCTTTGCTTCTTTGTTTTAATACATCAATCATTTCAACCATTTTATCAGCAATTGATCTTTGAATCTCTTTAACTTCTTCTGGTCGCCATTCAGGATTTAATTCAGATAGTCTAAAGAAATTTTGATTAGCGATTAATAAATACCAGAAATCACCATATGCGTTTGAAACATTTGTGTTTTGTAATTTACTATCAGAACCATTAGGCACATTCGTAATAACGCCATCTTTATTCCAATAATATTTTAATTCATTATCTAAATATGTATTAATTTCATAACCATTTTCAATTGTGCTCTTACCTTTTAATTCTTCTGGTAATTCTTTATTCATATCAATTCCTAATAGTGAGGCAGAGATGAGTGCACTCGTAACAGAAATTGATTCTTGATCATCTTCACCATCATGGATTTTGCCATCAATTTCTCTATCAACAATAGGTCTATTTTCTCCGTAAAATGCTGGAATCATATATCCACCATATTTATCATCACGATAAATCGTTGAAAATTTTCGATTATCTTTTACTGAAAATTCGGTATTTTCATCAAAGTTAGTAGCAGTATGATCAAATACAAACTCAGTTAATTTTTTTCCTCTGTCTTCCCAATCAATTAATTTATAGTTACTGGGAATATTAGGCATATCTTCAACTACTTCTAACAATCTTTGTTCAAGATTTCTTCCGATGTTAGGTTCTTTAGCATGTACAATACATGTATTGGATATTGTCATTAAACAAGTCAAAGAACCTATTAATAATTTCCTTTTTAAATTCATTTCAATCCTCCCTTTCTAATATCAATAATAATCATTCGTAAATAAAATCACAACATATATTTACTTGAAAAATTCGATATTTATCTTGAATATAAGTATAATATATGTTTAGTTCATTTATTTATATGGATTATTTGTTAAATTAAATGCAACACCTAATGTAAGAAACATGATTTCTTTAGGTATTTTATATTGAATGCATTTTCTTGGCCAATCATTCATGATGGTTAAATAATAGGATAATTCATCTTCATCCACTTTTGATAGATCCATACCTTTAGGATAAAATTCTCTAAGCAATCCATTTGTATTTTCATTTGTTTCTTTTTGCCACGCATAATATAAGTCACAAAAATATGTATTACAGTTTAATTCTTGTTATATTTTTCATAACCTGTAAATTCCTTTCCTCTATCAAATGTGATGGTTTTAACAAGTTCATCAGGAAAATTTTTTATGGTTTCGATAATTGCTGAAGTCACATGTCCTTCCTTTCTATCAGGTAATAATAGCGCTATACAGTACCTTGATTTATGTTTTGACAATGTGACAAAACAATATTTATTTTTTCTTTTACGATTAATTCTTCCAGATTCGACTGTATTGATTTCCCAAAGCCCTAATCCTTTACGTTGGTATACTTCTTTAGGACGTTTTTTATAGTTCTTCCACCATCATTGAATTTTCCTCTTTTTTCTGCAGGACGTTTAAAATGATCCTTTCTTTTTAAATGTTTCATAGTGATTTGCTTAATTTGTTTTCTATGAATCATCCTATAAATGGTAGAAGTTGAAGGTACACAAATTACCTTTTCATTTCCGTTTGCAATTTGTTCAGGTGACCAGTGCAATTTTATTTTTTCTTCAATATAATTTAATACATTAGTATCAATAATTGTCTTACTATGACATTCTTTCTTTCTTGATTCATATAAGTCTTGTGCCTTATGAGGATAATATATATATAATCGCCCTTTACTGCCAGATTCAATTTTATTTCTATTTATCTCACTTGAAATAGTACTTGGTGAACGATGTAAAGCTTTTGCAATTGCTCTTACTCCCATGCGAGAATTTTTAAATTAATAGATATAACAACGTTCATGTATGGTAAGCTGTTTATAGCTCATAGATATTACCTCCTGTTAATTGTTTGTTTAGTCACTTACATTTTAACATAATAATTTCTGTGGGCCTTTTTATATTGTGTTGCACTTGTTATGATAAATTATCTTAATAAAAAAAGAAGCATATTAGCTTCTCACAAAGTCTAAATACTTCTCTAATCTTCTCACAACATTTATTACTAACGTTTTGAGAATTGTGGAGCACGACGAGCTTTTTTAAGACCGTATTTCTTACGTTCTTTAACACGTGAATCACGAGTTAAGAATCCAGCGGCTTTTAGTTGAGGTCTATAATCTTCCCCAGCTTCTAATAATGCTCTAGCTACACCATGACGGATTGCACCAGCTTGTCCTGAGTACCCTCCACCATAAACATTAACACTAACATCAAATTTGTCTTGAGTAGTAGTTAATTCTAATGGTTGATTAACAATCATTAATAATACATCTGATGGTAAATAATCTTTTGCAGCTTGTCCATTGATTACAAAGTTACCTGTACCTGGTGTTAAGATAACACGTGCTACAGAAGATTTTCTTCTTCCAGTTCCTCTATATTGTACGTTTGCCATTATCTTCACCTCTTACCCTTTCACTTTCATTTCAACAGGATTTTGTGCTGCATGAGGATGTTTATCTCCAGCATATACAAATAATTTCATCCCTTGTTTTCTACCTAATGTGTTATGTGGTAACATACCTTTTACTGCTGCTTCAACAAATCCAGTTGGATTAGTTTCTAAGAATTGTCTAGCTGATTTAACTTTTAAACCACCTAACCATCCTGTATGATGGTAATAATTAACGTTATCTAATTTTTTACCAGTCATAACTACTTTTTCAGCATTGATAATAATTACATAATCACCAGTATCAACGTGTGGTGTGTAAGTAGGTTTATTTTTTCCTCTTAACACAGTAGCAACTTCTGAAGCTAAACGACCTAATGTTTGCCCAGCTGCATCAACTACATACCATTTTCTTTCGATTGTGGCAGCATTTGCCATTGTTGTTTGTCTCATTTTTTCTTTTTCTCCTTTGTTTATCCTTACCGGGGACTTAAAAAGGTTTTTGCCTATGAAACCTTTTTAATTATATGAAATCAAAAACTTAATGTCAACAAAATAATACGACAAAATCATATATTTTTACTATTGCGCTGGTTCTTCAGGAATAATGAATGCTGCAATTAAATAAACAAGTAAACCTGTTCCCGCATACATACATAATAATACAACTGCTAACCTTACAAGTGATGGATCAACTTGAAAATATTTTGCAATCCCACCACAAACACCAGCAATCATCTTTTCATCTTTTGTACGATATAACCTTTTTTCTTGCATTAAGATACCTCCTTAAAACTTACATCTATATTTCCTAAATCACAATTAATCTCAATCTTATTTTCTCCATGAACACCATTTCCACCTTCTATATTAATAGAACTCATATCGCCATCTTTATCAATTGTATAATGTTCTCTGCTCTCTGCCATTGATACTTTCATTGAACCAACACTATTATCTAAATCTAAATCCTTACATAAAATATTATTTATTACTACATCTCCAGCATTATTTTCTACATCCATACCTTGATGACATGTTACTTGGTTTATAGTAAGGCTTCCGGCATTATGTTCAATTGATAAGTTGTTACATTCAATCCCTTCCATATTTAAACTTGTCGCATTGATTTCTAAATCTGCATCTTTAAATTGATAATGGCGAGGAATATAAAGCGTTGCTTTAGGTTTATGAGTCATATTAGATTTTCCTTCTAAAATAATATCAATATCACCATCATCATTATCAAAGGTATAATCTCTTTTTACGTTTTTAGCTTCAACTTTAAGAGTTGCACCATCATAATATACAATTTTCGCTTCAACTGCTGATAATTCAATTGAAATGTCGCTATTTCCATCAATAGCCATTTCTTCATTAACATCACATGTTTTTCCAAATGTAAAAGTACGAGCATATTTTTCAACATGATGCGTATCTAATTTAATCTGAGATAATCCATTCATACTTATCCCAATTAGACCTAGTATAATTCCAATAACTAAAAAACATCCAGCTAATTTCTTATATACTTTCATTTATTTCACCACCTTGTGTAGAATTTGACTACAAGCATCAATAACTGAACGAATTGCTTTAGGTAAAAATTTAACCATCCCTATTGTCATTGATGATGTAATATAACTAAGTGATACAAGTAATAAACCTATCGCTAAAATAACAAGTCCGCCACCAATCAATCCACCAGCAAACATATTAATAGCTGCTATGACACAAACAACTGTCACAACAAAAAGTCCAATCGTACCAAACAAACAAATCATAAGTAAAGCCACAAAGATTCCTATGGCAGCAAGTAATAAATGTCCTATGCGCCCTCCAATTGGTAAAAGCACTGCAACCGCTAAAATAATAACAATCAATTTTAAAATATTATTGTTTCTTTCATTAAAGTTTTCTTTTTGTTTAGTATTTTCTACAACATTGTTTTTATGATTGTAATCATCATTATAAATACTTGATTCACTGTATTCAAAACCTTTTTCAAATGATTGATTAAGACCACCTTTAATCATAGCTGCAACTCTTTCTGGTGAACCTAATTCCTCAATAATATCTTGTTCATGTTCTTTTCCTGCATCTTCAAAATAATCACGATAATAATTAAGTGCATCCTGTCTTTCATCCTCATCAATATCTTGCAATAAATAATCTAATTCTTTTAAAAATTTTTCTTTATTCATTATTATCCCCTCCTTTTAATAATGAATTAATCTTATCGGTATATTTTTCCCATTCTGTTCTATACATTTGTAATGTCACTTTGCCATTACTCGTAATACGATAATATCTTCTATTTCTACCATCAATTTGACGATCATAAGTTTCTAAACATCCATCCTTTTGCAATCTTCTTAAAACCGGATAAAGTGTTGATTCTGAAACATCTAACCCTTTCCTTACATCTTGGGTTATTTTATAGCCATATGTTCCCTCTTGTTCTTGATCCACAACACTTAAAACAATTGCATCTAACAAAGCCGCACCTGTATTAAATATCATTTTGATCCTCCTATTCTTTGATCAACAATATTATATGTCATATAATATTGTATTGCAACATAATTATAAACAAAAAAATAATGTGTATACACACATTATTCTAAAAATTCTAAAGATGATTTTAAAACATACTTAATATCAGGCAAATGATCAAAATTATGATTACCATTTTCTATCGAAATAAATTTTGTTCGATCATGAAATAGTTTTAAATACTTTTCACTTATTTGATAAGGAACTGTTGTATCTTTCGTTCCATGAATAATGAGTAAGTCGTTTTGATAAGTGTCTAAATCTTGATAAAAATCACGACTTAAAATATCTTCTACAAAAGCATCCGAAATCTCATAACCATTATGATCATAACTTTCACTTCTTTCAACTTGTCCTGTCAAATATTCTAAAGCTGCAGGTAAGTTAAATGCCGGTGCCCATAATACTAACTTTTTAATCACATTTGGGTAAAGTTTTGCCAGTTCACTTGCAACAGCACCACCCATTGAATGACCTAATACATAAATTTCTGTACAATTTTCCATTTTCATTGTTTCTTCAAGAATAACTCTAGCACAAGCTAATTCATCTTTAAAAGTCATATCAACAAAGTTACCATCACTTTCACCACTACCTAAAAAATCAAAGCGAAAAGAGGCAATTCCTTTAGCTTCTAACATTCTAGATAATTGAACATAACAAAATTTAGTACCTGTTTTTTGACCTGTAAAACCATGAAAAATCAAACATACTGGATGATGATCACATGCTGGTTTATGAAAAAATCCTCTTAATGTTCCTTTAGGTGTGGGAATTTCACAATAATGTTGCATTATTCGTTAACCCCATATGCTTTCTTTACTCTTTCAATACCACCTTTGACAACATATTGACGAGCAATATCTTTAATATTATCATCAGCAAAATCACCACCAATAAACATACATGTATCCATCACTTCATTAGTAATAATTGTAAGTAATTCATCTGACACTTCTTCTAATAAAATATCTTTAACGATTCCTTTACATCTTTCTAAATCTTTTGTTTTATCTAATTGTACAATTCCTTCCATTTCTATACCTCCATTAATTGTTTTGCTACAAAACCTGCAATCATTAAACCAGCAACACTTGGTACAAAACTGACACTTCCTGGAGTGGCATCACCTGTTTTGATAGCTGGTTCTTTTGAATATAAAACATTGACTTTTTTAATACCTCTATTTTTTAATTCTCTACGCATGACCTTAGCAAGTGGACAAACACTTGTTTTTTCGATTGTCGTAATTTCAAAAAGACTTGGATCTAATTTATTTCCTGTTCCCATAGAAGAAATAATAGGTATATTTAAATGATCACAGTTCTCTATTAAAGCCAATTTAGCTTTAACCGTATCAATCGCGTCAACAACATAATCGCAATCAGTAAACATATATTCTAATCCTTGATCAGGTAAATAGAACTGATCATACGTTGTTATTTTAAGATGAGGATTAATATCTAAACATCGTTGTCTAGCAATGTCTACTTTCTTTTGACCGATTGTAGAATGTAATGCATAAATCTGACGATTTAAATTCGTTATATCTACAGTATCATGATCTACAAGTACCAGTTCACCAATACCTAAACGACATAACGCTTCAACCACATAACTGCCAACACCACCCAAGCCAAAAACAGCAACTTTCTTTTGTTGTAATATTTCGATTTTTTCATTACCTAATAATTTTATACTTCTTGAAAATTGTTCCATAAATTCCTCCAACAACGCTATTATATCCTAAACAATAAGGATTATAAAGTAAAGACATGTCTTAATTATTAACTAATAAAAAAAGCTGCTAAGCAGCTTAAAATAAACCTAAATGTTCAACTAGTATTTTAACACCGATTGCTATCAAGATAATTCCACCAACAATTTCAGCCTTACTTTTATAACGTATACCAAAACGATTTCCAACAAAAACACCAATAACAGAACAAACAAAAGTAGTCATCCCAATAATTGCAATCGCAATCCAAATATTAACTTGTAAAAATGAAAAAGTAATTCCTACAGCCAGTGCATCAATACTTGTTGCTATGGCTAAAAGTAGAACTTCTTTTAAATCATAACTGATTCCACTATCATCTTCTTCATTTTCAAATGCTTCAAAAATCATTTTACCACCAATCACACCTAATAAAATAAAAGCAATCCAATGATCAATACTTGTTATATAAGAACTAAAAGTTGATCCTAAATAATAACCAGCTAGAGGCATAATCGCCTGAAAAATACCAAAAGCTCCTGCAATCAACACCATATAGCGATAATCTACTTTCTTCATTTTCAATCCTTTACAAATTGATACCGCTGTAGCATCCATAGCTAAACCAATCCCTAATAAAAATAATTGTAAAATTGTCATCTTTCCTTCTCCTTACAAAAAAGACCCATGCACAGTAAAAAACTGTACATGAGTCTCATCATTTAATGCAAACCAGATTTTTCAATCAGTATGTTGACTTGCCACACTTGCGTGTCGACTACTCCCTCATTACGTAATCAATCTTACATGAAAGTCAACTTTTTGACAAGCATTATTTTATTCATAGTCACAAGTATAACCACGTTGATCTAATTCAAGTTTAACAACTTGCCAATCAGTAAGTAAATCACCTAGTTCTTCTTTTAAACGAACTACACCCATTTTATCTTCCTCTTTAATAACAGCCATTAAAGTAGGTCCTGCTCCTGAAAGATAACATCCTAATATCTTTTCATCTTTTTCTAAAGCATCCATAATTTCATGATACCCTTTGATTAAATCACCACGATAAGGTTGATGTAAACGATCTTTAAAACCAAGCTTTAATCCTTCATCATATCCATTGATTAATGATGCAACCATTAAAGCTAAATGAGATACATTTTTAATCGCATCTTGTCTTGGTAAAGTTTGTGGTAAAACTTTACGAGATTGTTCAGTAGATAAAGTAAAAGGTGGAATTAATGCAACAAAACGATATTCATGCTTAACAGGAATATTTAATGTTAAAACATTATTTTCTTCCATAACTGATACTGTAAGTCCACCAAAGATAGCAGGTGCTACGTTATCAGGATGTCCTTCAATCTTTGTTGCAAGTTCTAGAATCTCTTGACGATCTTGTGCTTTATCAAGAAAAGCAAAGGCACCAACAATTCCAGCAACAATACAAGTCGAACTACTTCCAAGACCTCTTGTATAAGGCACATCGCCACTACATTCAATACGTAATCCGTTAAACTCTAATCCACAATGATTAGCTGCTTCTTTAAAAGCTTGGTAAGTCATATTACTTTCATTACAGAATTGTTCTGGACATCCTACAATATGTAATCCTTCATCAACTAACTCAAATGTAAAAGTATTATATAGCGTTAATGCTAATCCAGCCACATCAAATCCGGGTCCTAAGTTAGCACTGGTCGCTGGAACTCTGACTCTAACTTTCATATAAGCCTCCTACATTTTTTCCATTTCAGATTGAATGAATGGAATAATTTCAGATTTATCAATATGAGTTTTGTGTAATACAGGACGGTCTTTAATTCCTACTAATGGTTGAGGAATTTCAACTCCTGTTTTTTCATTTAATTTTTCAATAGCTTCATACACATCTAATGTTTCACCATAAATAGCTTGATATACAGATTCAGGGAATTTATAAGGTGAAGCTGTTGATAATAAAACTGTTTTAGTTTGATCACCTGATGCTTTTTGATATTCTTTTAAAACTCCATAACCACATGCAGTATGTGTATCTAATAAATATCCTGTTGTGTTATAACATTCTTTAATCGTATCTAATACTTGTTGTTCATTTAAATATCCAGCTTTAAATTGATCTTGAATACGAGCAAATGTTTCATCATCTACTTCATAAACACCATTTTCCTTTAACTTGTCCATATATGATTTAACTTTACCCCCATCTTTACCAGACATAAACCATACTAATCTTTCTAAGTTACTTGATACTAAAATATCCATTGCTGGTGCATTTGTTTTATAGAATTCACGATTAGCATCATATTTTCCAGTAGCAAAGAAATCAGTTAAAATATTATTTTTATTAGATGCTGCGATAAATTTATTAACAGGAAGCCCCATATTTTTAGCGAACCATCCAGCTAAACAGTTACCAAAGTTTCCACTTGGTACACAGAAATTAACTTGATCACCTAATTGAATTTCATTTTGTCTTACTAATTCAAAATAACTATGGAAATAATAAACAATTTGTGGAATCAAACGCCCAACATTAATTGAGTTTGCTGAAGATAAGAAAACATGATGTTGATCACTTACAGCCTTTAAGTTTTCATCACCAAAAGCCACTTTTACAGCACTTTGAGCATCATCAAAGTTTCCTTTAATCCCAATAACTTTTACATTATTTCCTGTTTGAGAAACCATTTGTTGTTGTTGAATGGAACTTACACCATCTAATGGATAGAATACTTTAATACATGTTCCAGGAACATTTTTAAATCCTTCTAAAGCTGCTTTCCCTGTATCACCACTTGTAGCTGCTAAAATCATTACTTCACGATCTTCTTTTAATTGTTTTAAAGATAAAGTCATTAAATGTGGTAATAAAGATAAAGCCATATCTTTAAATGCTGCTGTTTGTCCATGGAATAACTCAGCTACATATACATCTCCTGCTTTTTTTACAGGAACAACAACTTCAGGAAATAAACCACTACCATATGCTTTTTTACAAGCATCGTTAATTAATGCTTTTCCTTCTTCTGGTACAAATGTACTAATTACTTCTGTTGCTAAATCCACATAATTTAATGTTGATAACTGCTTTAAATCTAACTTTTGTAATTCAAAATTAGGAACTAATAATCCCCCATCATTACCAATTCCTTGTACAATCGCTTGATAAAAGTTGATTTCATCTTGCTGATTACGGGTACTAATATATGTTTTATTCATCGTTTAATCCTCCAATAATTTAATTCATTATATTGAATAAAATGTTTTAAGTCAATAATTGTATACAATTTATCTTATATTCTTTTTCATTATACCATGATATAAGAAATAATGATGATTATTTCTTATTTATTTGACTGTTGTATACAATCATGATATTATATCTAAAAAATATAAAGAAAAGGAGAATTTTAGCATGATGACCATAAAAATATCGATTAAAAACATGATGTTTTCGATAAATTTATTATAATCATGGTCTATCTTTCTTGTTTTTATGATAAGTAACATTGACCTTATATATAAGGTCAATTTTTATTAAGGGGGCGCAAATATGAAAATTGGTGTAGTGGGTTTAGGTACTGTAGGTTATGGTGTCGTTGAAATTCTTACTAACGAAAAACAAAGATTAGAAAAAACAATTAATCAAGAAGTGACAATTAAATATGGTTGTGGACTTGAGGAAGTAGATTTACCAGAAGAAATTATTTATACAAAAGATTATCATGATGTGATTAATGATCCTGAAGTTGATGTTGTTGTTGAACTAATTGGTGGTACAACAATTGCTAAAGATATTATATTATCAGCTATCAACAATAAAAAACATGTTGTTACTGCTAATAAAGCTTTATTAGCTCATGATGGTAAAGAAATCTTTAAAGCTGCTAAAGAAAATGATGTTCATATTTTCTATGAAGCATCTGTAGGTGGTGGTATACCTGTATTAGTAAGTCAAAAAGAAAGTTTAATTGCTAATAATACTAAAGAAATTGTTGGTATTTTAAATGGAACAACAAACTTTATTTTAACTTTAATGGAAAATGAAAATCTTGACTTTGATGAAGCTTTAACAATTGCTGATGGATTAGGATACGTTGAAGCTAATCCAGCACTAGATTTAGATGGTATTGATGCTGCTCATAAGATTTGTATTTTAGCACAAAATGGATTCCATCAATACATTGATTTTGATAAGATCAAAGCTGTTGGTATTCGTAATATCACTAAAACAGATATGGATTATGCTAAGAAATTAGGTTATCGTTTTAAAATGATTGCACAAGCCAAAGAAGTCAATGATGGCATTGGTATTGATGTTGCTCCTACTCTTGTTAATCGTAATGAGCTTGTAGCAAGTGTTATGGATTCATATAATGTTGTAGAAATTGATAATGATTATGTTAATAATATTATTTATTATGGTCGTGGTGCTGGACGTTATGTTACAGCTTCTGCTGTTGTCAGTGATATCATAAAAACATCACAACAAGAAAAATGGTCTCATGATTATCCAGACTGTCAACATGTTTACCCTATTACCAAATCTAAGTACTATATTCGCGCTTCTAAGCCATTAGATGTAGATTATGAAACATATTACAGCGAAAAAGCAGATCATATCTATATTACTCATGAAATGGAATTAGATGAAATCACAACACGTTTAAACGATGAAGATTATGTTATTTTTAAAGTGAGGGGATAAGTTTTGAATATTATTGTCCAAAAGTTTGGTGGTACTTCCACTCGTTCACGTGAAAGTCGTGCACAAATGTACAATAACATTATTAGAGAAATTAATAATGGAAATAAAGTTGTCGCTGTGGTCAGTGCTATGGGACGTTATGATGATCCTTATGCTACTGATACCTTATTATCTATTGTCAAAAAAGAAGAACTTGATGATGAAGAAATGGATCGCTTAACAAGTGTAGGTGAAACGATTTCAACATTAGTCTGTAAAAGTGAATTTGCTCATTTAGGTTATCGTGCTGCTACTGTAACCAATCATGAACTAGGAATTGTCACAGATACAAAATTCAATAATGCTACAATTTGTCAAGTTGAAGGAAAAGATATTCTTGATAAGTTAAAATATGCAGATGTGGTATTTGCTCCTGGCTTCCAAGGACATGCTCAAAATGGAAAAATAACAACATTAGGTAGAGGTGGTAGTGATTTATCAGCTGTCGCAATAGGGGTCGCTATTGATGCCAGTGAAGTAGAAATCTATAGTGACGTTAATGGAATTTATACTGCTGATCCAAGAATCGTTCCTGATGCAATTAAATTAGATTACATTTCCTATGCAGAAATGTTAGAATTATCAAAAAATGGTGCTAAAGTGTTAAATCATCGTTGTGTTCAATTAGCAGCGAGTCATAATATTGCCATTCATGCGCGTTCTTCATTTGAAGATTGTAAAGGAACATATGTTATAGGAGATGATAGAATTATGAAAGAGCATTTAAATCAATTAGTTATTTCTGGTATTACTGGTTCGCAAAATGAAGCTCGTATTACTTTAGTTCAAGTTGATGCGACAACACAAGCTTCTGGAGTTTTATTTGAACGTATCGCTGAAGCTGGAGTCAATGTCAATGTCTTTAACCATGTATTAGTTGGTGCTGGTAAAATGGATATATCATTAATCATTAATGATGAAGATGTCACAACTGTTGTTGATATCATTAATGAATTAAAACCAATGTTAGCACCTGAAAAAATGATCGTTAGAGGTCATATTGGTAAAGTATCTGTCATTGGTGTGGGTATTAAAAACAATCATGGAATGTTCCAAAAAGCATACAATACCTTAGTTCATAACGGTATTAGTGTAGAAATGACATCATGTTCAGAAATTAATATTTCTTGTTATATAGATCGTGATGATGTAAATCGTGCACAAGTTTTATTACATGAAGCATTTTTAAAAGAGGGGGATAAATAAAAATGAAAAAATTTAAAATTGCTATTGTTGGTGCGACTGGAGCTGTAGGTCGTGAAATGTTAAGATGTGTTTTCCAATTTAACTTTCCTTTTGAAAGCATTAAATTATTAGCGTCTGCAAGAAGTGCTGGAAAAGAAATTGAATATGAAGGACACAAATTTGTTGTTGAAGAATTAACAGAAAATAGTTTTGAAGGTATTGAAGTTGCATTCTGGTCAGCAGGGGGTAGTATTTCAGCTAAATATATGAAATACGCTGTTGAAGCAGGTTGTGTTAACATTGATAATACAAGCCATTTTAGAATGGATCCTGATGTTCCATTAGTTGTACCTGAAGTAAATGGTTATGCTCTAAAAGATCATCATGGTATTATTTCTTGTCCAAACTGTACAACAATTATGATGTGTAGTGCATTAAATCGTTTAGATGAAGAATTTGATATTGAAAGAATCGTTGTTTCTACTTACCAAGCTGTATCTGGTGCAGGTGTTGCTGGTATGGAAGAATTATATCGCCAAAGCCGTGAAGTTTTAGATGGTAAAGAACCAGAAGCAAAAACTTTACCATGTGCTGGAGATAAAAAACATTTCCCAATTGCTTTTAACTGTATTCCTCAAGTAGATAAATTTGATTTATCTAATGGATATAGTAAAGAAGAAATGAAAATGGTTAATGAAACTAAAAAAATCTTTAATAAAGATATTGAAGTTAATGCAACATGTGTTCGTGTTCCCGTATTACGTGGACATAGTGAATCAATTTATATTGAAACTAAAAAACCAATCGATGTTGATAAAGTCTTCGATTTATTAAAACATAGTACAGGTATTGATTTATGTGATGATTTAGCTAATCAAGTATATCCAATGCCAACAAGTTTTATTGGTGATGAATTAACACATGTTGGTCGTGTAAGAAAAGACTTATATAAAGATAACGCCTTAAGTTTATGGATTACAGGTGATCAATTAATGAAAGGTGCTGCTTACAATTCAGTAGACATCGGATTAAAAATGATTGAACTTGGATTATTAAAATAAATGAAAATAGCTATCTGCCAAGCAGATAGCTATTTTTTTATAATTCCTACGCCTATAGGATAAGGTCCTGTATGAACTCCTATTGTGGCCCCTATTTGACCAATACCAATACTTTGATGAAAATCAGGATATTCTTTTAATAATAATTCTTCCAGTTGCTTTTTATATTGAAAAGCCTCATCTTGATCATAACCATAACCTATGGTAAAACGGTAATCATTAGGATCTAATTGATTTTCTTTAAAGTATTTCATCATTTCTTCATTTACTTTTTTCAAAGATTTCTTGCGTCCTCTACTTAATCCTGCATTAAATATTTCACCATCTTGTAATAAAATAATAGGTTTAATACCTAATGCTCCAGCAGCAATCCCTGATAACTTTCCAACACGTCCACCATGTACCAAATAATCCATGCCACCAATAGTAAAGAAAATACGTCCTGTTTCTTTTAAAGCTTGAAGTTGTTTAATTGTTTCATCATATGAGCAGCCTTCATTTTTTAATGTTACAGCTTTTTCTACCATCATTCCTTGATCAATAGTAATTAAAGTCGTATCAATGATTGCCACCTTACAATCCGGATATTTTTCTTCAATCATCATTTTTGCATTATTAGCCGAATTATATGATCCTGAAAACTTTGCTGTAATACAAAGACAAATTATATCTTGTCCTTGCTTAGCAATCTTTTCAAACACTTGAATATAGTCTTGAATTGAAGGCATGGATGTTTTAGGAAATTGTTTAGGATGATCAACCATAAATTGATAAAACTCTCTAATATCTAATTCTTCAATTTCCTTTTGATATAAAGCACTATCCATACTTACATAAAAAGGTACAACTTCAACCCCAAGTTCTTGTGTTCTGGCTAAACCTAAATCACAAGCTCCGTCACTTACTATTTGATACATACACTTCCTCCTTATTATTTATGAGCAAGTATATCATATATTACTTTGAATTACAAACTATTTTTATTATTCTTTTATTGGTAAGATAATTTTAAAAGTTGTCCCTTCGCCAAGCTTACTTTGTAATTGAATTGTTCCTTGATAATATTGAACAATATGTTTAACAATCGCTAAACCAAGTCCGGTTCCACCTGTTTCTTTATCTCTACCTGGATCACATCTAAAGAATCTTTCAAACACTCTTCCTTGATCAATCAAAGAAATTCCTCGTCCAGTATCACTCACTTCAATAACATAATCATGTTCACTTACATAACTATCAATCTTAATAGACCCTTGGTCTTGATTATATTTAACAGCATTATTAATTAAGTTATTCATTAACTGTTGCATATGTTGATGATTAGCTAAATATGTGACTTCTGTTAAATCTGTATTGACTGTTAATCCTTTTTTATCAATTTCTACTTGTAAAGATTCTAAAATATCATCAACAATTGGTTTTAAATGAACTGGATGTAAAACTACTTCTACATCTTTATTTTCTAATCTTGATATCATAAGAATATCACTAATTAAAGATGACATATGATCTACTTCTTTTTGAATCTTATCTAAAGCTTGTTTTTTTACTTCAGGATTATCAATCATTCCTGTTTGTAATAATTCACTATAACCCCTAATTGAAGTCATTGGTGTTTTTAATTCGTGAGAAACATTAGAGAAGAACTCTTGTCTTACTTTCATAGCATTCACTGAGTCGGTAACATTAACAAACAGTAAAGTTACTCCATAATCCACTTTAGCAATATAACAATGATATGTTTCTTCATCTTTTTTAATTGTCACAATTTTAGGTTCTGCACCTAGTGTATCTAATTGATCAATAATCTTATAATCAAAAATATAATCTTCAACTGAATGATTTAATTCCATTTGACTATCAAATAACTGCTTAGCTTTAATATTACACATTAATACTGATTGATTTTCATCCAATAATATAAAACCTTCATTCATTTGATCAAGAATACTATTAATCTTGATCCTTTCATTCTTTAACGATTCCATCGTATTTTGAATCGTTTCTGCCTGTTCTTTTAATTTAGTTGCGATAATATTAAATTCATCATAACTATAATAATTAAAACTCAAATAACGATTATCTTTGATTTTAGATACTTCTTCACTAATTTCACGAAGTGGTTGAGTTAATGTTTGACTAAAACGATAAGCCATCGCTAAAGCAATACATAATGATAAAAGCGCACTAATCGTAAGTGGCTCTACTAATGGTGCCGCATTATCAAAGACACCATTATAAGGAATTGCAATACGCACAATATGTTGACGATGAAAATAAGCCACATAAACCATGTTTTTTCTAAGCGTAGAAGAATAACGGGTAGCATATCCATATTTATGCAACATCGCTTCCTTAAATTCTTCACGATCACTATGATTTTCTTTAATAGCCGTTTTATCTGTATCTGCAAGCACCTTTCCTTTTTCATCAATAATTGTTAGTCGGGTTTGATTGGTATAGGCTAAATCATTAAGTTTATTAATTTGTTGATTTAAAGGTTGTTGGTAATCAATTTGGTTTTCAGCTAATCTTAATGCATAAAACATATCTTTTTTAGTATTAGATAACATTTGGTCTGAAAGAATAACCATAGAGACGGTTGTTGAAAACAATAAAGTTAATATGAGTACTGATGCAAAATACTTAAATATTGCTTTATTCATAATCTTTCTTTCCTTCTATAAAACGATAACCTACGCCTCTGATTGTCTTAATATACTTATTACCATCATCATTTAATTTAGCTCTTAAGGCTCTAATATGCACATCTAAAACTCTAGATTCACCTATAAATTCATATCCCCAAATATGATTTAAAAGTTCATCACGTTCTACTACACGATCTTGATTTTCTAATAAGTAAACAAGTAATTGATATTCTTTATTCGTTAATTCAATGGATTGATTATTTTTCTTAACAACTCTTGTTTGTTTATCTAAAGATAAAGAAGGTGTCATGATAGCTTGATTTTTAGAATGATGGCGTCTTAGTAAAGAACGAACCCTTGCTTGTAATTCTAAAACCCCAAAAGGTTTTGTCATATAATCATCACTACCACTATCTAAACCATTAACCTTATCAATTTCACGATCTTTAGCACTTAAAATAAGAATTGGTAATTCTTGATTTGTCTTCCTGATTTCTTTAATAGCATCTAATCCTGACATCTCCGGTAGCATCAAATCAAAAATAGCTAAATCTACATTCTCTTCTTGCATTTGTTTTAATGCTGGTATGGCACTAGAAAACTGTTTAACAGTATATCCTGCACTATTTAACGCTAATTCTATAATTTCTCTAATATTTTCATCGTCTTCAATAACATATATACACTCTTTCATGCTCTTTCCACCTCTTTACATAATCTTAACATATTTCACATATAGCATTGTTAAGATTACGTAAAGTATTAATGAGTTTTCATTTAAAAACTTATCTTAAATTGAGTTTATTTTACACTCTCCATTAATAGAACCTTTCTTCATTTTTGGTGAACGTTAACAATTAAAATAGAGCTAACAAAATATTAAACTTTAAAACATTTTGCTAAGCTCCTCTATATTATTTCACATATAATGTGATAAATTGACAATGAGATAGAGTCTTTGTTGTGATTGAATTGTTTTCAATCTTTAAAGCTTCACCTTTTTCTTCTTTTAAATTTGTATAATAAGCTTCCCGAATATCGAAATTGAATGTTAAAGTTTCATTTCTATTTTCATGATTCTTACCATTAAATAGACGAATAATATATCCTTCACCATCTTCAGCTTTCTTAATTGCACTGACAACCAATTGACTATTTGTTTTAAACATCGAATAAGATTGTGGTAAAGTTCCTTCAACTTCTTGTTGGCTGAAAATCAATCTTCCATTTAAGAACGATGAATAAACATAACCATCAATATGATTATTATAACGTCTTGCAAGTAAATCAATATCTGCTTCGTTTATATTTCCTGTATAAGTGCTTATACCAAAATCAAAATTCATTTCTTTTAGTAATTGTGCATCAGGTGTTTCAATAATTCTTTCCCCTGAAGCACGACCTGGACGATAAAGTAAATTTTCTTTACCCATAAATCCATATGTTCTATATAAAGTTAAACGAATTTGATTTCCTTTTTCACCAATCACTTCATATTCTCTTACACCTTGAGGATATAAAGCCATGCCTCTGGTTCCATCAGTTAATGAAACATAGCTTTGTGTTGGTTCAATGGCAATTGGAGGTTCTTGCCAACTTGATTGGTCATTTGCCCAGTTTGCAAGTTCAATCTCTTTATTATCTTTGATTCCATCTTTTTTACCTAAATCGGCTAAATATAATTTCATATCTTTTTTATAAATGTTTGGACGCTTAATAGAACCGAATTGTTGATCAGCATAGTTAAATTCAGTCACAAGTTCACTATCAAATAGCACACATAATCTATGTGATAAACCTTTATTATCTACATGAACATTGAAATCAATAACCTTGCTACCTTTTCTTAATCCTACTTTTAAATTTACAGGTAATATCACTGAAGTTTTCTTTTGAGCACGTTCATCTAAGCTTGCAGGAACTTTCATATCAAAATGAATCAATGCTTCTTGATAAATATCAGAACCAATCACTTCATAAGAGAAAGAAGAATTAGTTGAATAAACTTCCATATCTTTTCTTGGTGGAGAATAGTTAAAGCTATCCCCATCATCGCCATTTTCAACAAGAACTGCTTGATTATGATAAGTATAATGATTTTCTTTATCTAAAATTGTAAGTGATCCATTGTCAGCAATTTCTATATGATAATACTCATTTTCTAATGTATTTTTCTTTTCTATTGTCAATTTTGAATCTTTTGTTAAGTCTAATTGATATTGAACATATCCCATTGCTGGCACATCTTTTGCATCAATTGCAATCACTGCTTCGACAATATTTTCAGGAGTATAAATTTTCTTTGACGGATTTAATTTGATTGTTTGTGACTTGACATAATCTGTTAAGTCTCTTTCACTCACAATTGTATAATCAATCACATTGCCTTGACTGTCTACAAGAGCAAATGATTCTTTTGGTAAATAAACTTTCAATATCACAACATCATTTCTTTGTACAGGTAAGGTATTGAATAATGTAATGCTCATTTTGGCATCACTTTGAATATGCGTTGCGATTAAACGCGAATGAAGTTCAACTAAGTTAACAGCAATATCTCTTGCTTGTTTATAACGGATAAGCACATCTTGGTTTGCTGTATCACTAATACAAGAACCGATAGAATCATGTGCTGCATTTTCAAATAATAATTTCCAAATTTCTTTCACAGCTTCATGAGGATAATCATTTCCTAATTGATAAGACATTGTTAGTAATGGTTCTAAGATATTTACAACATAATTTTGAACTTGTGTATTCATCACTTTTAAATCAGAACGAGATGAGAAAATAGATTTATGAATACGCATGTGTTTTGCAATAACAAGTTCTCCTTGTACTTCTTCTAATTTTGGGTTTTCACTTTTCACATCTTTAATATAGTCTTCAATACAGCTAATGACATATTCATTATCTGGATCTTTTTCATTACGTTCTTTAATAATATCTGGTAAATTTTTACGAATTGGTGCCTGGTCAAACCCATTAGGGAAATAGATATGACGTGTTGAAGAACGACCACCTGCCTTTTCAAAGCATTCTTTTTGCCAAAATTCTTCTTTTCCTTCACCTTCAGGAATATTTCCACCAATGTAGTAACCAAAAGGAATTTGTGTAGCAAATACAACGCTACCATCATCTCCACGCCAATTAAAATCAGTATGGTTTACCATATCGTCACTGACACCTCGCCAGAATAATGTATCACTAATACCAAATTGACGATAGATTTGTGGCATGTTTCCAGCTTGTCCAAATGAATCAGGTACATATCCGACATTCATATATCCACCAAGAGCTTCACATGTTTTCATTCCATAATACATATTTCTAACAATACTTTCTCCAGAAATCACAAGTTGATCACTTTGTGTATACCATGGACCAATGATTAATTTTTTTGCTTTGACTAATTGTTCAATACGCTCTTTATCTTGCGGCATCCATTTTAAATAATCATCTAATAAAGAGCCTTGCGCATCGACCATATAGTATTTAAAATCTTCATTTGATTCTAATGTATCTAAAACATCTTTTAAATCTTTCATCAAATAAACTTTAGAACGAGATGTTGTAAAATACCACTCACGATCCCAATGACTATGTGGTACAACATGAATTTTTCTTTTCATTTCTAACCTCCTAAAATAATAGGAAGATATGCATCTTCCCATTTTCTTTATTCAATTGTAATTTCAATATCATCAATATCAATATCTTCTTCACTAGAATCAGATTCATCATTGAAGTCAACAAGCATAGTTGATACAATCGCAATAAATAAAGCACCTACGATAATACCAACCAAATATGCCCAACCATTTGTAATCGAAATGAACCCATACATTCCTCCAACAGGCGGAATATTTGCTTGAGCACCTAAGATGCTACATAATCCAGCGCCAATTGCTCCACCAATCATATTGATTGGAATTAAAATAGCTGGTTTGACTAATGTGAAAGGAATAGCTCCTTCAGTAATACCGATGAATCCCATAACCCAGTTACCTTTTCCTGCTTCTTGGAAACTTGATGAGAATCTATTTTTCTTAATAACAGTTGCAATAGCATATGCTAGTGGTGGAATACAAATTGCACAGTTGATGTAAACATTAGGTTGATAAATACCTTCAGTTAATAAAACATTACCTGCCATCCATGCTGATTTATTGATAGGTCCACCCATATCTGAAGCGATCATAGCTCCTAAAATTAACGACATCACTAATTGACTTGTTCCACTTTGGCACATATCTCTTAACCAAGATACTAATGCATCATTAATAGCAGCGAGTGGAGTTGCCAAAATAACCCCCATAATAACAGCCACTAATCCAGTTGCAATAAACGGACAAATAACAAGTGGCATCATTTGTTGCATAGATTCAGGTAAATGAATGTGTTTTTTAGCCCATCTTACTGAATATCCTGCAATAAATGCAGCAATAACTGCACCTAAAAAACCTGCTTTTGTATTACTTGCTAAAGCACCACCAATTAAACCTGCACCAATTGCTGGTTTATCAGCAATACTATATGCAATAAATCCTGCAAGAACTGTATTGACTAAACCAATACCTGTCCACCCAACTTGTTCTAATAAATATAATACATGTAAAAATCCTTCTTTTTCTGCATAAGGATCTAAACTGTTAATCCCCATTGAAACTCCTATTAATTTAGGAATTGCAACAACTAATGATGCTCCAATGATAAGTGGAAGCATATAACCTATACCAGTCATCAAATGGCCTTTAGCTTCTTTTAAAAATTTTTTCATTTTTTCCTCTCCTTATTTATAAATTTGCGCTATAATGAGAGCGTGGACTTCATTATAGTCTATAAGTAACAATGCACGCCAATTGCTTGTTACTTTTTTATTTTTTGTTTGCAACAGCTTGAATGCATTTTTTAATCACTGCTTCAGGTGCTTTGATACAAGTTGTAATATCTACACGAATAACAGGTTTACCATCAAAACGTTCCATACCAACAATTTTTTGATCAGATGCAATAATCACAAAATCAGCAGTTTTTGCTTCTTCATCAGTAATTGCATTGACTTGTCCCATACTTCCTTGTTGTTCCATTTTTAAATCATAACCTAATTTTGCACCAGCTTTTTCTAAAGCTTTTGCAGCCATTGGTGTATGAGCCAACCCTGCTGGGCAAGCAGAAATACCGACAATTTTCATTTAATCTTCCTCCATATTTTTGATAATATATTTTTTTAACTCTGTTTTATCTTCTGATAATTTCACCATATCTTTAAAATCATCTTCTAATAAACAAGTAGCTAACTTAGATATCATTTGTAAATGCACATTTCCCTCATGATGAGCAGGAACCAATAATGCAAAAATATAACGAACTACTTGGTCGTCTAAAGTTCCCCACTCGATACCATTTTTCACTCTTAAATACATAATAGCAATTTGGTCAACTCTCTCACTACGAGCATGAGGAATTGCAAATCCATCCTGTAATCCTGTTGGGAATTCCTCTTCACGATTTAAGAAATCTTGATATAAACCATCTCTATCACGAGTAATTCTTTGTTCATATGCATGATCACAAATAAATGAAATTAATTCTTCTTTTGTGTTTGCTTCAACGTCTAAATAAATATTTTTTTCATCTAACATTTCGTCACCCCCTGACTACAGCTTATAGTTTACACGAAACGGAATAAGGGCTCAACCAAATGAATTTCCAGTTTCAAATGGAAATTCTATGAAAACTCTTTCATCATTTCCACATAAAAGTGGAAATTGTCGATACATCCAAATATTTGCGATTTTTTTAAAATCCTATTACTATATTGAATAGGGATATGAAAGGAGGTTTTTTCACTGTTTCCATATAATCGTTTAAATGAAATTTTTTATTATATAAAGAATCATGAATTTACCAAAGCCCAATTATTGGCTTCACAATTAAATATTACTGAAAGAACAATTAGAGGCGATATTCAAGTGATTAACGATATATTAGAACCTTTTCAACTTCAAATCAATCTTAAAAGAAAATATGGATATTATCTAGAAATCAGTAATCAAGAACTTTATGAAGAATTTTTAGTGCAACTTGATTCACAAAAAAAATCAACACTTGATACACCAAGTGATCGTATCAAGTATATTTTAAAGACATTACTTTATCGTAATGATTACATCACACTAGAAGAGTTATCACAAGATATTTATATTAGTAAAAACACAATTCAAAATTATATCAAGCAAATTAAACAAACAATTTCTACTTATAATTTAGAATATATTACCAAAGTTAACTATGGTGTAAAGGTTATTGGAAATGAAGATGACAAAAGGAAATGTTTAATTGATCAAGTATTTGCCCATGATTTTGAGAACTATGTTGTTGGATTTTCTCATGAAGAACGTGCTATATTTAAAGGGATTGATTTAGAGTATATTCAAAAAGTAATTATTCATTCTTTAGATGCTCAAAATATAAAAACAACTGATTTCAGTTTAAAAAATTTAATTATTCATTCTGCATTAATGATTTCGCGTATTCAAAATGATTGTTATATTCATACAAACAATCAATTAAAAATTCCAAAAAAAACATCATATATCGTTGAGAATATCTGCAAACAATTTGAAGATTATTTTCACATTACAATTAGCAATGGTGAAAAACAATATTTTTATTTACACTTAGTTGCAAATACAGATTATGAAGTGTCCTCACTTAATGTTGATGATATTAGAAGTAAAGTCAAACATCTTTTAAATATTGTTTATTTTGATTACAGTTTTGATTTAAGAAACGATGAAATTTTAGTCAATGATTTATTTTATCACTTCCAATCGATACTCACAAATAAAACGTTTTCTATTAATAAAAGAAATCCTTTATTAAATACAATCAAAGCGAATTTCCCACTTGCTTTTGATATCACTTTAACATCAACATCCAAAGTGTTTTCCTCTCCACCTTATACATTGAATGAAGATGAGGTCGGTTATGTTTCCTTGCATATTGGTGCTGCTATTGAAAGATGCTTTTCCGGACAAATTCAACGTAAGAGTACAATTTTAGTTTGCGGTTCTGGACAAGCAACAACACGTATGCTAGAAGCAAGATTAAACGCTTACTTTAATGATAAGATAACCATTGTTAGAAAAGCTTCATATAAAGAATTTATATCATATACTGAAAGAGAATTAAAAAATGTTGATTTTGTGATTTCTACAATTCCTATTGAAAGTCCATATATCCCTGCAATTGTGGTAGATTTCTCACTTACAAATGATGATATTGAATCCATTTCACATTTTTTATCAAATATGTCTATTGATAAAACACAGAAAACAAGTCAATTCTTTGATGAATCACTTTTCATCAAATTAAAAAGTGTTAAAGATAAAAATCATTTGATTCGTATGTTATGTGAAAAACTAGAAGAAAACCATATTGTCAATAAAAATTATTATGAAAGTGTTATAAAAAGAGAAACACTAGCCAAAACAAATATGTCCGATTTTTTCGCACTTCCTCATCCAATGGAAGTTTGTGCTAATGAAACAAAAGTTGCCGTTGCCTTGTTGGATGACCCACTATTATGGGATGAGAATGATACCGTACAAATTGTTTTCTTAATTGCAATTAAACAAGGTGAGCAAAATGATATTGAGCATTTATATGATGTCTTTATTGAAATAGTCAACAATAATAAACTCCAACAATCCATTACTCATTGTCAAAACTATCAACAATTTATAGAGATTCTTTCTCAAAATATTGATTAAAAACAGGTTAACGATATGTTGTGAACTCCAAAATTTGGCAATAAAATAGAGTCAGAAATAAATAAATGATGATATCATGAAAAAATATATTTTATCAAAGATAATAATGATACAGCACTGAAGAGCAAATTTTTTCTAATTAATAACGTGATAAAATAACATTGAAAAGGGAGAATATGAGAATATATTCTCCCTTTTTTTCCAGTAAAACAAAAAACGAAGGTGAATGGTTGGATTGTCAACACTTTTTTGGACACTATCTATGAGAACGTACGATACTCAACAGTTGTCTTATGTCCTAGTGAACTATGAATTCTAATATTATTATACCAATTTACATAATCAAACAATTCTCTTTCTAATTCTTCAAAATCATTAAATATGTACCAAGTAAAGATTATAAGAAATTCACACAATCTTTAAAACGAATTTATGGTGCTACTAATATAAAAATTGCAAAAACGTCTTTTGAAACATTTCAAAAAGAATAGGCTCAATACCCAGGTGCCGTAGATGTTTGGAAACGAAATTTCATACATGTTGAACAGCTTTTTAACTATGGAAGTGATGTTAGAAAAATCATGTATACGACTAACGTAATTGAATCAGTTAATTCTCGTTTTTGAAAGCTTACTAAAAAAGGAACATTTCCTAATGAAAATGCATTGTTTAAACTATTATATCTAAGAATTAAAGAATTCGAAAACAAATGGGAAAATGGACATACTAGGAATTGGTCAATGGTATTAAATCAATTGATGATAGATGATCATTTTACAACTAGAATCAATCAATATTTAATTAGCCAATCTTAACAAAAAAAGATGCAATTATACGTATATTGCATAACCTTTTACATACTCAAAAAGCAGCAGTATTAAAGATATGTTTTAACACTACTGCTTATTAAATACAAGTTTTTTTAGTGACATTAAAAGAAATAATCACAAACTTAAATAACCTATTTTTTAGTAATTTTAAAATTACTTACACACTTTTCTTGACAAAGCCGTTCTTTTTTTTATTTTCTAAATAAGTCTTTGATTATTAAGTTTACCTGTTTGATTAAATTCAATCCATTCACATATATTAACAACATGATCACCAATACGTTCAAAGTATTTACCTATCATTAAGAAGTTAATCGTAAGATCTCCTTTATCTTTCGATTCTTTAATCATTTGAACAATATCTGCTCTTACTTTTTCAAATAAACGATCCATTTCTTGATCCATATCTTTTACTTTTAAAGCATGTTTTAAATCATGATGATGGAAAGCATCTAAAGATTCCTTAACCATCTTTGTTGCAACTTTAGCCATTTCTTGAATATGACCTATCATTAAGAAACTATCCACCTCTTGCATTTCTAATATAAGTTCCGCAATATCAGCACTTTGATCACCAATTCTTTCTAAATCAGTAACCACTTTTAAAGCTGTTGATACATCTCTTAAATCAGATGCAACTGGTTGTTGTTTTAAAATCAATGATAAACATTCTGCTTCAATTGATCTTTCTACATCATTAATTTGTTTATCACCACGAATAATATCTTTTGCTAGTTCATAATCTTGTTCTTTGAATGCTGTAACACAATTTTCAATAGCACATACAACTAAATGACACATTCTATCTAAATCAACATGCATTCTATTTAATTCTTGATCAAATTGACTTCTAAGCATGATTCTTCCCCCTATCCAAAACGACCAGTAATATAATCTTCTGTTCTTTTATCTTTTGGCATTCCAAAGACATCTTCAGTCTTACCATATTCTACCATTTCTCCTACTAGGAAAAAGGCAGTATAATCAGCAATACGACTTGCTTGTTGCATATTATGCGTTACAATCGCAATCGTATATTTTTCTTTTAATTTAGATAAAAGTTCTTCTATTTTTAATGTAGAAATAGGATCTAAGGCACTTGTTGGTTCATCAAGTAAAATTACTTCAGGTTCTACTGCCAATGCTCTGGCGATACATAAACGTTGTTGTTGTCCACCAGATAAACCTAATGCACTTGAATGAAGACGATCTGAGACCTCATCATATAAAGCAGCTGCTTTTAAACTATCTTCAACAATACGGTCTAATTCTTTTTTATTTTTTATTCCATGAATACGTGGTCCATAAGCAACATTATCATAAATAGACATAGGAAAAGGATTGGGTTGTTGAAAGACCATTCCTACTTTTTTTCTTAATAATGTTGTATCTACACGACTATCATAAATATTTTCATCATCTAATGTAACAGTACCATCAATTTTAACATTATCTACATAATCATTCATACGATTTAATGTTTTTAAAAATGTTGATTTACCACAACCTGATGGACCGATAAAAGCTGTAATCTTATTTTCTTTAATATCTAAATTTACATCTTTTAAAGCATGTTTTTCACCATAATATAAGTTTAGATTTCTCGCTTGTATTTTATTTTCCATATTTATCTATTCCCTTCATTTACATCGAATTTACGACTAATCCATTTAGCTAGCATATTCAAACCTAATACAATAACCACTAATACTAAAGCAATAACAAAAGATACTTCATAATTTCCTTTAGCCATTTCTAAGTATAATTGAATAGTAAGGGTACCCCCACTGCTAAGTAAGTGACTAAAAATATTTTTTGGTAGTAGTGAAACAGATCCTGCTGTAAAGAGTAAAGCTGCCGATTCAGCAACGATACGCCCCATAGCAAGAATAACCCCTGTAAGAATACCAGGAATCGCACCAGGTAATAAAACCGTACGAATCATATACCACTTTGTTGCACCAATTCCAAGTGCTGCCTCACGATAGCTTTTAGGAACACATTCTAACGCTGTTTGCGTATTACGAGAAATAATTGGTAAAATCATAATCGCTAGTGTAAGAGATCCTGTTAGTATCGAAAATCCAAATCCACAAAATGATCCGAAAAACAACATTCCAAATAAACCATAGATAATAGACGGGATTCCCGCTAAAACCTCTGTAGTAAAGGAAATGATATTAACAAATTTTTTATTTTTGGTGTATTCATTTAAATAAATAGCACCACCAATACCAATAGGACAGGCTACAAGTAAAGTCACAATAACAATATAAACTGTATTAATAATATTAGGAAGAATCCCTACTGTATCATTAATAATACTTGTAGTATTAACTAAATATGAAAAGTTAAATGCCGGTACACCACGATATAAAATATAACCAATAATAATGAATAATATAAAGATAGCAAGAAACGAACTGAGTTGAATCAATGCATATAATACTTTATCGCTTAAACGATTCTTTTTTTCAAGAATTGTCGTACTATTCATCTTGATCACCTCGTTTCAAAATATAAGTTAAAACTAAATTAATAATCATAATAAAGATAAATAAAACTAAACCTATCGTAAATAAAACTTGTCGATGAAGTCCACTTGCATATCCCATTTCTGATACAATCGCTGTAGTTAAAAAACGAACAGAATGGAATGGATATGGTAAAGAAACTGCATTTCCGGCTACAAGTAAAATAGCCATTGCTTCACCAATTGCCCTTCCGACTCCTAAAACAATTGCTGACATAATACCTGATTTAGCACTAGGTACAACGACTTTAAAGATTGTTTGAATCTTACTTGCTCCAAGAGCTAAAGAACTTTTACGATAATCATCAGGAACGGCTTTTAATGCTGTTTCTGAAATATTAATAAGGGTAGGTAAAATCATAATTGCTAAAACAATAATAGCAGATAATAAGTTAGCCCCTCCTGTAAATTGGTGAGTTTTAGATCCTTTATAGATAAGTAATTCTAATTTATACATCATTGGATTAACAATTAAAATTCCTAATAATCCATAAACAACAGAAGGTATTCCAGCTAATAATTCAATTGCTGATTTTAATACTTTTCTTATTTTTTCCGGTGCTATTTCAGCTAAATTAATAGCTGTAAATAAGCCAATAGGAACCCCAATGACAATAGCCAAAAATACACCGACTATTGATGTCAAAATAATATAGGCAATCCCAAAATGAGGATGCGCCGCTGTTGGTGC
Source organism: Erysipelatoclostridium sp. AM42-17 (assembly GCF_003480255.1). Taxonomy (GTDB): domain Bacteria; phylum Bacillota_I; class Bacilli_A; order Erysipelotrichales; family Coprobacillaceae; genus Faecalibacillus. Next base: position 1,673 of record NZ_QUIN01000024.1, on the reverse strand, counting down.
CCATGTTGTAGAAAACAAAATTCCTGTAATTCCTTCTTTAAAAATAGCGGGTGTCCCCGATATAATCATATATCCTGTAATTGAAATAACAGCAATTACAGAAACAATGGCACAGCCACGAAATATCATCGCGGCTGTTTTTTCTACAAGAGATTTTGTTTTCTTATGGTTCATTACTGATAATATCTGTTTTTCCATAATAAATCCCTTCTTTATTTATTTGGTGTTACTAATCCTACTTTTTTAATAATCTTTTTACCAGCATCACTTTTTACGAAATCGAATACTGCTTTAACTTGTTTAGATTGTTTACTAATTTTACCTTTAGTTGCCATGACGAATGGTCTTTGTAAAGTATAGCTTCCATCTTTAACAGTTTTTTCACTAGGTTTTACACCATCTAATTTCATTGCTGTAACTGTGTCATCTAATACATCTAATGATACATAACCAATTGCTCCTGAAGTTTTAGCAACTTTAGCTAAGACTGCACCAGTTTCATTTAATTCTTGAGCATATTTACATTGATCTTCGATTTTTAATAATTCTTCAAATGCTCCACGAGTTCCTGAACCAGCTTCACGTCCAATAACAACGATGGCTTCATCTTGTCCACCAAGTTCTTTCCAGTTAGTAATTTGACCTGTGTAGATTTTAGATAATTGATCTTGAGTTAAGTTTGTTACTTTATTTGATTTGTTAGTAATCATTGCAATACCATCAATAGCAACAACGTTTTCTTCTAAGCCATTTGCTTTTTCTTCATCAGTTAATGCACGAGAAGAATCTCCGATATCAGTAGTTCCTGATGCTAAAGCTTCTAACCCAGCTCCTGATCCTGTAAATTGTGCTTCTAATTGTAAGTTTGGATATTCTTCTTTAATTCCTTCTGATAAGGCATTAACGAATTTTTCCATTGAAGTTGATCCGTTTAAACTTACCTTTCCACTTACAGCACTTGAAGCACTATCACTTGATCCAGTACTTCCACATCCAGTTAAACCTAGACATAATGTTAAAACCATTAAAAATCCTAATACTTTCTTTTTCATTCTGTTTCCCTTCCTTTGTTTTCTTAAGACAACTACATCATATTCGTTTTCTCCCTTTACGAAAATCAAAGAAGCGTATGGTTTATGTTAAGATTATGTAAAGTGAAAAAAGTGTAACTTTCGTTACACTTACAATAAATTCATGATACCACTGATACCAATAACAACATATATGATTTTCTTTACATTCTTTTCATCTATATAATCAATTACTTTTCTAGCAATAATTGTACCTATCATAATACCTATGGCACCAACCAAAATAAATGTAAACTGATGAACTGTTAAAATGCCCTTAAATACTCTAAAGCCTGTATTATAAACATTATTAATTAAAAAGAATAATTGAATACACCCTAAATATTCCTTTTGTCCTTTCGTTTTATTCATAAAATATAAAACCATTAAAGGACCACCAATACCAAACAAACCATCACAAATGGCAGAAATAACAATACATAAAATACTTAAATATATATTCATTTTTATCTGTTTATTATCTCTTTGAATAAAAAGATAATAAACAGCAAGGAATATTAAAAATACGCCTAATGCTTTCTTTAAAAATAGGTAATTTAAAATAACTTGTGGTTGAGATTGTTTCGGCCAATAAGACAATTT
>NZ_QUIN01000023.1 GCF_003480255.1 Erysipelatoclostridium sp. AM42-17 | reverse complement strand
TTCTAACAAATTTTAAAAAGACTGTCGATAGTCAATTTGTCAACAGTCTGAAAAGAAAACTCTTTGAGTTTTCTTTTTTAATAATAGTGTGTAATTTCTTCCACTGTCTTTCTAGGTGGACGTTGGGGATCAATATCACTATACCCTACCGCAATAACTGAAACAATCATTTCGTTAGCTGGAATCTCCAATAATTTGCGAATACTTCTTTCATTTCGTATACCCATCACTAATGTTCCTAAGCCTAATTCAGTTGCTTTTAAAATTAAATTTTGATTATGCAGACCTGTATCGTAAATACCCCAACCATTATTGAGTTCATTATCTGGGCTTCCATTCCTTTGATAACCTGCACGGTCTTTAACAAAAGTAGAAACAATTAATACAGGTGCATTTTCAACATTTTTTTGATTAAATTCCGGTAAACATTGTGCTTTAAATTGTTTTAATAATTCTTTTGATTGGATAACATGATAACGTGGTGTTTGACTGTTCTTCCATGTTTCTGCCAAAGTAGCACAATGAATCATTTCATCAATTAATTGTTTTGATACATCTTGATCTTTATATTTTCTAATACTCTTACGCTGATTAATAATATCATTTAACTCCATATTTGCACCTCCAAAGCCATTATAACAATGTCTAATAAAAAAGGCTACTCAATGTAGCCGTTTTTTATCCACTTTATTTATTTAATTGAATCATCAAATCACAAATTTTATTTGAAAAATCCACTGGATTTTCTACAGTAAATCCTTCAATTAATAAAGCTTGATCATATAATAATGATGCATAATCACCGATAGTATCTGGTTTATTTTTAAACACATTAGAAATTGCTTGGAAAATAGGATGATTTGGATTGATTTCTAAAATTCGTCCTGCTTTAACATCGCCACCTTCTGGCATCGCATTCAATACTTTTTCCATTTCAAACGATACACCTTGATCACTTACTAAACATACAGGATGTGATTTTAAACGATTTGTAAATCTTACATCAACTACTTTATTATCTAATGAATCTTTAATAGCTGTAAGTAAATCTTTATTATCATCATTAATCTTTTCTAATTCTTTCTTTTCTTCTTCAGTTTCAAGATTTAAATCACCTTGAGCTACATTTTTAAATGCTTTACCATCATAATCTCTCATCATTTGAATCATAAATTCATCAACATTGTCCATCATGAATAAAACATCATAATCTTTATCTAAAACCACTTCTACTTGTGGTAAAGTTGCAATTTTTTCTTTTGTTTCACCACTTGCAAAATAGATTTCAGCTTGTCCTTCTTTCATACTATCAATATATTCTTTTAAAGTAATATATTTATCTTGTTTGCTTGAATAGAATAGTAATAAATCTTGTAATTTATCTTTTAGCATACCATAGCTTTGATAAATACCAAATTTTAATTGAAGACCAAAATTTTTAAAGAATGACTCATATTTTTCACGGTCATTTTTTAACATATTTTCTAATTCACTTTGAATTTTCTTTTCAATCTTATCAGCAATTAATTTTAATTGACGATCGTGCTGTAAAATTTCACGTGAAATATTTAAAGATAAATCTTGTGAATCAACTAAACCTTTAACAAATCTAAAATGTTCTGGAACTAAATCGCTGGCTTTATCCATAATGAAGACACCACGACTATAAAGTTGTAAACCTTTTTCATAATCATTTGAATAATAATTCATAGGTGCTTGACTAGGAATAAATAATAATGCATCATAAGAAACATTACCCTCTACACGTGTATGAATGACTTTTAAAGGATCTGAAAAATCATTGAATTTATCTTTATAGAATTCATTATATTCTTCTAGTTTAATATCCTTTTTATTACGTTTCCATAATGGAACCATAGAGTTAAGTGTTTTGTTTTCAACAACATCTTCATATTCATCACTATCTTCTTTTTTCTTAGAAACAGTCACATCCATTTTAATTGGATAATGAACATAATCTGAATACTTCTTAATTAATCTTTCTATTTCATATTGATCTAAATATTCATCATATTTATCATCATCTGTATTATCTTTTAAATATAATTTAATTGATGTTCCTGTAGATAATCCATTAGTTTCAAAAATTTCATAGCCATCATTTGCACTTGAAACCCATGTATACCCTTGATCTTGACCATACTTACGTGATGAAACTTCGACTTTTTTTGCAACCATAAATGCTGAATAGAAGCCCACACCAAATTGACCAATAATATCTATATCATCATGATCATTTTCGTTTTTAAATTTAAATGACCCACTATTAGCAATTGTTCCTAAATGTTCTTCTAATTCATCTTTATCCATTCCAATACCATGATCTGTTATTGTAAGAGTTCTATTTTCTTTATCAATAGCTAGATCAATAGATAAATCCTGTCTATTAATAGATGAAATATTTTCTGTAAGAGCTTTATAATATAATTTATCACTAGCATCACTTGCATTAGATATTAATTCTCTTAAAAATATTTCTTTATGTGTATAAATGGAATTGACCATTAAATCTAGTAATCTTTGAGATTCAGCTTTAAATTGTTTTTTTTCTGCCATAATTATCCTCCTTTAGCACTCTGCTATTAAATTTGCTAAAAACAGTATATTACTTTTATTTAGCACTGTCAACACTTGAGTGCTATAAATAAAAAAGAACTTTCAAAAAGTTCTTAATTAGAATTCATTGGTAAAATTAAATTTAATAGTACGCCAACAATAGCAGCTAATGCTGTTCCAGATAAAGTAGCACTTCCACCAAGTGGGAAAACCGCACCACCTAAACCAATGACAAGCATTGCTGAAGCAATAATCAGATTTCTTTGTTTACTAAAATCAACCTTTTCATCAATAAGAATTCGTAAACCATTACTAGCAATAACACCATATAATAGAATACTCATTCCTCCAAGTACACAATTTGGAATAGAACTGATTAATGCTGCAATTTTACCACAAAAAGAAAGTAAAATAGCAATACACGCTGCTCCACAAGTAACATATACAGAACCAATTTTTGTTAAACCAATAACACCTGTATTTTCACCATAAGTTGTATTAGCAGGTCCACCAATAAATGCAGATACAGTTGTAGCAAGACCATCACCAATCAAAGTACGATCTAATCCAGGATCTTTTAAGAAATTAAGTCCGCAGATTTTTCCTAAAACTGTATGATCGCCAATATGTTCTGAAACAGTAACAATAGCAACTGGTAATACAGCCCATGTTTCAGGTCCAAAGTGTAAATGATATGAGTCAAATCCAGGTACATGGAATGGAAATTTAAATTGTGGAATTGAAATCCATGCAGCTTTTGATACTCCTGATAAATCCACAATACCAAAACATAAAGATAAAACATACCCTACTAATATTGCAATTAAAAAAGGTACAATCTTTAAAAATCCCTTTGCTTGACTTGAAACTAATGCTGCAACTAAAAATGTAACAATGGCAACAATCATATAAGAAACTTCACCACCTAAAACAAACCCAGCATTAGTAATTGCATTACTGGCAAGACCTAAACCAATAACTGCAATCATAGGTCCAATAACAATTGGTGGTAATAAACGATCAATCCAATCTTTCCCTACAAATTTAATGATAATTGCAATAATAACATAAATAAGACCAACTAACATTAATCCTGTTTGTGCTGCTGAAACATCACCACCCATAGATTTTACAGCTAATTGAACTGCTGTAATGTAGGCAAAAGATGAACCCAAATATACTGGTACTTTTCTTTTAGTACACATTGTATAAATTAATGTTCCTATACCTGAGGCAAATAAAGCAACAGATACTGGAAAACCAGTCAAAATAGGAACAAGAATGGTTGCTCCAAACATGGCAAATACATGTTGGAAACTCAAGAAAATCCATTGTAAACCATTAGGTTTTTCATTAACATCGATAATTAAATTTTTACTTTTTTCCATTATATTCTCCCTTTTCTTAGGATATCATAACAAATAATGATATTAATGTCTAAAACTTTCTTGATTATTTTTGTCGGCTACATTTTTCAATATCAATAGCTAAAGCAATCATTAAAACATCTAATGCATATTGGAAATCCTCAACATCTAAAATATAAGTATCTGTTAAATGTAGAAGTTCTTTATCTATCTTTGCTACTCTTTGATGATTTTCATCATAAATATCATAATTCCATTCCATTATTTCTCCCTCAATTGACCAGTTAAGATAATCTAAAACATAAGCAGGTTTAAACAATTGAAATACTTTGCGAATCGAACCAACATATTGATTATTTTTATACAAAGCAAATCTAGGCATAAAAGTCAATAATTCTTCTTTAATCATCCCAACTAATTCATCATGAACATTATAAATCAATAATTTATGTCCAAAACTCAATTTCCCTTCCACCTTAAAAACAACTTGGTCTTGATCATCATAAATATCATAACTATCAAATAGTGAGAGTAATCTTTGTTTAAATATCAGTTTCATATACTATCTCCCTTTAGCTTATTGTATAAAAAAGTCTATACATTGTATAGACTTAATTATTTATAAATATTGAACTGTTTCTTTAATTTCTTTTCTAGAAAAGTGATTAGCTAATGGTTTAGCTTTACCATACCCTAAATCCATCATCATTAAGATTTCCTCATTTTTTGGAAGATTCAATTCTTTTGCTAACTGTTCAGGATCAAAAAAATTAATCCAACAACTATCTACCCCTGCATTATAGGCAGCTAATAGCATATGAGTAGCAACAATAGAAGCATCTTCAATTCCAGAATTTCTTTTATCACCAGGATAATTAAAAACATGATTTTTATCATAAGCAACAACTAAAACCGTTGGTGCATGATAACGACAAGGTGTGCAGTGATCAATTTTATCTAAGTATTCTTTTGATTGAATAACATATATTTTTTGTTCTTGAAAGTTTTTTGCAGTTGGCGCAATTCTTCCAGCTTCTAGTATCTCATTTAATTGATGTTCATCAATTTGTTTATCAGTGAAATCCTTGCATGAGTAACGATTTGTAATAACTTCATTAAATTCCATATAATATTCCTCGCTTTTCAAAAACTATTATACTCCAATTAAATACAAATAAAAATAAAAGATATATCACTATGAAAGTGATATATCTTATTTTTTAGTCTAACTCTTCACCATTGCTTTCAAATGCTTTTTTAACCCAATAATATGATTTTTTAGGAATACGTTTCATATCTCTTAAATCTTTGTTTGTTCTATTAACATAAACAAATCCATAACGTTTATCCATATTGCACATACTAGCTAAGATATCAATTGGTCCCCAAGTAATATAACCTAAGCAATCAACACCATCTTCAAAAATAGCATTTTTCATTTCTTTAATATGATCTCTATGATAATTGATACGATAATCATCTTCAATAGTACGACCTTCTGCTAACATTTTGTCTACTTCTTCTTGAGTCATATCTTCACGCCATCCAATACCATTTTCAAGAACAAATACTGGAAGTCCAGTTCTATGATGTAAATCATTTAATGTCCATCTGAATCCAATTGGATCAATTTCCCAATCCCATTCATTAGCTTCGCAATGTGGATTTTTAATTTGTTGTTCATTTACACATTCATGTGCAGGTCTTTCGTAATCAAATTTTCCAGTTTTAACTGTATTTGAACGATAATAAGAGAAAGCAATATAATCAACTGTGTATTTTAATAATTCTTCATCGCCTTCTTCAAATTCTGGCATCCATCCTCTGTTTTCAAGATAAGCATTCCAATAATCAGGATATTTACCTTGAGCAAATGTATCAACTAAGAATCCGTTTAATAAATTATAACCTTTAGTAGCAAAGAAGTTATTTTCTGGACTATTATCATAAGCATAAATGTTTGTAATAGCACCCATTCCGCAGAATTTAGCATCTGGTTGCATTTGTCTTAAAGCACGTACTGCTTTACAGTGAGCCATCATAACATTATGATTAACTTGATATAAATGTTTAGGATAGCTTACGCCTTCAGGAATAACTTCAGCGTTAGAAACACGTAACATCATACTATGAAGATTTTGTTCATTAAATGACATCCAATGTTTAACACGATCACCAAATCTTTCAATACATACTTTGGCATATCTTTCAAAGCAATCAACAACATATCTTGAAGCAAAACCATTATATTTTTCTACTAAATGATATGGCATATCAAAGTGAACTAATGTAATCATTGGTTCAATTCCAGCAGCTAATAATTTATCAATTAAATCGCTATAAAATTTAACTCCTTCTTCATTAACTGGTTCATCTAATGTACCATTAGGAATAATACGACTCCAACAAATAGAGAAACGATAGAAATTAAATCCCATTCCTTTCATTAATGCAATATCTTCATCATAACGAGTATATTCATCAATAGCATCATTCCAATCAGAAAATTCAGGATTCATAGGTCTTACATCATAAACACATAATCCTTTTCCACCTTCATGACGATGTCCTTCAGTTTGGAATGATGAAACTGATCCACCCCAATAAAAATCTTTAGCTAATTTTTTTTCCATAATAATCTCCTTTTTTATCTCACAATAATATTTTAACCATCAAAATTTAATTGTAAATATCTATGATGTTCCTTTTTATATTGTTTCATATTTAATTTAAAAAACAACAGTTTTATGAAACTTTGTTTCATGATATAATGATTATGGTGATAAAAATGAGTATAATGACACAATTAGAATTTGAACTTGACTTTTCCCATTCAGAAAAAGAAATTGCACACTATATTTTAAACGAAGGAGAAAAAGTATTAACTCTTTCTATTAAAGAACTTGCACAAAAAACCTATACCTCTCCAGCCACTATTGTTAGATTATGTCATAAATTAGGTCTTGAAGGGTACAGTGATTTTAAAATTAAATATTCAGCAGAATTACAATTTGACTTAGCACATACAAATCGGATTGATGTTAACTTTCCTTTTAGTAAAAATGACAGTGATTCGATGATTGTTCATAAATTAGCCAGTTTAAATCAAGAAGTAGTTGCTGAAACCATTCAGCTTATTGATTTTGACCAGTTACATCAAATTGTAGAACTACTTTATCATAATTATGATATTGATATTTATGGTACAGGTAATTCACTGCTTGCAGCTTTATCATTCCAACATAAAATGATGAGGATCCAAAGAAATGTTAATTTAAAAATGATTGCTGGTGAACAAGTATTTATGTCATACAATTCTAATCCAAATAAGGTAGCTATGATTATTTCATACTCTGGAGAAACAAATGAATTAATTAAGGTTGCTAAAATATTAAAGGATAAAAAAACACCTATTATTATTTTAACTTCAATAGGTGATAATCGTCTATCTCACTATGCAAACTACATATTAAATATCGGATCAAGAGAAAAAATCTTTACAAAAATTGCTCCTTTTGCATCACAAACATCTATGGAATATATTCTTAATGTTATCTTTTCTTGTATATTTAAAAAAGATTATGATAATAACATAAAAAATAAAATTAGCTATGATAAAGAAAATGACGTACGTCACCCTTTACATAGCCCTATCAATGATTTTGATGACTAAAACGGACCTTTACAGGTCCGTTTGTTTTATTATTCATCACCAAATGAAATACCAATAGCTTTTGCAGCTTTGACTAATTCTCCATGAGGATCAACATGTTTTTGTTGGCCAATTTTAGCAGCACCAATAACTTCTTCTAATGAAGTATATCCCATTTTATCTCCATTAATTGTAACAACATTACCAAACTTACCTTCATTGATAAGTTCTACAGCTGCTACACCATAGCGAATAGATAAAATACGATCATAAGCTGTAATATCACCACCACGAATAATATGTCCTGGATTTACAGAACGTACTTCATGATTAGGAATCACCTTTTCCAAATCATCAGCCACTTTTGCTGCTAAACCAGAATAGCGTACTGGATCTGGACTATCCTCTACAATTTTACCAATAACTTTTGTACCGTCTGCATACTTAGCACCTTCTGCAACTGCAACAACTGTATAAGGCAATCCTTTTTCATCACGTTTTTTAATTGCTTTAGCGATATTTTCAATGGTAAAAGGAATTTCAGGAATTAAACAAACACCTGCGTTACCAGCAAGTCCTGCATATAAAGTAATCCAGCCAGCATCTCTTCCCATTAATTCACAACAGATAACTCGATGATGTGATTTTGCTGTTGTTTGTAAACGATCTATAAATTCAGTACCAACAGACATAGCTGAAATAAAGCCATAAGTTACATCTGTACTTGCTAAATCATTATCCATTGTTTTAGGTACACCAATAACATTTACACCTTTTCTTGAAAAATCTCTTGCACTTGTAAGTGTTCCATCTCCACCTAAGACTACAAGTACATCAACACCATCTTTTTTAAGATTTTCTACCCCCACATCAGAAACATCTTTTTTTACTTTTCCGCCATGACCATCATCAACTAAATAGTCAAATAAATTATCCTTATTAGAACTATATAAAATAGTTCCCCCTTCTTTATAAATATCTTCTACGCTTTCTTCAGTTAATTCAACATAATTATTATTATATAAACCTCTATATCCATAAACATAGCCAATCACTTCATAACCATATTTAGAAATTGCAGTTTTTGTAATTGTTCGAATAACTGCATTTAAACCCGGACAATCTCCTCCACCTGATAATAAGGCAATTCTCTTTACTTTTTTGTCCATACTAAGCACCTCCATAATATTAATTATAAATATTATGTTATAAAAAAACAATAAAAAAATGGTACCGTTTACATTATTTCGCTTATTTTTCAAAAATATAACAAAAAACGCCCCTATGGGCGCATTTTATTTATTGAATAGGTAATTCATATGTCGCTTTTGTTCCTGTAAAATCAAAATCAACAATAAATTTAACTTTAGAACTTTGTTGCTTTAATCCATAAGCTTCTTCACCCTCGCTTTTTGTTCCTTTAGGTGCTTGCTGTGGATATACATTTAAAGAAGCTGGATAACTTTCACATACATTTCCACCTTCATCAACAACCTTAAAATTTATACTTGAAAAATATACTTCATCATCATCATTTAAATTTTCATAAGAATATTTAATAATGATAACTTGCGCTGGATTAGATTCTTCAAATTCATTGCGTTCATCAGTTGCTTGAACAGAATCGACCGTAAATTTGACTAAATTCTTATTATTCTTTGTATAAGTAACAGTTTCTCCAGTCGTATATATTTTTTCTTTTTGCTTTTCTTCTGTTTTCTTTTGAGAACTTGTTTTTTTACTTACACTCGAAGAACTAGAACATGCACACATAGAAAGTGATAAAAGTAAAACCAGTATACTTTTTGCTAACTTTTTCATATTACCTATTTCCTTTCTGTATTTTTACATATGACACAATAGCTAAAATTAAATTTATTAAGCACCAGCTTGCCCAAATTGTAAGATCACCATAGCTCCCCGCTAAAGTAAATCCTAATACTGAAGCTAATAAAAATAAAACAATAAGTGCGATATTACCACCCTTTTTCTCACTGTTTCTCGTTACAATTGAAACAATTCCTCCTGCAAGCATAAAGACAGCGACAAATAACCCAGCACTACCTCCAACTTCACCATTTGCTGAAAGCGTGTTGGCAGTTCCTACAAGTGCTGATTGAAAAAATACAATTACACTTATAATAATAGATAAAATTCCTGCAACTAATTTCCATATTTTCATATTTTTCCCCTTCCCGTCTATTTCACTGATTCAGATTTTTCTATTATTTCATACAGATTACATAACTCATTAGTACCAAACTCTAAATCATTTAATATAGTAAACAATTGAGATTCTATACAAGTTAATTCTTCTTTTTCGCTTAATATTTTTAAATGATCTTTAATCCCATTAAATAATGAAGCAAGATATAAAATTTTTCCAGATACACTATATTGACTATATTCTTTGATATTCATCTGATCATCTCCTTTAATAGAAATAGACTACATCTATAATATAATCTCTTATAAAATAAAAAAGGTGCCCCCATGGGGCACACATTACATTAAAATAGTAAAAATAATAACAGCAAGTATAAAAATAATAAACATCATAACAAGCCAAGAAAGAATAATCATCAACATTCTTAGAAAACGATTTTGAACATGAATACCGGGCACATATTTCCATATTGATAGATAATTTGTTGCAAAAGAAATCGTAATGATGCTCATTGCAATAAGCATTAATCGATATAAAATACCATCATACGGTGTCATTGGATCAACCACATCAAATTCGACAATAACATAAGCAATTAAAATATAACAGATAAGTGCAATAATCATTTTCCATGGTTTATGACTTCTAAATCCTGGTAATGTATAACAACGTTTTTCTTCTTTGTTTTCTTGTGGTAAATGATGTTGGTGTAGATGGTTTAGTTTTGTTTGAACCTCTTTTATTGTTTGATAACGTGCTTGTGGATCCATTGCTATCATCTTTTTAATCAATAATTCCTCATAACCATGGTACTCACTTTCTTGAGGTAATTGACAAGTAAGTAAAACATGATATAGGACACCTAAAGAATAAATATCACTTCTTTCATCAGTTTGTAAAAAACCAAACTGTTCAGGAGAAGCATAACCCTTGCTTCCCAAATAAACTGTATCTCTTTTTTGACCTTCTTCATACTCTCTAGCAATATCAAAATCAAACAAATATACTTGTTTTCCATCATAAAAAATATTTTTAGGTTTAATGTCACGATGGATAATTTTAGGTGTTTGCTGATGTAAAACAGCTAATATGTCACATAATTGATTGATAATTTGAAAAGCTTCCTCGCTACTGAATTTACCATGATGATTTAAATAATCATATAATGTTTCACTTACAATATATTCCTCAATAATTTCTAACCATCCATCATTTTCTTGAATAGAATAAATACGTGGTATCCCCCGTATATTAATTTGTTGTAACTTATACCATAATTCTTTATTATAATTTCTTAATTCTTTTTTTATGTATATATTTCTTTTGTCTAATTCTCTAACCAAAGTAATTCTTTTAGTTGGTGTTTCTTTTATTATTTCTAATTCTAACGTTGTCATGCTTGTATCTCCTTATCAATTAGTATATCATATTTTAAGGTGATAATATGATTCTAACAGAAGAAATAGAAAATGCATTAAAAAATGAAACAGATATTGATGAATTATTAAAACAAATACATAATATGGATTTTTCACAATATATTCATTATTTATTAAAGAAATACAATTTAAAAGAAGCAGATATCATTAAAAAATCAGGATTAGAAAGAACTTATGGATATAAGATTATCAGGGGCGAAAAAGGTAAGAATGCAAAAGATAAAATTTATCGTTTAGCCCTTGCTATGGGACTATCACAAAAAGAAACAAGTCATCTTCTTTCTTTAAATAACGCAGGTGATTTATATGCCCTCAATGGTAGAGACTTAATTATGTTAAAAGGCTTATTAAAAAAACAAACAATAGAACAAGTTAATATTGAACTTTATGAAAAAGGGTTTGAACCTCTTAAAGACTAAAAGATTCCACAATATGTGGAATCTTTTTCTATAGATAATTTAAAAGTTTATACATAGGTAATCCGATAACATTTTCCAGATCACCATCAATGTTTTCTACAAACTGACTTGCTTTCCCTTGGATGGCATAAGCACCAGCTTTACCTTCCCATTCATTGGTATCTAGATAGTTTTCAATTTCCTCTTCAGATAATTTTTTAAATAATATATCAGTTGCATCACTAAAACTTGCTATATGTTGATCTTTAATAACACAAACCCCAGTAATGACAGTTTGTTTATGCCCAGATAACATTTGAAGCATTCTTTTTGCATCACTACGATCTTTAGGTTTTCCTAACATTTCTTGATTGAAAGTGACCATAGTATCAGCTGCAACAATAGTATGATGTGGATATTTTTCTTGTAAAGGTTTTGCTTTTTGAATAGCAATATTCTCTAAACGTTTGAAAAGTGTTAGATTTTCATCTAACACTTCATCAGTATCTACAAAATCAACAGAATAATTTAAATGATATTTTTCAAATAATTCTTTTCTTCTTGGCGAACTACTCGCAAGAATGATTTTACTTTGTTTCATCTTTCTTTTCTTCTTTTTTTATTGGTTTTGGCATTAATGCTTTACGAGATACATTGATTTTACCTTTATCATCAACTTTTGTCACTTTAACCTTTACAACATCACCAAGTTTAACAACATCTTTCATAGATGAAGTTCTTTCATGTGCCCAATCAGAGATATGTAAGAATCCATCTGTACCTTCAAATAAATTAACAAAGGCATAATTATCTTCTACACGCACAATTTTACCATCATAAACTTCACCGACTTCAGCACGTTTAACAATTTTAGTAATTAAATCAACTGCAATATCAATCGCTTCTTGATCACTATGGTAAATAACAACTGTACCATCTTGTTCAATATCAATTTTAACATCATGTGCTTTTTCAATAATTTCATTAATTGTTTCTCCACCACGACCAATAACATCTCTAATTTGATCTGGATGAATTTGCATTGTATAAACTTTAGGAGCATATTTAGATAATTGTTTACGAGGTTCAGCAATAGCCCCTAACATACAATCCATAATTTGAGCACGTCCAACTTTAGCTTGAGCTAACGCTTCTTTTAAAATTTCTTTTGTAATACCATCTATTTTAATATCCATTTGTAAAGCACAGATACCATTTTTAGTTCCGGCAACTTTAAAGTCCATATCACCTAAATGATCTTCCATACCTTGAATATCAGTTAAAATAGTATAATCGTCACCTTTTTTTACAAGTCCCATGGCAACCCCAGATACAGGATTAGAAATTGGTACCCCTGCAGCCATTAAAGCCATTGAAGATGCACAAATAGAAGCTTGTGAACTTGAACCATTTGATTCTAAAACTTCAGAAACAACTCGAATAGTATATGGGAATGATTTTTCATCAGGTATAACTTGAGCTAAGGCTCTTTCCCCTAATGCTCCATGTCCAATTTCACGACGACCTGGAGCACCCATTCTTCCTGTTTCACCTACACAATAAGGTGGGAAATTATAGTGATGCATAAATCTCTTTTGATCTTCAAGACCTAAACCATCTATTTTTTGAACTTCTCCCATTGCTCCTAAAGTACATACTGATAATACTTGAGTTTCCCCTCTTGTAAATAATGCAGAACCATGTACTCTAGGTAATAAATCAACTTGAGCATTTAAAGGACGAACTTCATCTACTTTTCTACCGTCTGGTCTTACTTTTTCTTCTGTAATTAAACGACGAACTTCATTTTTTTCTAAGTCATGTAAAATGATACCAACTTGTTTCATAACAGATGCTTTTGTATCTTCATCTGCATATTCTTTTTCATCATATTGTTTTGTTACACGATCCATGATTTCATCAATAGCAGCATATCTTTCTAATTTACCAGGAATAGATACAGCCGCTACCATTTCATCATTACACAAATCAGTAATTTCTTGAACTAGGCTTTCATCTAATTCAAATAAAGGAATTTCAATTTTTTCTTTTCCACACGCTTCAACAACTTGCTCTTGAAAAGCAATTAATTCTTTAATCTTTTCATGTCCAAACATTAAAGCATCTAACATTGTATCTTCATCTACTTCTTTTGCATCAGCTTCAACCATATTAATAGCATCTTTTGTTCCCGCAACTTCTAAGTTAATTAAACTTCTTTCCATTGCTTCAGGACCTGCATTAATTGTAAATTCACCATCAATTAAACCTACATTAACACCAGCAATAGGTCCATTAAATGGAATGTCTGAAATACAAAGTGCAAGTGAAGCCCCTAACATAGCAGCCATTTCTGGAGATGCATTTTGATCAACAGATAAAACTGTATTAACACATTGAACTTCATTTCTAAATCCATCAGCAAACAAAGGACGGATTGGTCTGTCAATCATTCTTGCTGTTAATGTTCCATGTTCGCTAGGACGACCTTCTCTTTTTAAAAATCCACCTGGAATTTTACCAACAGAATATAGTTTTTCTTCATATGTAACTGTTAAAGGAAAGAAATCAACATCTTTAGGTTCTTTACCAGCAACAGCAGTTGATAAAATAACGGTATCATTATATCTTACTAAAACACTACCATTAGCTTGTTTAGCTAATTCTCCAATTTCAACACTTAGATTTTTACCATAAAAATCCATACTAAACACTTGTTTACTCATTCATTTTCACCTCATTAAATTTCTGTTCTATTATAACACAGTTGTCAACATTACAAAACATTTTCTTACCTATTAGATGGAAATGACACAAATAAATGTTATAATAGAACATGAGGTGAATTTTATGAACGAAAAAGAATTAAAAAGTATTCAATATTATCAAGGTAAATTAGATAATGATCCTGCTTCATTTAATGAATATGAAGCAAATGATTATATGAAATTATTAAAAAACAATGATCAAAATGATGAGGCTATTGAAGTTGGTAAAACTTTTTTATCTATGTCCCCTCAGTTAAAAGGATACATTAATCAATACGGTTATGCTCTTTACAACAAATTTGTTAATATATCTGATGAACAAATTAAAGAAAAAGAAAGTCTTTTCTTTAGTATTGTTGAAGAAATATTAGACTTATGTAAACAAGAAAAATATTCTCCTGTAGAATCAACAGTCAATCGTGTTGTTAAATATGCTTTAAATCAAAATCCAGTTAACTATGAACTTGTCTTAAAAATGTATGATCAATTAAATCCTACTTTATTATCAGATAAACCTTACGTTAATGATGAAGGTCGAGAATTTGAATCACGTAAAGAAAGATATTATCGTCTATGTACTAGAGCAGCATTTGAATTAAAAGAATATCATCGCTGTGTTGAACTAGCAAATCAAGCTTTAGCTTTACAAATAAAATGGCATTATAATGCATTGCAATGGATTAAATATTATCGAGGATGTTCTCAATTAGAATTAAAAAATTATGAAGAAGCCAATCGTGAGTTTATTTCTTTACATAATCGTATTCGTGGTGTAAATTTCTACGAAGTTTTATACCGTATCCATGCTTCATTAAATGAAATAAAAAAAGCCAATACATATTTACTTTATGAATTTTTTGAAAACGGATATGATATTAAATACTTAGATTTATATAAACGTTTAAAAGAAGCAACAGACCAAACAAATAATGAATTGCTTATTCAAATTGTTGATTCATTTATCAAAAAACTTTCTGATGAAAATAACTTATCATGTGATTTAACAATCGCAAGTAAATATCAAAATCATTCTGCCAGTGATTTATATGATGAAATGTATAATCTTATTATGTCTCATCTAGATCAATATGTTGAGCGTTATAAAGGTCGTGTTATTCATTACAATGATCAAAATCAATATGGTAGTCTTTCATCAAAAGATGAACCTATCTTCTTTAGACAAGCAGATTACATTTATGATGAAGATGTACAAAGACATGATGAAGTCAAATATACTATCATTCCTACATACGACAGTAAAAAACAACGTTTAACATACAAAGCTATTTTAATTCAACTAGATGAAAGTGACTATGATTTCATTAATCATTAAGAGACTTCGGTCTCTTTTTTTTAAGCCCAAAAAAGATAATAAAAAAGCCATACATTATAATGGAGGGATTCAATGAAAGAACTATTTGTAAGCTATCCTTATCTATTTGTCTTTGTTATGGCTTTTTTTAACTGGTTTATGACATTTTTAGGATCAACTATTGTTTTTTTTATAAAAAAAGAAAGCCAAAAATTAGTCAGTATCGCTTTAGGAAGTGCTGCTGGCATTATGGTCGCTGCTTCTTTTTTTTCGCTTATTTTACCAGCAATCAATGAGTTAGATAATAAACCTACTTACTTTCTTCTTATTATTCCCCTTGGATTTTTACTAGGTGGCTTATTTTTAAGACTGTGTGATTTATTATTGCCTCATGAACATCTTATATCCCATCATCAAGAAGGCTTAAAAGATTCTCATTTATCAAAAACAAATTTATTAATGTTGGCAATGACACTTCATAATATTCCTGAAGGTCTAGCAGTTGGTGTTGCTTTTGCTGGTAATGGTCAACAATTATTAAGTGCTATTATTTTATCAATTGGTATTGGCATTCAAAATTTTCCTGAAGGTATGGCTATTTCTTTACCTATGCATCAATGTGGTATTTCTAAAAGCAAATCATTATTTTATGGACAACTTTCTGCGCTGGTGGAAATACCCAGTGCATTAATCGGTTATAGCTTTGCGAAAATGATGGGAACTATTCTTCCTTTTGCTTTATCTTTTGCTGCGGGAGCCATGATTTTTGTATGTATTGAAGAACTCATCCCCGAAGCCAATGCAACTAAAGAAATTGATGTCGGAACAATGAGTTTTATGGTGGGTTTTATTATCATGATGACTCTTGATATTTGTCTTGGATAATATTGACAAAAAGTATAGATTCTCGTATCATAAATATATCTTAAAAACAAAAAAACGATGAAATGAAATAGTATTTTTCTTTGAGGCACTAGAGACATTGTGGGTGGTGCAAACAATGCGCATAAAGAAAAAGAATTCACCATGGAGTTGAAAAGTTGATAAGGCTTTTTCGGTTGATCCGTTATCTCGCATACACAACTGCCAGTATGGTAATTGAGGTGGTATAGCGACAACTCGCCCTCTTAGGTGAGTTTTTTTGTTTATAGATGAGGGAGGAAAAATAATGAAAAAAATTTCTGCATTACTTATTGCATGTATGCTTGTTTTAACAGGATGTAATTCTGCAAGTGAAACAGGACAAGCAAAAGATTTATCAAAAGCAAAAATTGGTGTTGTTCAATTAATGCAACACGATGCCTTAGATGCGTCATATGAAGGTTTCAAAGAAGTTTTAGTTAAAGCCGGTGTTAAAGAATCTAACATTGATTACCAAGTTGCGGGTGATCAGTCAAACTGTACAACTGTTGCAGATAAACTTGTCAATGGTGGTAACGATTTAATCTATGCTATCGCTACACCAGCACTTCAAGCTGCAGCATCAGCTACAAGTGATTTACCAATCGTTGGATGTGCTGTCACTGATTATCAAAGTACAAAACTTGTTAAAAGCAATAAAACACCAGGTGGAAATGTGACAGGTGCAAGTGATTTAACACCAATTAATGAACAATTTGATTTAATGAGTAAATTATTACCTAATACTAAAAAAGTAGCTATTATGTATTGTGGTAGTGAAGACAACTCTATTTATCAAGGAAAAATTGCCCAACAGGCAGCTAAGAAAAAGGGATACCAATATAAAATTTATAAAGTATCTGATTCAAATGATATTCAAGCTGTAACAAGTCAAATTGTTAATGATAAAATGGATGTAGTCTATATTCCAACAGATAATTTACTAGCTACGTATATGAGCAGTGTTGAAGCTGTTACATCTCCTGCTAAAATTCCTTGTATTGTTGGTGAAGAAGGAATGACAAGAGCTGGAGGTCTTGCTACTTATGGTATCAATTATAAAAACTTAGGAAAACTTGCAGGAAAACAAGCTTTAAATATTTTAAAAGGTAAAAAGACTGCTAGTAATACTGCTATTGCTAAATTAAAAGTGAATGAATGTACAATGATTATTAATTTAAAAGTTGCACAAAAATGTGGTATTAACATCAATAAAGATGATTATCCAAATGCAACATTTGTTGAATAGGAGTTAAAAATGGGATTATTTTATACTTACTTAGGTGCCGTTGATTTAGGTTTAATATGGGGCTTTTTAGCTTTAGGTGTCTATATTACTTTTCGTTTATTAGATATTGCTGATTTAACAGTAGATGGATCATTTGCAACAGGTGGTGCCATTTGTGCCGTTTGTGTATTGCACGGGGTTCATCCCCTACTGGCTATTGTAGCAGCGATTATTTCAGGATTTATTGCTGG
Source organism: Erysipelatoclostridium sp. AM42-17 (assembly GCF_003480255.1). Taxonomy (GTDB): domain Bacteria; phylum Bacillota_I; class Bacilli_A; order Erysipelotrichales; family Coprobacillaceae; genus Faecalibacillus. The sequence goes on along the minus strand of NZ_QUIN01000023.1, from coordinate 21,388 downwards.
AGCTATTACAGGTATTTTACATACAAAATGTAAAATACCAGCTATCTTAGCAGGAATATTGACACAAATTGGTCTTTATTCAATCAATCTTAGAATTATGTCTGGTAGAGCTAATTTACCACTTACAACTGCAAATACATTATTTACAGATTTATCATTATCATTACAAATCAATAAATATTACATCGCCCTTATTATTTCACTTATATTTGTGATTATTTTTATTGGTTTACTTTATTGGTTCTTTGGAACTGAAATCGGTTCATCAATTCGTGCTACCGGAAATAACGAACAAATGGCCAGAGCTCTTGGAATTAATACTGATACCATGAAATTATTAGGTTTAATGATTTCTAATGGTCTAGTCGGTCTTTCAGGTGGACTTTATGCTTTATATGGACAAGCAACAGATGTACGTGTTGGAACAGGTGCTATCGTCATTGCTTTAGCTTCAATTGTTATTGGAGAAGTTATTTTCAGTGGTAAAAAAGGCGGGTTTTGTTTACGCTTAGTGTCGATTGTTATTGGATCGATTATCTATCGTGTGATTGTAGCTGTTGTTTTACAATTAGGTTTAAACACTGATGATTTAAAATTATTAACAGCGATTATTGTTGCAATTGCGCTGACTATTCCAATTATGATATCAAAAAGAAAGCAAGTCAGTCTTTACAAAAAATTAACAGGAAAGGAGTTGGATTAAATGCTTAAACTAGAACATGTAAGTAAAACATTCAATGCTGGTACTGTTAATGAAAAGAAAGTATTAGATGATATTAATTTAGAGCTAAATGAAGGAGATTTTGTTACCATCATAGGTGGAAATGGTGCTGGTAAATCCACATTATTAAATCTTATTTCTGGACTCCATCCATTAGATTGTGGAACAATCATCCTTGATCAAGAAAATATTTCTCTACAGCCAGAATATCAGCGTGCAAAAAAAATTGGTCGTTTATTTCAAGATCCAATGCTTGGAACTGCTGGTGATATGCAAATCATCGAAAACTTAGCACTTGCTAAAAGACGTGGTCAACACCGTGGTTTAGCATGGGGTGTAGACAAAAAAGAAAAAGAAGAATATTATCAATTAGTTAAAACTTTAGGATTAGGTCTTGAAGATCGTTTAACAAGTAAAGTAGGTTTACTTTCCGGTGGACAAAGACAAGCTTTAACACTATTAATGGCTACTTTACAAAAGCCAAAACTTTTACTTTTAGATGAACATACTGCAGCACTTGATCCAGCCACTTCTTCAAAAGTATTAACTTTAACTAAGGATATTATTGCTAAACAAAATCTAACAGCGTTAATGGTTACTCATAATATGAAAGACGCTATTGAAGTGGGTAATCGTCTTATCATGATGTATAACGGTCATATTATCTATGATGTAAAAGGACAAGAAAAACAGCAATTGACAGTTGAAGACTTATTACACAAATTTGAGGAAGCAAGTGGTGAAGAATTCACTAATGATCGTATGTTACTTGGATAGAACAGTTTAAACTGTTCTATTTTTTTATAATATAAAGCCCCTCCTTTTCTAAAATACAATAAAAAACTTCTTCAAATGTATAGATATGATGTTTCGTAAGTTCATCCCTCAACCATAAAATATCTTTATTAATTAAATGTAATGCTTCTTCATTTACTGTCCCATCACTAATCAGCGTATCTGGTAATAATACATCACATTCATCTTTTTTTATGATTGATAAATAACCATTTGTTTCTAAAATAGCATAAGCCACTTTAGAAACACTATCAATATCATGTACTCTTAAATGATGTGATAAATCATCTACACTATATCTCAGTTTCTTCATATTTTGATATTGAATTTTACCATTTAAAATAATATAACATGGTCTTCCTTCAAAGATATCTCTTAAATTTTTAGACTTCATTGTCATAAATGATTCTAAACGATCTAATATAATTAAGGTTACTGTGGCAATAACACTATCATATAATGTCATATTTTTAGTGTCTAACCCCATTGTCATAATTTCTGATATGATTAAAAAAACAACAAAATCAAAGACATTTAATTGGCTAAATTCTTTTTTTCCAAATAATCTAAGTAATATAGTTAAATATACATAAATAAAAAAACTTACAAAAATGGTATGAAACATAGCTTCTCCGTTCTAATCACTGTTTTTTTTAATAAAGTATACTATGGAGGTTATTATGAAAAAACAGTTTATTCCCTATATAAAAGTATTTCTTTTTATTCTTATTTCTTATTTATTATCTAGTCTTATTATTGCTGGTGCGATGTCTCTTATTCAATTTTCTTACTATTCATATCATCTTTTAATTTGTATGATAAGCTACTTAATCATCATTAGTGCTAGTTTTATCTTTTTTAAATTAAATAAAGAAAAAGCACTAATCAATGCAAGCATTTTTGCATTAATATATGCTTTATTATTAAGTATATTATTTATTCAACATTGGCATCTTTCATTACTTTTAAAACCGCTTTTATTTTTATTTTTAAATATTATTCTTATTTATGCAAAGAAAAAACAACATTAAAAATGTTGTTTATTGTTTAAATTCAATATCAATGATTTTTACATCATAAGCATTAGCAACCCCAACAGTTACAATTTCATTAATACCATGACCTATAACTGCTTTAGCAAGTGGGGATTCATTAGAAATTTTTCCATTTACAGGATCAGTTTCAAAAGAACCTACAATTGTATATGTTTCTGGTTCAGCATCTTTTTCAGATAAATCTAATAAAGTAACTGTTGTACCAGGTTTAACAATATTTAAATCCATTTGTTCTTCAGAAATGATTTCTGCATTTTGAAGCATATATTCAATTTCTTTAATTCTTTGTTCTAATTGTGCTTGTTTATCTCTAGCTGAATCATAATCAGCATTTTCAGATAAGTCACCTTGTGAACGAGCTAATTGTAATTCTTCGATAACTTTAGGTCTTTCTACATTAATTAAGTTATCTCTTTCTTGTTGAAGTTTTTCAACACCGCTTTTCGTAAGCAATACTTTATCTTGTTCCATAATGTCACCTCGTAGTTAATAATATAACATAATCATATATAAATATCTAGTATTATTGATGAATAACACTTGTAATTTTTGTAATCAATAAATCAATAGCCACTTGGTTTTCGCCACCTTCTGGAATAATAAGATGAGCATATTTTTTTGATGGTTCAACAAATTGATTATGCATTTCCCTCACTGTTGTAAGATATTGTTGATACACTGATTGTAAGCTTCGTCCGCGTTCTTCCATATCACGTTTCAAACGTCTCATAAAGCTAATATCACTATCTGTGTCTACATAAATCAAAATATCGCATAAGTCTCTAATAGTTGGTTCATACAAAACAAATAAACCCTCTAAAATAATAACATCTCTTGGTGTAATCGTTTCTGTTTCAAGACTACGATTATGTTCTTTAAAATCATATATAGGTTTACTAATTGATTTCCCTTCTTTTAATAATTTTAAATGTTCAACTAATAATGATGTATCAAATGCTAAGGGATGATCATAATTGGTAAGCACTCTTTTTTCCATTGGTAAGTATGTTTGATCTTTATAATAATCATCTTGCTTGATGATACATGTAGTTTGTGTTTCTTTAAAATGTTCGTATATTGCATGAGCAATGGATGTTTTTCCTGAAGCACTTCCTCCTGCAATTCCTATAATAATTGGTTTTTTCATAATGTCACCTTTCTTCCCATATCATGTATTTCTAATGGATAATCAATATCAATAAATAATATTTCCATTGGATGATTAGCCACTTCAATTGGTTCATGATTTTCATTATATAATCCCGATATTTCAAAAATCACATTGTCATGGTGAGGTGAAAAGAATTCAACTTGATCACCCTTTTTAAAATAATTTCTTTGTTCAATCATGGCTTGTTTTGTATTTGAATCATAATCTAAAACTCGAATACAAAAATCTTGTGTTGGATGTTCATCACGATGATCGTATAGCTGATACTGACTATTTGGCATTTCCTTAAAAAATCCGGTACATACAGCACGATTTGCTGCCTTTAATAATTCATTCATGTATTTTTCACTCATAACAAAATGATCTGGATCCTGACAATAATCATCGATAAGTTTACGATATGTTGAAACGACTGTTGCAATGTAATGCAATGATTTCATACGTCCTTCTATTTTAAAAGAATCAATTCCAAGTTCAATTAACTGCGGAATATGATTAACTAAAGCCATATCTTTAGAAGACATACTAAAAGGAATCTTATCATTAATTTGTTGATTATCTTTAAATAAATCATAATTCCAACGACATGATTGTGAACATCCACCTCTATTAGCATCACGTCTTGAAAAATAATTTGATAACATACAACGCCCTGAATAATGAATACACATTGCTCCATGAATAAAATATTCTAAATCAATATCTGTTTTCTTTCTAATTTGATCTAAATCCTGATAAGAAACTTCGCGTCCTAAAACCACACGATCCATTTTTATTCTTTCAAATAGTGCTATTGCTTCACTATTAAGAGAAGATAACTGGGTAGAAACATGTACTTCTAATTTAAGATTAAGTTTCTTAGCAATCATCATAATATACGGATCAGCAACAATAATCGCTGTTACACCAATTTCATCTAATTTCTTTAAGTAATTTTCAATTCCTTCTAGATTATCCTCATGTAGAATAATATTACAAGTAACGTGTATGTGAGCATCATGATTACGAGCAAATTCTACAGCTTCTTTAATATCTTCAAGTGAAAAATTAGAAGCACTGGAACGTAATGAAAACTCTTTACCACCAACAAAAACAGCATCAGCCCCATACAAAATTGCTACCTTTAATTTTTCAAGATTTCCTGCCGGTGCCAATAATTCTGGCTTTTTTATAATAACACGCTTACCATCAACAACTTTACTTACTTCTCTCATTTTCTTCTCTTTTCCTTACATCTGAAATTTTATATACTGTTGAGTCAAATAAAAAACTATGATAATACTGAACATTTGGTGTAAGCTGATGTAAAAGTCTTGTCAGTTCAATAGATTCTTTTGAATAGTTTCCTTTATTTATTGATTCAATAGCTTGAACATATAAATGAACAACCTCTAATAAAGTCATCTTTTCTAGATATTGACCATCAATAAATAAATAATCAAAACATGTAAAATGATTTAAAACATCTAACGTATAGATTTGGGGCTCACTCAATATATGACAACCAAACTTATCTTGATAAATATGACATTTTTGATCAACTTGATTAGCTTGGATATAAAGATTTGCATCTTTATCATCAGGAAAATCTAAACCTGTTATTTCTTTATAATTACTAAGTAATGGTCTTTTAGAGTAGGCCATATATTCAACGCCATGTGCCTGTACCATTGTTTTTAAAGAAACATTTTCAGCAATTTTTTTCTTTTCTTCTAAAGGAATTTCTCTCGCTAAAAAAGCACCATCAACACCTAATGTTTTTAAAAAATTAATCGTTTGATGATTTGTATTCAAAGTATCTGGAGCATAAATCTTTTCAAATCCATAATGACAATCTAAACAAATATTTAAGACACCATAATCTTGATATAAAATACCATCAATTCCAATCTTATTAAGTTTAGACAAGTGTATTTTCAATGCTTCTACATTGTGTTCTTCAATTAAAGCATTCACTAATACAAATAAATGGATATGCGGATATTTCCCTTTTAATTGTTCTAATTCATCATATTCTAAATTAATTGCTTGTCTGCAAGAAAAATAAGGTGTTCCAACAACAAAATCATTGACACCCATCTCAATATAATCATATAGATAATCAATACTATTTAAATTTACAATTAATTTCATTTCTATTCCTTTCTTTTAATGACACAAATACCATCACCAACTTGGTAATACTCAACATCATAATCATCATGATTAAAAATCCAATCTTTAAATCTTTTTATTTTCTTTACAAGTTGTTTTGTATTTCTGTTTTTTATATGTTCAATATCAAAAATCATACCGTGAAAATCTAAATTATCCACAATACAAATCCCATCTTGTTTAACTAACGGCATATATTTTTCAAAAAATTTTTGATATTGGGCTTTAGCCGCGTCAATAAATAAGCAATCAAACTGTTTTATTTTTAATTCTTGAAGATTTAAATCTAATGCATCATGATGATGCAAATAAATTTTGTCTTGTAATTGATGCTGTGTGACATTATTAACAGCTTCTTCATAACGTTCTTGATCTAATTCAATTGTTTCAACTTTAAAATCAGTTATATTACTTACCATCATCATAGCAGAATATCCTATTGCACTTCCTATTTCTAGACAAGTATGACAATGATATTGATTAAAAATATGTATCATTGTTTCAAGCCCTTCTTTTTGCATGACTGGTATATTTCTTTGTAAAGCATTTTTTTCTATTTCATTAAAATATTTCATATTAGTACCACTTATTTTCATTTATATTTTTTTGATGTTCATCATAGTCTTTAGCATAAATAGTCTTTGAATCCTTTGTTGCAAAGAAAAAATAATAATCATTCTTTTGATAATTTAATAATGACTGAATCGTTTTAGGTGATAGAGAACAAATTGGTCCTATTGGTAACCCTTCATATAAATAAGTATTATATTTTGAATCAGTATTTAAATCTTTATAAGTAACTGCTATTTTGGTTACCTGATTAGCATAATTGACAGTTGTATCACATTGTAATTTCATTGGTTTATTTAAACGATTTATTAAAATTCCTGCTATAATTTGTTGATCTTTTTTAGATGATGGAGACTCTTTTTGCACAATTGACGCTAAAGTTAAAAATTGATGTATTGTATATTGATGATTACCATCAGTAAAACTATTTATTTGTTTTTTAAAAGGTGATAGTTTTTTATTTGTTTGTTGCAACATCAGTTGTGTAATACCATCTATTGTCATTTCTGATTTTGTTAGTTGGTAAGTATCAGGCCATAAATATCCTTCTAATGGAAAATAAATATCATTGCTTAATATTTCATCAGATAAAAACCAATACTTATTAATAAGTTGCTTTAAATAAGTTTTATCTTCCCATTTTGCTAAAATATCAGCCTCATTTAGTTTGGTTACTTTAGCAATAGCACTTGCATAATCAGGAACTGTTTGACCATCTACAACCGTAAATTTAACAGTTGAAATATATTGTGCTGGTGCTTTTTCAATAATTGTAAGTTGTTCTTTTAAATTCATATTTTTATTTAAAAGGTATGTGTTACTTTTGAATTGAAAATGATTCATTTTTAAATATAACTTAGCCATCATTTGACTATTAATTAACCCTTTTTTATTTAATATATTAATAACTTCTGTTCCCGAACTTCCATGAGGAATTTCAACAACAACTTGTTTACTTTTAGATGATGTTGCCCCAATACCATGAAAATACATGCCCAAAAAACCTAAAGCCGCTACAACACAAATAAATATTGAAATAATCAATATTCTTACCCTTCTATTTAAACCTTTTAACGTATTCATAAAACCCTCCATTTGGTATTATTATAAGTTATTTTTAGATTAGATTCAACAAATCCAACCAAAAGAAAAAGGCATATCATGCCTTTTAATAACTTGTTTTAAATGGTGTAATGCATACTGGTTCATTAACTAAATATGAGTATTTCGTTTCAAAAATCATGCCACCCTTTTCAGGAACATATTGATAGCTTTCTAAAATACCACCTTTTTGACAACAAACAACAATCCATTTATTTTCAAAGAATGCAATATCTGTAGGATTAGGAGATGTATCTGCAAAATCCATATATTGTAATGTTCCGTCTTCTAATATATTAAATAATACAAGCGAATCATGCCCTCTATTTGTTACATACATATGTTTACCATCTGGCGTGATTTTCATTTGACCAGCATATGAAGTTAATTCTTCTTCATCTTTAGGATATGTATCAACAGTTTGAACTAATTCAAATTGTAAATCTTGATAACGATAAACACAAATAGTATTAGCTAGTTCATTTAAAACATAAGCGTATGTTCCTTCATCATTAAAAATCATCTTTTTAGGACCTGATCCTGGAGTAAGTTCAAGTGTATGTTCTTCATCCATAATCAATGAACCATTTTCTTCAATTTTAAACATCAATACTTTATCTAATCCCAAAGCCACCACATATAATCTTTGTTGATCAGGTGTTAAACCAACATAAGTAGGATATGGTAAAGATTGTTTTTCTGGATTAACACCATGTCCTTCTAATTTATAAGTTGATAAAAATTTAACCAGTTTTCTTTTTACAAAGTTAGCAACAACAACTTCACCATTATAGTAATCTACACAAAATAAACGTGTTGCTGTTTCATCATCACCATTAGTACAAGCATGAATATATGTTTTTCCTTTATTACTTAGTCTTGATGCTAAACCTAAAGATTCAGCACGAGCAGCGTAAGAACACACCCCACCATCGGCAATTGTCCCCGAACTATTTTTATAAGTTACACAAGTAAAACGCCCATAATTAAAACTGTAAATTGGATCACTTGGAGTTTTAAAATATTTCTTATATAATAATTCACCGTTATCTATATCAATATGGAATGTATATAAACCACGAGTTTTATCATTTCCATATGAATTTACAAAAAATCCTTTTGTTTTTCTTTTCTTTCCAAAAATACTAAATATTGACATTATTTTCACCTCAATTATTAATTTAACAAATAAATATGAACGTTTTATTAAAAAAAGCTAATTAAATTAGCTTTTTACATAATTCTTGTTTTAGTTATCACCCAAACAATCTTCATCTTCATCGCCATCACAGTATTCAGTTTCATCACTTTCTTCTTCTGCAACGAATGATTGGAATACTTCTTCAATCATATCCCATTCTTCTGGAGTTTCTACATCAAATAATTGTCCATCATCACTATAAATTGACGCAAAAACACTTGGTTCATCTAAAGATGGATCATAATATAAAACATATTGTTTCCCTGTTTCATCACTTGTAAAAGTAAACAAAACTTCGAATTCAATTTCATTTCCTTGGTCATCAACGACCTGAATTTTATTTGCTTCCATAATATCCTTTCTACTTACTATCTAAATATCCTTGTAAAATAGCTACTGCAGCCATTTTATCAATAACTTTCTTTCTTTTTTTTCTTGAAACATCTGCAAAAATGAGTTGACTTTCAGCCACTTTAGTTGTTAATCTTTCATCTACCAAAATAACTTGAATCCCATCAATCATGCTTTCTAGTTTCTCTTTGAATTGAATAGAGATTTCTCCACGAATACCCACATCTCCATTCATATGTTTAGGCAAACCAAGAACAATGGTATCAATATCATTTTCTTTGACTAACTTTGCTACATATTTTGCTGGTTCATCATAGTGGTTTTCTTTAAAACGATACGTTTCAACACCATGAGCAATCATGCCAAGAATATCAGACATAGCTATACCACAAGTTCTTGATCCTAAATCAAGTCCTAATATTTTTTTCATTATTTTTTCTCCAAATAAGACTTAACTAGTTCTTCAATAATTTCGTCACGTTCTATTTGTTGAATAATATTACGTGCATTTTTATGACTAGAAATATAAGCTGGATCATTAGATATTAAATATCCTGCAATTTGATGAACTGCATTGTACCCTCTTTCATTTAGAGCTTGAATAACAGTTTCCAAATTTGTTCGAATCATCTCTCTACGCATATCTTCAGAACTAAATACTTTTGTTTTTGTCATATCACTCATCTAAATCACCATCCTATCTTCGTTCTAATATTTATTTTACACTATTTCATTTTAAATTACAAAATGTTTTTAAGTGCATCATGAACGAGTCCTAACTTATCGTTGACTGGACAACCACCTTGAGCAAAATCTGGTTTACCTCCACCACGACCATCTACAACTTCATTAATGGCTTTGACAATCATTCCTGCTTTATACTGATTTGTAAGATTTTTACTTACTGCTACAAAATAAGAACATTTATCTTCATATTTTGATAATAGAACCACAATTCCTTCTTCCATCTTATCTCTTAAATCAAATGCAAGTTGTTTAGCTTTTGCATTTTCTAATGTTTCTTCAACAAATAAAACTTTTACACCATTAATTTCTTCGATATCGTTAGCTTTAGAAGCTGCTTGCATTGCATTTAATTTAGATGTTAATTGTTCAATTTCACGTTTACTATCTTTTAAGTCTTGGTTTAATGCCTCAACTTTATTAATTACGTCTTTTCTATTTTTTAAGTTTAATATACTACTAATTTGATCTACTGTTTCTTTTTCATGAACCATATCTTGATAAGCAGCCAAACCACTTCTAGCAACTATACGACGAATTCCACTTCCTACAGATTCTTCACTTATAATCTTAAATAGACCAATTTCTGAACTATTTGCAACATGACATCCACCACATAATTCCACAGAGTAATCACCAATATTGACAACACGAACAACATCACCATATTTTTCATCAAATAAAGCCATGGCACCTGTTTGTAAAGCTTCTTCTTTTGACATATTTTGAATTTTTACAGTTCTTCCCTCAAAAATAATTTGATTAACTTTTTCTTCAATTTTCTGTAATAACTCATTTGAAATCTTTTCAAAATGAGTAAAGTCAAATCTTAATACTTTTTCATCTACATAAGAACCAGCTTGACTAATATGATCACCTAATAATTCTTGAAGTGCTTTTTGTAAAATATGTGTAGCACTATGATTTGCTGTAATTTGACGACGTTTTTGTTGGTCTACATTTAATGTGAAAACATCTCCCATTTGAATAGAACCTGATGATAATTTTACAAAATGCATATGTTGTTTATTCGGTGCTTTTAATACATTAACAACATCTGCCTTTGTTGTATTATTTTCAATATATCCTGTATCAGCGCATTGTCCACCCATTTCTGCATAGAATGTTGTATTATCAAAAATAACTTCACCATAATCATCAATCTTATCTGTTTTCACTCCATCTTTAAATAAACCTATAACTACTGCTTTAACTGGTGAAGGATCATATGTAAATGATGATGGTAAATCAAAAGCCATCAAATCTGGTTTTTGACTTGTCATAGATTCATTATCTCCTCTTGAAGCACGTGATCTTTCTTGCTGAATTTTTAATTCTTCTCTAAACGCTTTTTCATCTACAGTTAAATTTGATTCTTCAGCAATTTCTAATGTTAATTCATATGGGAAACCATAAGTATCATAAAGTTTAAATGCATCTTTACCACTAATAACACCATTTTCATTTTTATCAATTAATGTTTTTAATAATTTTTCACCATTTAATAATGTCTTATGGAATGCTTCTTCTTCTTTTTTTACCATTGTACTAATAAAATCAACTTTTTCTGGTAAATAGTCATAAAAGTCTTTCATCATATCGCTTACCATTGGTACTAAATTATACATAAATGCTTTTTCAATACCAATTTGTTTTCCATAACGAACAGCTCTTCTTAAAATACGACGTAAAACGTATCCTCTACCAGCATTATCAAACATAGCGCCATCAGCTAAAGCAAAAGTAACAGTACGAATATGATCAGCGATAACACGATAAGCCATTTTATTTTCTTCATAAGAAACATTGGCTAATTTTTCAGTAGCATGAATAATTGGTAAAAATAAATCTGTATCAAAGTTTGTTTCTCCACCTTGAATAATACTTACCAATCTTTCTAATCCCATACCTGTATCAATATTCTTTTGTGGTAATTCTTTGTAATCTTTACGATCAATAGCAGGATTACAATCATATTGTGAAAATACGATATTCCATACTTCAATATATCGATCATTTTCCATTTCTTCAAAGAATAATTTTTCTCCTAATCCTTCAGGATCATATTTTTCCCCACGGTCATAGAAAATTTCTGAATCAGGACCTCCTGGTCCTTCTCCGATTTCCCAAAAGTTTTCATATGTTTTTAAAATATGACTTGGATCAACATGACAAACTTCGGTCCAAATACGATATGCTTCTTCATCATCTGTATATACAGTTACGTATAATTTGTCTTTATCAAATCCAATATATTCTGGACTTGTTAAAAATTCCCAAGCAAAAGGAATCGCTTCTTTTTTAAAATAATCACCAATTGAAAAGTTACCTAACATTTCAAAGAAAGTATGATGTCTAGCAGTTTTTCCAACATTTTCAATATCATTAGTACGAATTGATTTTTGTGCATTGGCAATACGATTACATGCTGGTTTTTCTGAACCATCAAAATATTTTTTTAAAGCTGCAACACCTGCATTAATCCATAATAAAGTTGGATCATTATGAGGAATTAATGATGCACCTGGTTCAATCATGTGTCCTTTTGATTTAAAATAATCCAAAAACATTTGTCTTACTTGATTTCCTGTTAATTGTTTCATTCTTTTTCTCCTTTTTGACAATATAAAAAGTCGTCCTATTCTAGGAACGACTTTATCGCGGTACCATCCTAGTTCATGATATACATGCCCTTAATTTAACCTTAACGCAGTTTCACGGTAATGATTAGTTACTCTCAAAAGTAGCTTTCCTATTTTTCATCCAATTGTTTGCACCAACCACAATTTCTCTTAAGAATTAAAAATAGTACTTATCTTTTTCAACGATTTAACTGCATTATACATGAATTAACAAATGTTTTCAATATGAAACACTACATCTTTTCTTTAATTGTTTCCATCATTTGGCAACCACAATTTGTCTCACTAAACAAAATAGCAAGTGAAACAATTGTTAATGCCATAACTAAATTATTTCTTTTCATATAATCACCTCTATTTAGTATGGTCATCATCCATAAAATCATACAAATTAAGAGTTTGATTATTTTGAAATTGTTGAATAAGTGATGTCTTTCTTCTTTCATCATAATCGTATTGAATTCCTCGTATAAAAGCTTGTGGATCACCTAAAATAAACAATGACTGTTTTGCTCTTGTTAATGCCGTATATAATAAATTTCTTTTTAACATAATTGAATAATCATTTAATACTGACATAATCACAATTTTAAATTCACTGCCTTGTGATTTATGAATAGACATACAATAAGCAAGTGTAATTGTATAAAAATCTTTTGATGTATACATAACAATTCTTCCATCATAATCAACAATAAGTGTATCTTCTAAATACTCCATATTATCTTTTTTACAAATATCAATTAAGATACCAATATCACCATTATACACATCATCTTCAGGTCTATTTTTTAATTGTAAAATTTTGTCGCCTACTCTAAAAATTCTACGACCGACTTTATATTCTAGCTGATTTTCATTTGCAGGGTTAAATACTTCTTGTAATGCATCATTTAAAGCGTCTATTCCTGCCACACCCTGATACATCGGCGCAAGAACCTGAATATCATAGATGTCATAACCCTCTTTAATGGCTTTTTTTACAATTGTAGTAACATTCTTTACCATATCATAATTTGTGCTTTTAAAAAAATGAATATCCGAATAATTTTCAAACAAAGACAAATCTAATAATTGATTGTGAATGATACTATGCGCTAATTGAATAATTCCAGAATCTTTTGACTGTCTAAATATTTCATCTAATTCAATGACATGTAAGTCTAATTGAATTAAATCTTTTAATACATTTCCTGGTGCTACTGAAGGTAATTGATGATAGTCACCAATGAATAGTAATTTATGAATTTTATTTGAAGCATCTAATAATTTACTTAGAAGTAAACAATCAACCATCGAAAACTCATCAACAATTAAAACATCATAATCCAAAGGATGACTATGATCCATTGCAAAAGTATTAGAATGTAAATCCCATTTCAATTCACGATGAATTGTACAGGCTTCTAATCCAGTTAATTCGCTTAACCGTTTTGAAGCTCTTCCTGTCGGTGCAACAAGACCTATTTTTTCTTGAGGATACAGTTGATGATAAACATCTAAAATCAATTTAACAATCGTTGTTTTCCCCGTTCCTGGTCCACCAGTTAAAATCATAAAAGGATATTTTAAAAAGTGATTAATAGCTTCTTTTTGCTTTTTAGCATATTGAATTCCATATTGTTTTTCTTTATTTTCTATAAATTGATCAACTTCGTTTTGGTCGTAAATATCATCAGGAATATGCAAAATTTGCTGGATAAATGATGCTATGAGTTTTTCAGCTTGATACATTTCATAATAATAGTATCGGTTATCTTCTAAGATTACTTTTTCTTCTTCTATTAACTCATCTAAGTATTTTTCAAATTGATCATCAATTTGAAAAATTAATTGATTCATCATTTTTTTTATTTCGCCAAGTGAAACATAAGTACTTCCTGTAGAAAAACCAATTTGTTTAATACTATAAATAATAGCCGCTTTAATACGATGGGGATCTTCAGGAGATCCTCCAATTTTTAAAGCCAGTTCATCTGCTGTTTTAAAACCAATACCGTCGATATCTTCAATCAATTGATAAGGATTATTTTGTAAAACCTCAAGTGTTTTATCTTTATATTTTGCCTGAATAAGACCTAAATTTTTCAAACTAATTCCATGTCCCATAAAAAAAGCAGTCACTTCTTGGTCAAAGTTTTGACTTGATAAAACTTGATAAATCGTTTCTCTTTTAAGCTCCGTCATGGACTTCACTTGATCTAAACAATGCTTATCATCGATAATTTTTTGTAAACAATCTTTACCTAATGTATCAACAATATGACCCGCTAAAACCTTACCTACTCCTTTAAATAAAGGACTAGATAAATATTTAACAATTTCCTCTTTATCATCACTTAGTACAACCTCATACCGTTCCATTTTAAATTGTTTACCATATTTAGGATGAATTTGCCAATCTCCATAAAAACAGTATTTATCATAATCATTAAATTGACTCATATAGCCATTTAAAGTAAACCAATGTTCTTCTTCCTCACATTCAACAACTGCCACAATATAATAAGAAGATTCGCTATAAAAGCGAACCTGTCTAATAAATCCTGTATATTTAATCATTATAGATACTCTATC
The DNA here is from genome assembly GCF_003480255.1 of Erysipelatoclostridium sp. AM42-17. Lineage (GTDB taxonomy): Bacteria > Bacillota_I > Bacilli_A > Erysipelotrichales > Coprobacillaceae > Faecalibacillus. The sequence goes on along the minus strand of NZ_QUIN01000023.1, from coordinate 6,306 downwards.
TCTTTTCCATCTTTATATACTTTTTCAATTGTACCACCACCTAAACAAACATCACCATCATAGAAGACAGCAGCTTGTCCAGGAGTAACTGATTTTACAAGTTGATCAAAGTGAAGTTTAACAGTATTTTCATCAATAAATTCTAGTGTAATAGGATTATCTTTTTGTCTATATCTAAATTTAGCTTGACAATGAATACTACCTTGAGGTTTTGAAGAAGGCATCCAGTTAACATCTGTAATCAAAGCTCCATCAGACATCAACCAATCATTTTGATCACCCTGACAAATATAAAGTACATTTTTATCATAATCTTTTCCAATAACAAACCAAGCATCACCAGCCCCACCAATGCCTAATCCCTTTCGTTGTCCAATTGTATAATACATAATACCAATGTGATCTCCTATCACTTTTCCTGTCTGGATATCTACCATTTTTCCAGGTTTAGCAGGAATATAATTTTGCAAGAACTCTTTAAAATCACGTTCACCAATAAAACAAATTCCCGTACTGTCCTTTTTATGAGCAACAGGCAAATCAAGTTCTTCTGCAATTTTTCTAACTTCACTTTTTTCTAAATCACCTAGCGGGAATAAAGAAGCTTGTAGTTGTTTTTGATTAAGTTGACACAAGAAATAAGTTTGATCTTTATTATGATCTACACCTTTTAACATAATTGAATCTTGTCCATCATGATGAACAATACGAGCATAATGCCCCGTTGCAATATAATCAGCATCTAGCATTTGAGCATATTCTAAAAAAGCTTTAAACTTAATATGTTTATTGCATAAAATATCAGGGTTTGGTGTTCTTCCTTTTTTGTATTCTTCAATAAAGTATGTAAATACATTATCCCAATATTCTTTGATAAAGTCGATTCTTTTAATCGGAATACCTAAGCATTTAGCAACAGCTTTAGCGTCATTATAATCTTTTTCTTGAGGGCATACATCATCGTTATTAGTAGGATTACCTAAAATATCATTATTTAATTGACTATCCCAATTACGCATAAAAACACCAATAACTTCATATCCTTGTTTTTTCAATAAATAAGCTGCTACTGCTGAATCCACACCGCCACTTAAACCAAGTACAACTCTCTTTGCCATATTATTCCTCCTCATCCTTTTTTGCTTTACTATTATATCATGTTTAATCAGAAATACTAGCGATTATGCCTATAAATATAAAAAGCTTAATTGCTAATAAAATAGCAATCAAGCCATTAAATTAAATATTATTTTCCTAGACGAGACATTGGTAACATAGCTGCTCCAATAGCACCACAATCATCTATTTCAGTTTCAAGCAAAGGAATGTGTCCACGCATACCAACGTGAATTTTAGAGTTAAATTGTTCTACTAAACGATCAAAGAAATAATCCTTAGCTTTCATAACACCGCCACCTACTACAAAGCAGTGAGGATCTACTGTATGTGCAATATTAGCAAACATTGTAGCAAGTTCAGAAACACATTCATCAACAATACCTTGTGCTTTTAAATCACCTTCACTGGCAAGTCTGAAGACATCTCCTGCATGAGATACTTTTTCTTCTCCTAAGATTTCTTTTCCTTTACGGGTAATAGCTGTACCACTTGCTTCTCCTTCAACAGCGCCTGGATTCAATCCCCCAAATTTATATCCATTATTTTTTACAATAATATTTCCAATTTCACCAGCATGTCCACGTCCACCTGAAACAAGTTTACCGTCAACAATAAAAGCGCCACCAATTCCAGTTGAAATCGTTACATAATAACATGTAGGATAATTCTTACCTGCTCCTAATAATGCTTCAGCAAGTCCAGCAACATTTGCATCATTATCAATAAATACAGGTAAATTAAAACGATCAGCTAATTTATCACAAATTGGATAGTTTTCAAAACCTGGTAAATTAGTAGCCATAATCATTGAACCTTTAATAACATCAACAGGACCTGGAACACCTATTCCAATACCTTCTACTCCAGAAATTCCTCCACATACTGATAAATCTAGTCCTTCAATTTGTCTAACAATCTTTGAAACAACATAATCAGGACCATTTTCTCTTTCTGTAGCTCCTTTTACTTCACTATATGATTTTCCATTTTCATCAACTAAAAGAGTTCTAACATTTGTTCCCCCTAAGTCAATACCAATATAATATTTCATTGTCTTCCTCCTTATCCCTTCATTAAAATATTATACTATATTTTTAAGTATCTTAAAATAAAGTTTTTTCAATTTGTTTAAATGTTTGACTTACATCACAAATTATTTCTTTATCCTTCAAATAATTCAAACTCCCAAATGGATCAACAAACTTAATTTTATAAGCATGTAATAATTGATGGTTTAATCCAAATCTATTTTTAATTTCTTTATTCAAATTAAAATCACCGTATTTACGATCCCCAATAATAGGATGATCAATACTTGATAGATGAATTCTAATTTGATGCATTCTACCTGTAACCAACTTAACCTCTATTAAACTATATCGATTATTAGCTTTAACTGGGTTAATAATCGTTTTCATAACAAGTGCCCCAGGTGTATCTTTTTTTACAAACCTAACTCTTGATTCACCTTCTACTTTTTTTACATATCCAACCAGTTCCTGATGTTTTGTTAATGATCCTTTACAAATAGTTAAATATGTTTTTTCAATATGATGTCTTTTTTTCATCATTTCATTTAAATCTTGTAATGCTGCCATAGTTTTACCAAATATAACAATACCACTTGTATTACGATCGAGTCGATGAACAGGACCAGGCATAAAAGAATTTTCGCGCGATAAATCTAATTCACCTTTTTCAGACAAATAACTTAACACTTGATTAGAAAGCGTATTGACAGATTCATGTATATCCTCATGAACTAATAAACCAGCAGGCTTATTAACAATCAGAATATTTTCATCTTCATATAAAACTTTAAATTCGCGTTTTAAATGATAAATATCTTTTTCCTGTGTATATTCCAAAAATTTATCTTCATATAAAAACATATCTAAAATATCATTTTCTTTTAAAATATAATTCTCACTTACTCTTTTACCATTTATTTTAATATCTTTTTTTCGAAACATTTTATAAATCATACTGCTAGGTGCACGACATAATAGTTTCTTTAAATACTTATCTATGCGTTGATTAGCATCATTCTTTTTAATTACTATTTGCTTCATAAAATCCTCCACCTATATTATAACATGAATTTTATCAGTGCCAAGATTTGTTATATGTAACCCTTTACATTTTGTGCAAATATGCTATAATATATTTGTTGAGTGAAGCAAGTTCACTTAAATAAACCCCTATTATCACCCTTATGTGAATAAGAAAGTATGCTCCCCCGCATACTTTTTTATTTTCATTTTATAACAATCATACTATACTTTTAATGAGGTGAAAAATATGGAAAAGAAAGTCGATTCTACAACTCTATACGAAGGAAAAATCATTACAGTAAATAAAGACCACGTAGAATGTCCTAACAAAAAAATAGCAACTAGGGAAATCGTAAGACACCATGGTGGTGTTGGTATTTTAGCCATTGTTGATGATCGAATCATTTTAGTCAAACAATACCGTTACGCTTATCAACAAGATCTTTTAGAAATTCCTGCAGGAAAATTAGAAAAAGATGAAAATCCCTATGATGCTGGGAAAAGAGAATTAGAAGAAGAAACAGGATATAATTGCAAAACAATGAACTTAATTGATCAAATTTATCCCACACCAGGATATTGTGATGAAGTCATTCATTTATATGAAGCTAATGACATTTATAAAGTAGATCACCCTCGAGATGGTGACGAAGATGAATTTATCGATGTCATAATGCTTCCTATCGACGAAGCCTATCAAAAAGTTTTAAAACACGAAATCAAAGACTCTAAAACAATTATCGCCGTTATGTACGCCTATATCCAAAAGCATGTTTAACATGCTTTTTTTTATACAAAAAAACTGCCGAAGCAGTTTTGTTTTCATATGGCGGTCTGGACGGGACTCGAACCCGCGACCTCCGCCGTGACAGGGCGGCATTCTAACCAGCTGAACTACCAGACCATATGTTATTTTAAATGGCGGAGACAGAGGGATTTGAACCCTCGCGCCAGTTTCCCGACCTACACCCTTAGCAGGGGCGCCTCTTCAGCCTCTTGAGTATGTCTCCATCAGTTGCCTAATCATAATAACATATCGTTCTACCTTGTGCAAGTCAAATTTAAATTTTTTTCTTTTTTTGTACACAAATCAAATATCTAATTATATTTAGTTACTATCTAACCAAGTTAATCACATCGAATATACAAATTAAAATAGCGTAAGAAAAGTAACTCATGACCACTTTAAATAGATTTTATTCAAAATAAGTTAAAAATAAATAAAGAAAATATACAATTTAACCCCCTCAATCAAGAGTAGTTTTTTTGACCTTGATTTGACCTTGTTATAATTCAATATAATACGTCTAAATACAACTAAATTTAAACAAGCAAAAAACATTTATATACAATAAAAAAAGCCTAAACATCTAGTAAACACTAGTGTTTAAGCCATTTTGTCATTGGTCTCCCCGCACGGTCTCGAACCGTGGACCCTCTGATTAAGAGTCAGATGCTCTACCAACTGAGCTACGGAGAGGTAACGAAACTATTTTATTACATATATGAATAAAAATCAAGATATTTTATTCATATATTTTATAAATATATGCTATAATATTCCATAAGGGAGGGATAGCATGTTTTACAATCAAAGTATTGAAAATATAAAACTTATCATTTTAAGTTTGGATGGGGGATTATTAGATTTAAACCACCTTCGTTATAATTACTTAAAATATACATGTCAAAAGTATGATTGTTTTGTATCTAAAGATGAATTTACCCTTTCTTTAGGCAATATGAACACAATGTATCAATGCTCTCCTATCCAGGATAAAATATCTAATCAAAATCTTAATCAAATGATTGAAAAAGATTTATTTGCTTATAGCAAATTAAAACAAAACATAAAAAAAGAAGGAGTTGATGAACTTCTTCAATTTTGTCGCCAAAAAGGAATAAAAATAGCTGTTATTACAACTCATAAATGTAAGCGTGCTATACAATATATGCAACTCACTGGAATTTATAAAAATGTTGATTTTGTTATCGGAGGAGATAGTCAAATTAATCCTCTTCCTGATTCTCAAATTTTATCGACTATATGTAAACAAATGAATATCAGTTATGACCATACGCTTGTTGTAGCAAACTTTCCTTCATTAGTAGAAGCCGCTAATAAACTATATATGAATGTCATTTATATGATGGATTTAGTTGCACCTACGCCAACCATTGAAGAAAGTGTATATAAAACAGCTAAAAACAATCTAGAAATTATCAACATCCTGTTATTTTCTAAATATGATACATTAGAAATGTTCTCACCTATCTTGGGAATGTCAAAAAACATGAATGAAACACAGTTAACGCATACCTATCATCAATTACTAGAAAAGTATGCCGATGACCCACAATTAATTTCACTTGTAGAACGTACATATCAATATTTTTATCATTTACTTAATAAAAAACGTATTCCTACTCATAATCCGATTCAAAATCAAAATAGCGAAAATAAACATCTCGAAGATACACAAGATAGCATTCAAAGTAGTAGTATAAATAAACCTTCAAAACAAATCGATGAACCTGATGATTCAATTTCCGAAAAATTCAGTGACCATCATGTCACATCGGCTACTTCAGCAATCTCTATTGATGCAAAACGCATGAATGAATTAATGGATATTATTAACGGTCAAAGTGAAGCAGAAACTGCACAACAAGATAATGAAGACATTTTACAAGTAGATCATGACCAAAGCAATAGACAAATCAAATCTAAAAAAACAGTTTTAGATCACGGTATAGACTTTATATGTAATGTTCTTATTTCAATTTTAATTGTATTTATTTGCTTGCTTGTATCATTGATTTTAAATGATTACTTTAATGATCAATCCCTAATTTTAAAATCAATTTATTTTATTGTTCAATCGTATTTAAATATTGTTTGGGGATTGTTTAGTTTTATTTTTAATGCTTGTCATCAAATTATACACATCATACCAACATACAATCAATTATTAAATAATAGTCATCTGCTTTCACCACTGGCATGGCAAGTCGTATTTACCAGTATATTTAATCTTATGATTATCTATATCATCAAATTAATTTATTCGTTAACAAACAAAGGTAATTTAAAATAACTTGTGGTTGAGATTGTTTCGGCCAATAAGACAAT
>NZ_QUIN01000022.1 GCF_003480255.1 Erysipelatoclostridium sp. AM42-17 | reverse complement strand
TTTGTGTGCCTGAAATTATCAATAAGAAAATTATGTTTTTTCTATTGATTTTTAGTAGGTCTCCTTATAAACAAATACATCCCATAAGGGATGTATTATACTTTTTCTGCTTGAATTTTTTCTTTTTGAGCATAGTAATTTTTTACTAATAATTGTGTTTTTCTAATATGTTTTTGAATTTTTTCTTTAGCCAACTCTTTATCTCGCTTTTCAATAGCTTCTAAGATTTCTTTATGTTCCTGAGCAGCAGGCAACAAACGATCTGGTTGTCTAATAGAATGACGTGATGTGACATGAATATAATAATTGATGTCAGACAATAATTGTTCAAAATACTGAGAATGTGTTCCACGATAAATAGCTTCATGGAATTCAATATTGATTTCAGTAAATTTTTCTTGATCATTCTTTTTAGCGTAGAATTCTAGTAAATCATAGATTTCTTTAATTTTTTCTAATTCTGCTTCACTAATACGATCAATCGCTAATTGAATTGAAAGACCTTCTAAAACAAGTCTAATTTCTAACATGTCATCAATATCACGAGGTGAAAATCCTAGTACATAAACACCTTTATTAGGAATACTTTTAACTAATCCTTCTAATTCTAATTGTTTTAATGCTTCTCTAATGGGTGTCCTTGATATATTTAACTCTTTTGACAAAGCTACCTCATTTAATTTTTGACCCGCTTCATAGTCTTCGTTTAGTATTTTATCTCTCAAAATACAAAATATTTTATGTCCTAAAGAACCATGCCCGGCATTTTCTAATAAATCTCTTTTCATCTTATAATTTCCCAATAATTGCTTCTGTAAATTCTTGTGTAGATGCACTTCCACCAATATCTGGTGTGACTACTTTTCCCTCTTCTACAACTTTCGATAAAGCTTCTCTTAAACGATGAGCTTCATTTGTTTTTCCTAACGCTTCTAACATAAGCGCAAACGCTAATAATAATGCGCTTGGATTTGCAATTCCCTTTCCTGCAATATCTGGTGCACTACCATGAACAGCTTCATAAATACGATATTCATCCCCAATATTTCCACTAGGTGCAAAACCTAATCCACCGACCAATCCTGCGCATAAATCAGAGACAATGTCACCATAAAGATTAGGTGCAACAAGTACATCAAATGTTTCTGGACGTAAAACCAATTGCATGCACATATTATCTATGATAACTTCTTGTTTTTCAATATCTGGATAATCTTTTCCTACATTTCTAAAGCATTCTAAAAATAACCCGTCAGTATATTTCATAATATTAGCTTTATGAATCGCTGTTACTTTTTTTCTACCATTATTTTTAGCGTATTCAAAAGCATAACGACAAATCTTTTCACTTGCACCTTTAGTAATTAATTTGATACCATGAGCCACATCATCACCGACCATATATTCAATCCCTTTATATAAGTCTTCAGTATTTTCACGAATCATAACTAAATCAATATTTTCATATTTTGATTTAATTCCTTTAAATGAACGAATAGGTCTGACATTGGCATAAGTAGCAAATTGTTGTCTTAATGCTACATTTACACTTCTAAATCCTGTTCCAATAGGTGTTGCTGTTGGACCTTTTAATGCCCATTTGTATTCTTTAATCGCATCGACTAAACCTGGTTCAAAGACTTCTTTTGTTTTAGCCGCATATTCTGCTCCTGCTTGATATTCTACCCATTCGATATCTAAATTCATAGCTTTCGTAACATCAACGACACTCTTTGATATTTCTTTACCAATTCCATCACCTGGTATTAAGACTGCTTTCATTAAAAGTCACCTCCTAGTTCTTTAATTGCATTTAATAAACCACCATATAAAATCATTGTTTTTTCTCTTGGTGTTAATTTTAACTTAGCAACAATAGTATCATTTGTTGTTTCATTCGTTACTTTTACATCTAAATCATTTTCTACACAATTTTTAAGATCATCTAAACGATAAGTATCTTGATCATTGAAGAAATCTAAGTCTTTAGCGTCAATCACTAATGGTAAAATACCATTATTAATTAAATTAGAACGATGAATTCTCGCAAATGAAACTGCAAAAATAGCTTTAATTTTTAAATAATTTGGAACTAAAGCAGCATGTTCACGAGATGAACCTTGTCCATAGTTATCTCCCCCAACAATAAATCCACCATTATTTGCTTTACAACGATTATAGAATTGATCATCTACTTTACAGAAACTGAACTTAGCTAAATGAGGAACATTACTACGATAAGGTAATAATTTAGAATCTGATGGTACGATATGATCAGTAGAAATATTATCACCTACTTTTAAACATACTTTACCTTCAATGACATCTTGTAATTTATCTCCTCTAGGAACTGGTTTAATATTAGGTCCCATATAAATTTCATTATTTTCATCATAATCTTCAATAAAGAAGTTTTTATTTTTAACAAATGGTGTTTGTGGTACATCTGCTAAATACATATCATCTTCAAATTCATCAGATAAATATCCTTTAATTGCACTTAATGCCGCTACTTCTGGTGATACTAAATAGACACTGGCATCATTTGTTCCAGAACGACCTTTAAAGTTACGGTTAATTGTTCTTAAAGAAATCCCTTTTGAAAGTGGTGCTTGACCCATTCCAATACATGGTCCACAACCACATTCAAGAATTCTTGCTCCAGCAGCAACCATATCGGCTAATGCTCCATTTTGTGATAACATTGATAAAATACTTGATGACCCTGGTGCAATAACTAATGATACATGCGTAGCCACACGTCTTCCTTTTAAAATACGAGCAGCTTTCATCATATCTGCAAATGATGAGTTTGTACATGAACCAATGACAACTTGATTAACTTTCATACCATTTAATTCACTTACTGGTACAACTGCATCTGGACTATGAGGTTTGGCTGTCATAGGTACAAGTTTTGATAAATCGACTGTGATTTCTTCGTCATATGTTGCATCTTCATCAGCTTTCATTTCTACAAAGTCTGCTTCACGTCCTTGTTGAATTAAATATTCTTTTGTTTTTTCATCAGTTGGGAAAATAGAAGTTGTTGCTCCTAATTCTGCCCCCATATTACAAATTGTAGCACGATCTGTTAAAGATAAAGATTGAACACCTTCACCCGTATATTCAATAATTTTATTAACTCCACCTTTAACTGTCATTTGTTGTAAGATATAAAGAATAATATCTTTAGCACTTACCCATTTTGATTTTGTTCCTACTAAGTTCACTTTAACAACACTTGGACATTGTAAATAGTATGTCCCTGTAGCCATTGCTACTGCAACATCTAATCCTCCTGCACCAATTGCAATCATTCCCATGGCACCACATGTTGGTGTATGTGAATCTGAACCAACTAAAGTTTTCCCCGGTTTAGCAAAGTTTTCTAATTGTAATTGATGGCATACACCATTCCCTGGTTTTGAAAATACAATACCATGTTTTTTAGCTACACTACGAATAAATTCATGATCATCCATATTTTCAAATCCTGTTTGTAACATATTATGATCGATATAAGCCACAGCTTTTTCTACTGCAACATGACCGATTCCCATTGCTTCTAACTGTAAGTAAGCCATTGTCCCTGTTGAATCTTGTGTTAATGTTTGATCAATTTGAATACCAATTTGTGTTCCTGGTATGAGTTCCCCTGTTTTTAATTTTGACTGCAATATTTTATATGCTAAGTTCATTTTTTGTCATCCCCCTTAATTGTATACAATTATACATTAAAGCAATTTCCATTACAACCTTATTTTTCATTGTTCTTATAATCTATATTTGATAAAATATGAGCGGTGATAATATGTTAATCGAACTTTCAAAAATTACAAAATCATTTCAAGGTATTCCTTTATTAAAGGATATTACTTTTAAAGTTGATAATCATGATAAAATTTCAATTATAGGTGTAAATGGCGCTGGTAAAACAACGATTCTAAAAATCATATTAGGTGAAGAAGAATATGATAGTGGTGATTTATTTAAAAGCCGTGATTTAACAATCGGCTATTTAAAACAACAACAAACAATGGATCCTACTTTATCGATTTACCAGATTGCTTTAGCTGTTTTTAAACCTTTAATTAAAATAGAAAATCGTATGCGTGAATTAGAACTCATTATGAAAGAAGATCATAGTGAACCTATATTAAATGAATACGATCAATTAAGTCATCAATTTCAAGAAAAAGATGGCTTTAGTTATCCAAGTAAAATAATCGGTATTTTAAAAGGGTTAGGTTTTCAAGAAGATGAATTTGATTTATTGGTTGGTCAACTTTCCGGAGGACAAAAAACAAGATTAGCTTTGGCTTGTTTATTACTAGAAGAACCTAAGTTACTTATTCTAGATGAACCAACTAACCATTTAGATAGTGAGGCTATCACCTTTTTAGAAAACTATTTAAAAGGTTATAAAAATGCTTTAATTCTTGTCAGCCATGATCGTTACTTCATTGATACTGTTTCTAATAAAATTATCGAAATAGAAAATGGTAAAGCATCAAGCTATCAATGTCGTTATGAAGAATATGCACTAAGAAAGAAAACCCAAAGAGCGATTGATTTAAAACATTACTTAAACCAACAAAAAGAAATTAAAAAAATGCAAGAGAGCATTGATACTTTAAAATCATTTAATCGTGAAAAGAGTATTAAACGTGCTGAATCTAAAGAAAAACAACTTGCAAAAATAGAACGCATCGATCGTCCTGAAAGTTTGCCTTCTACAATAACTATCAACTTTACTCCTCTTAAAGAATCTGGTTATGATGTTTTAAAGGTAGAAGATTTAGCTGTTCGCTATCAAGACCTTGTTTTTGAACATTGTAACTTAGATATTAAAAAGAATGAACGCGTTGCTATCGTGGGAGAAAACGGAATTGGCAAAACAACTTTGTTCAAAGCCATCATGGGACTCCTTCCTATTAGTCATGGTAAGATTAAATTTGGTAGTCATGTAGATTTAGCTTATTATGATCAAGAACATACTTCTTTAAATATGAATAAGACTATTTTTGATGAAATTTCTGATACTTATCCAAGAATGACAAATCAAGAAATTCGTAGCACTTTAGCTCTCTTTAATTTTAGAGGTGAAGATGTTTTTAAAGATATCGCCATGCTTTCTGGTGGTGAAAAAGGGCGTGTTGTTCTTACTAAGATTCTTTTAAAACAAGCGAATTTACTTATTTTAGATGAACCAACTAACCATTTAGATATTGCTTCTAAGGAAGTCTTAGAAGATGCTTTGTTACAATTTACAGGAACCATTTTATTTATCAGTCATGATCGTTATTTTATTAATAAAGTTGCATCTCGTATTGTTGAAATAACAAAAGAAGGTACAATTAGTTATAATGGTCGCTATGAGGATTACCTTTTATCTAAGCAGCCAGCTATAATAAAAGAAGAAGTCAAACAAACAAAAGTACAACAAACCATTGATCGTAAAACTAAAAATGAAATTAAAAAGGTTGAACGTCAAATTAGTGCTTTAGAAGAAAAAATCAAGGAAATGCAAACAGAATTAAGAAGTGATGAAGTCATGGACGATTATCAAAGATATAATGATTTACAAAGTCAAATAGAAGAAAATGAAAATGAATTAGAAAACTTATATGAAAAATGGGAGTCATTACAAATGTAAGACTGCCATTTTTTCATATTTTAAAAATAATCATGTTTTTTAATTAATTTATGTATAATAGGCGTGTAAATCAAGGAGGAAATATAAATGTTACATAAAAAATTAAAACCTTTTCCTAAAGATTTTCTTTGGGGAGCAAGTACAAGTGCTTATCAAGTAGAAGGTGCTAGTTTAGAAGATGGTAAAGGACCTTCATGTCAAGATGTTAAAGTTGTTCCTGAAGGAACATCAGATTTAAAAGTATGTGCTGATCAATATCATCGTTATAAAGAAGATATTGCTTTAATGGCTGAAATGGGATTTAAAACATATCGTTTCTCTATTTCTTGGTCAAGAATTATTCCTGAAGGTACAGGTGCTATCAACCCTAAAGGAATTGAATATTATAATAATGTCATTAATGAATGTTTAAAATATGGTATTGAACCATTAGTAACAATGTTCCATTTTGATATGCCTGCTGCATTAGATCAACGTGGATCATGGTCTAATAGAGAATCTGTAGACTGGTTTGTAAACTTTGCTAGAGTAATGTTTGAAAACTTTGGTGATCGTGTTAAATACTGGCTTACAATTAATGAACAAAATATGTTAACTTTAGTTGGTCCTGTTATTGGAACATTAACTATTCCTGAAGGATGCACAAATGTATTAAAAGAAACATATCAACAAAATCATCATATGTTAGTTGCTCAAGCTAAAGCTATGGCTTTATGTCATGAAATGTTACCTAACGCTAAAATTGGTCCTGCACCAAATATCTCATTAGTTTATGCTGCTACATGTAAACCTGAAGACGTTTTAGCTGCTCAAAACTATAACGCTATTAGAAACTGGTTATATTTAGATATGGCTGTTTATGGTGTTTATAATAATTTAGTATGGGCTTATTTAGAAGAACATGATGCTTGTCCTGAATTTGCTGAAGGTGATGAAGAAGCATTAAAGAATGGACATCCTGACTTTATCGGATTCAACTATTATAACACTGCTACATGTGAAGCAAGTGATGGAACTGAAACAATGGATCCAGGTGCTGATCAACAAACTGCTCGTGGTGAAGCTGGCGTATATCGTGGATATCGTAATCCTAACTTACCTACTACTGAATTTGGTTGGGAAATTGATCCTATGGGATTTAGAGCAACTATTCGTGAAATGTATTCAAGATATCGTTTACCAATGATCGTTACTGAAAATGGTTTAGGTGCATATGATACTTTAACTGAAGATGGTAAAGTTCATGATCAATACAGAATTGAATACTTAAGAAAACATATTGAACAAATCCGTTTAGCTATTAGTGATGGTGCTAAAATGATGGGATATTGCCCATGGTCAGCAATTGACTTAATTTCTACACATGAAGGAATGGTAAAACGTTATGGTTTCATTTATGTAGACCGTGATGAATTTGATTTAAAAACTTTAGATCGTTATCGTAAAGATTCTTTCTATTGGTATAAAAAAGTCATCGCTACTAACGGTGAAGATTTAAGTGATTAAAAAGCGAGTTAATACTCGCTTTTTTTATATGTATATTTTTCACATACTCCTATCACTCTACCAATATAAAATGCAGAAAAAACAGTACCTATACCTATTCCATATATAGGTTTACCACATAATAAACAAACAACGATTGTTATTGTTATCATAGAAATATCAAATAAATTTTTACATAATGAATATTTTTGATGAAAAGTTTGTGAAATACTTAATACTAAACCATCTACCGGTGTCATGACAAGGTGACTTAATATCATCAAAAATACACCTAATGCACAACAAGTATTTCCCAGTAATAATAAAATAATTTGCATAATGATATTTGTTTGAAAAATAGGTATCAAGTATTGGTAGAAATCAACTAAAAAACCAAATATAAATGAAAACGGTATTTCTAATAGAAAGGTTGTTTTTATTTGTTTTTCAATTATGATTTGTAATAAAACAAAAATTAAATAAAAAACAATATTAGCCTGACCAAAAGTTAAAAAAGTAATCCGACTTATAGCATAGGGTAAGGTGCTAAAAGCACCTACACCTAAACCAGATAATGTATTCAATGTAATTCCTAAAGCTAACACATTCATTCCAAGTATGTAATATCCATATTTTTTCATCTTATCCCTCTTTTCATTATGCATTGTATAGTTAATATTAATAACTTTCCAATATTAATATTTCATATTATAATAACTATATCTTATGAGGTGATAACATGAACATCAAGCAACTAGAATATTTCGTCGATCTAGCGTCTACATTAAATTTTACAAAAACAGCCAAAAACTTTTATATCAGTCAAACTGCGATAACAAAACAAATACAAAACCTAGAACATGATCTTGACTTAACTTTATTTTTAAGAACAAAAAAAGAAGTTGTTCTCTCTCAAGAAGGTAAAACTTTCCTTCCTTATGCCAAACAAATATTACATGATGTGAATTTAAGTTATGAAGCAATTAAAGAATATAAAAGAGGAAAAAGCGGGATAATTAAACTTGGATTCATCAAAGCCTGTGAGCACCAAGTTTTACTTGATTTATTAGAGAAATTAAAAAATCAATTTCCTCTCATACAATTCCAATACCAAGCCTATCCTCGCCAAGTTCTACTTGATCTTTTTAAAGATCATCAATTAGACGCTATTATTATGTACGAGCATAATGAAACTCAATCATTTTCTAAATGTGTTCTAAAAAATAGTTATCTAAGAAAGTATTACCATCGTGAATGTAACCTCAGTACACTTCCTTTAATATATGATGTTCAAGATGATGAAAATCACCAAGAATTAGAACAAACGTTACTCAAATTATGTCTAAAAGAAGGCTATGCGATTCTTCATGATTTTATTGAATATAATCAATATGCAAAAAACTTCAATTATGAAGATACTTTTGTTTCTTCACCACTATGTTTTTTCTATTTAAACAATCATACTAATTTTGCATTAAGCCATGTTATTGATTATGTTTTACAAACATATAAAAAGGATAACCTTAAATAGATTATCCTCTTTGTCATTCATTATAATCAACTATTCTCTTTAATTTTATTGATTTGATCAATTGTTTGTTGTTGATGATAAATAATACCTTCTAATATCGGTTGTAATGCTTCAATGACATGATATTGAATTGTTTCTTTAGCCATATCAATACCTGCTTGATAATAAATCAGCATTTGTTCAAGATATAATTGATTAATGTTGTCCTTACAAATCATCGTCATTTTTTCAAGCATAGCTTCAATTATTTGATTCATCTTTTCTTGATGTTTCTGTAAATCTTGATAAGTATTTTTTAAATCCTTTGCTTGATCTTTTACCTCCAGCATATTGTTAATTCCTGATGTTTGTTCTTTAATAATTGAAAAAGCGATATCTTGGACATCCTCATTTAATGAGTAATTTAACAAATTGGCACTTATTTTTATTCCTGCATAACGATAAGGTAAAAATTGGACAATAAAATTATATGAAATACTATCACTTAAACAGACACTCATCATCTTACAATACATCTTATTAATAATATTTTGATATTCATTTAAATAATGATTTATACAATTCACGAAGATCCCTCCAAGATAAAAATATGCGTATTCTTTAAAAGAATACGCATATTTTAATCAATTACTAATTCTTCTTGTTCTTCGTAACCAAAATAATTTTCAGTTTCCATGATGATTTCTTTTCTTAATCCAATTAATCCAATTAAATTTGGAATAGCCATACATCCATTAACAATATCTGCAAGGATAAAGATAAAGTCTAATGACATAAATGGTCCAATTGCGATAAAGATAATATAAATAAGTTTATAATATTTAATTGCTTTGATACCCTTTAAGTAATAAATGCATCTTTCACCATAATAATTCCATCCAATAATTGTTGTAAAAGCAAAGAATACTAAACCAATATTGACAATATATTTACCTATTAAAGGAATAAATAAACCTACTGAAAAAGCATGTGATGTCATGGTTGCACCATTTAATCCTGTTGTATGTGATTGTGTAAGTAAAATAGCGAGACCTGTCATTGTACAAATAACAATAGTATCAATAAATGTTCCTGTCATTGATACCAATCCCTGTTCTACACATGAATCTGTCTTTGCTGCAGCAGCTGCAATCGGTGCACTTCCTAGACCGCTTTCGTTTGAAAAAATCCCACGACTAATTCCTTTTTGCATTGCTAGTGCCATTGTAACTCCAGTTCCACCACCAACAACGGCTTGAGGTGTAAAAGCTGCTTTAATAATCATGGCTAGGGTTTGAGGAATCATTGTAATATGAGTGATTAAAATAAGTACAACTCCTCCAACATATAGCACACACATAAGGGGAATGACTTTTTCAGCTACTGATGCAATTCTCTTGATTCCACCAATAGTGATAAAAGCTACTGCAATAGTTAAAATAATCGCTGTAATATAGCGAGGTATATGAAATGACATTGTAAGTGCATCGGAAATAGATTTAACTTGAGTAAATGTTCCTATCCCAAGTAAAGCTACAGCTACACCAAAAAAAGCAAATAATTTGGCTAAAAATGGACTATGTAATCCTCTTTCTAAATAATACATAGGTCCCCCTGCCATTTGATTATTTTCATCTTTAACACGGTAGCGAATAGCAAGTAATCCCTCTGCATATTTTGTTGCCATTCCAAAAAAAGCAGAAACCCACATCCAAAATAACGCACCAGGTCCCCCTGCTACTATCGCTGTAGCAACACCAACAATATTTCCTGTTCCAATCGTTGATGAAAGTGCTGTACATAATGCTTGAAAACTGCTGACATCTCCTGATTCTTGCTCAGTCTTTTTAAAAATACAGCGAAAAGCTAATTTTAATTTTGTTAACTGAATTAATTTTAGATGAAAAGTAAAATAAATTCCTGTTCCTAACAATAAACAAATTAATGGCATCCCCCATATATAACTATTAATTTGTTTTAAGATATTGGTAATCATTTGCATAAAAAAAACTCCTCCTAATAAATTAGTCGGAATTAATAATGAAAAAACTATTAAGCCACTGTCCTTTTACCTGAGAGTTTCACCCTTCTAGGCTTGCTCCTTCGGTGTTCAAACGAATCTCTCCAGTGGTTCGTCCAATAGCGATCCTGTTACCTGAAATCTTTCATTCTTCGGTGTCCATCTAAGGATCTCTTTCGCCATTATCATCCGATATACGACTTTATTATACTACGTTGTATACAATTGTAAATATGATTTTATTTTTTGTAAATATTTTCATCCTTTGTTATAATACAAGCATGAAAAAATATAGATACTTAATATTTACAATTTTATGGATGATATTCATCTTTTTTATGTCACAAACACCTGGACAAGAATCATCTCATCAAAGTTCTTTCTTTGTTGATATTATAATTAACTTCATTCCTATAAAAGCTAATACACTTTCTTTTATCATTAGAAAATGTGCTCATATGTCAGAATATGCTATTCTCTTGTTTTTAATTTATCAAACAATTAAAAATAGATACACATTAAAAATCAGCTTTTTTATCACTTTTCTATATGCATGCAGTGATGAATTTCATCAATTATTTATCCCTGGTAGAGCCGGTCAATTAAGAGATGTACTCATTGACTGTACTGGTGCTTTTATTATGGCATTGGTTATTTATTGTTATAAAAAAAGAAAGCATAAGCTTTCTAATCATAATCAATAAGATCAAATTTTTTAAAAAGTGGCTTTTGCCATTTCATAAAAATACCCATTAAAGGACCAAACAAAAACATTCCTATAATTGTTCCTTCTCTTATGGCTAATGGTACATTGCATACAAGTCCTACCACTAAAGCAATCATAATACTGACAATATCAACACTTTGTCTTAATACATGAAATGGTTTATTCGTCTTTTTACTTACTGCCATGCATGCCCCTTCTAATGCAAAAGTAACAATATCTAAAACCATGACAGCCCCAACACCAAAAGCACAAATAATATATCCTGAAATTAAAATAGCCACATTCATCCAGTATTCATGAATATGAATTGAACCCAGCAAATCATATAATACAAAATTAACAATATTTCCTAATATAAGACATACTATAATTTGTAATAATTGGATTTTTTTAAAATCCTTTTTTAATACTAAAATTTGAACAATAATACAGCTAAAGTTAAAAAACATACCAATCGTTCCAACTTGAATACCCGTAATTTCATTTCCTGTTTGTGCAAGAGCATCCCACGCACCAACACCAATTGCAGCCTTTAAAGTTAATGCACTCCCAATGCTACCAATGATTACAAATACAACTAACATGATTAATCTCTTAATTTTCATATAAAACCCTTCCAAAATAATATCATTATGGCTAATCTTATACTAAAATATTTTTACTTTGTATATTTTTCTAATTATGAAAATTTAAATAGAGGAACTTATTAAGTTCCTCTATTAGGCGTCTGAACGTTCAAATTTATTTTTCATTGAAAGACTTAATTCATTTAAGACTAACGCTAAGGTTTTATCTGTTTCCTTTTTCAACATTTCAGCAATTTCTTGGTTAGCTTGATGTTTAAGAAGTAAGCATTTTTCATCGTTTGCTTCTTTTAATAAATTATCATATTTATTAATAATATAATGCCCTTTAGCCATGACACTTTTTTGATAACGCTCTATATGAATAGCTGATTTTTTATAACAGGCATCTGCCATCGCTGCAATTAAACGACTTGACCAATAAAAATTATCAGTCGAAACTGTTGCTGTTGTGTTATTTAAATATTCTGGTGTTTCTTCTATTCTTCCATAAAATGGAACTAATGCATTAAAAACATTTGATGCATAGGCTACCCATTCAATAGCTTGATAAGCTTGAGGCACATCATTTCTTAATTGGATTACTGATAAAAAATCGTTTCGATTAATACCGATAGGACGGTAAATTCCTTTTTTTATAGAATGACCATAAGGGTCATATTCAGTACCTTGATAATGTAAAGATAATGCATATTTAACATCCTCTACTGTTATTTTCTTTTCTGGCACTTGAGACCATGGAATATCGTCATCACTTGGAAGATGTTGGAAAGAACGCGGATTAAAGTATCTTTCAATATCATAGGCTCTTGGTGTGTTATAAACATGATCGGAATCATCATGACTTCCAAAAGTATCACGAGCATTAAATTTATCATCAAATGCAAGATTTAAATGATATTGATTGATAAATTCTTTCATATCTTGGGAACACATATGATTGATTTGGGTCGTCAAAGCATCATGTAAATCAAAAGAATCAATACCAAATTGATTTGGCATAACAACATATTCATCATCAGGTACTCTTTTAGCAATCCAATGATGACCACCAATTGTTTCTAACCACCATATTTCATTTTGATCTTGAAATGCAATACCATTCATTTCATAAGTTCCATATTTTTCTAATAAACTTCCTAATCTTATCACACCCTCACGAGCACTATGAATGTAAGGTAAAACAATATAAACAATATCTTCCTCGCCAATTCCACCAGGCATATGATTCATTTCATCATATTCTACTAAAGGATCTGCGCCTAACACGCGTGGATTAGATGTAATGGTTTCTGTTGCTGTCATCGCAACATTTTCCTCATTAATACCACTTGCAGCCCAGATTCCTTTTCCCTCTACCGCGTTTGGCATGGCAGTAAAAGACATAGGATTATCTGGTAATTCTATTTCTAAATGAGATAGAACTGATTTATATATTTTTTCTTCTTTAGAAATCACTACAAATTTCTTTGGAGTAAAACCATCAGCCCCAGAATCATCATTTCTAGCAATCATTGTTGATCCATCATAAGATGCATTTTTACCTACTAACAAAGTTGTACAAGACATATTTCTCCCTCCTCTTTTTTCTTATTATATAACAAACTAAACATAATTAGAAAAAAAATGATTCTACCGAAGTAGAATCATTTCATCTATTAAATTCCAAATAATAAATCAACATAAGTAGGGATTGGCCAATATGAATCATCAACAACTTCTTCAACAGCATCCATTGTTTCTCTTAATGATTGCATAGTTCCAAATACTTCATCTCTCCACATAGAAGCCACTTCAAAGATTTCTGCTTCACTATTTTGAGCCTTTGTAATATTTGCTTCTAAAGTATTCATTTTTTCTTTAGCAGTTTTTAATAATCCAGATAAGTTATTAGCATCTTCTACCATGAATTCACATTCAATACCTGCATCTTTAGCAGCTAATACACTACCAGAAAGTTTAGCTAAATAATCACAAGCAGCTGGGTATAATTGAGTTTTTGCCATTTTTAAAGCAGTCAATGCTTCAACTTGGATTGTTTTAATATAATTATCTAATAAGATTTCATATCTTGATGCTAATTCAACTTTTGAATAAACACCGATACGATCTAACATTTCCATATATTTTTCTTCTTTTAAGCATTTTAATGCATCAACAGTGTTTTTATTATTAGGTAATCCACGTCTTGCTGCTTCTTCTTCCCATTCTGCTGAATATCCATCACCATTGAAGATAATACGTTTATGTTCACTAATAAATTCTTTAATCACTTCATCAGCAGTTTTTCCAGATTCAATAGCATCTGACATTTCATTCATTTCTTGTGCTAAGATAGCATTTAAAATTGTATTAGGACCAGCAACAGATTGAGCAGAACCAACTGCACGGAATTCAAATTTGTTTCCTGTAAAAGCAAATGGTGAAGTTCTGTTACGATCAGTATTATCTTTAGAGAATGTTGGTACAACTGATACACCTGTATCAAAACGGCCACTATCTCCATGGGCTACTTTTTTACCTGAACAAATTTCTTCAACTAAAGCATCTAATTCTTCACCTAAGAACATTGAGATAATTGCAGGTGGTGCTTCATTAGCTCCTAAACGATGATCATTACCTGCAGAAGCAACTGACATACGTAATAGTTCTGCATATTCATCAACTGCTTTAATTGTACAAGCAAGTGCAGCTAAGAATGGTTTATTTTCTTCTGGTTTAGGACCAGGATTGAATAAGTTAACTCCAGTATTTGTAATAACTGACCAGTTATCATGTTTACCAGAACCATTTACTCCAGCAAATGGTTTTTCATGTAATAAACAACGTAAACCATGTTTTTTAGCAATATCTTGTGCTAATTGCATTAATAAATGGTTATTATCAGTTGTAATATTCACTTTAGAATAAACACAAGCAACTTCATGTTGTGCAGGTGCTACTTCATTATGTTTAGTTTTAGATGGAATACCATATTTCCATAACTCAGTATCTAAATCTTTCATAAATGCAGCAACTTTACGTTTTAATGAACCAAAATAATGATCTTCTAATTCTTGTCCTTTTGGTGCCATTGCTCCAAATAAAGTTCTACCTGTTAATTTTAAATCCATACGTTCTTGATAATATTTATCATCAACTAAGAAATATTCTTGTTCAGCCCCAACTGATGCAGTTACACGAGTAACCCCTTCTAATCCTAATTTAGGAAGTAAACGAACTGCTGCTTGACTTAAAGCATCACATGAACGAAGTAAAGGTGTTTTCTTATCTAATGCTTCCCCTGTATAAGAACAGAATAATGTAGGAATATATAAAGTACCATCTTTAACAAAAGCAGGAGATGTACAATCCCAAGCAGTATATCCTCTTGCTTCAAATGTAGCACGTAGACCACCTGATGGAAATGATGAAGCATCAGGTTCCCCTTTTCTTAATGTCT
The DNA here is from genome assembly GCF_003480255.1 of Erysipelatoclostridium sp. AM42-17. Classification (GTDB taxonomy): domain Bacteria; phylum Bacillota_I; class Bacilli_A; order Erysipelotrichales; family Coprobacillaceae; genus Faecalibacillus. The sequence continues at coordinate 30,103 of NZ_QUIN01000022.1, read as the reverse complement.
TACCACTAAATTCTAATACTGCTTTAGTTCCATCTGGTTCTAAGAAAGCATCATGTTTTTCAGCAGTTAAACCTGTCATTGGCATAAACCAGTGTGTGAAGTGAGTTGCCCCATTTTCTACAGCCCAAATTTTCATTGCGTTAGCAATGACTGTAGCACATTCTTTCGATAATTCTTCGCCGTTATCTAAAGATTCATGAAAAGCTTTGTATGTTGATTTAGGAATACGTTCTTTCATGACATCATCAGTAAAAGCTAAACATCCGTAATCATTAACTAAATTGTTTAGTTCCATTTTTAAGTTCCCCCTTGTTGATTTATATATACATTTATTATGTTTATATGCCGTTATTATACAAATGAAATATCAAGATGTCAATATATATTTATAATTTATTATCATTTTAATAATTCATTATTATTAACTTAATAAAAAAGAAGAAACTAATGAGTTCCTTCTTCAAGTTGTGCTTTTTCTCTTTTATTTTCTCTTCTTCTTTTCTTTTCAAATTTACGATGTGTTTCATTGTATTCATGTACTTGACAGTTAATACGTTTATTAGCGTTAACAACGGCTCCTACAAATCCTTGACGATCTTTTGGAAAACAACAGTAACGTTTATTATTTTCTGTATAAATTTCAATTGCATGTGGACGAGTAACTAAGTCTGCCATTCTTGATACTGGATCACAAATTGTATCACAACGCATTAAATCAACTTCTTTATTTTTCCATAAAGGATATTTAATTGTCATACGACGATTTTCAATTTCATAAGCGTTTGGACGACATCCTATAAAGATGATGAAAAGTAATACTCCAAAAGCAACGACTAAAGGTAAATCTTTAAAATCTTGGAAAATCAATTTAATAAGTACATATAGTGTATAACCAGTTAAAAAGATCAATGTTGCTGTGTTCTTTCTAAATTTAAATTCTTGTTTCATAATAGCCTCACTTTCTTGTTCATTATAACAATAATCATTATAATTGCCAATTTATTCCTTACTTTTTCTAATCATCATTTATAATGTATGATTAGAAAAAATAAGGACAATTGCTTGTCCTTATTCATATTTTTTAAATTTGCTCTATATATCTTAAGCTTCTGCAGCTTGTTTGTTTTGATATTTTTCGTAAGCAATAACGAATGGAACATAGATAACTGTTGCTAACACAATTGCGATTAATTGTGAAACAGCTCCCATGATTGATCCACCTGTAGCTAAGAATCCTAAGAATAGAGGTGGCATTGTCCAAGGTACTTCGATACAAACTGGTGGACAGAATCCCATAGAAATTAAAGCCCATCCTAAAGCAACGCAGGCAACTGGTGCTAAGATAAATGGAATACCTAAGATTGGGTTTAATACTAAAGGAATACCAAATGTAACTGTTTCGTTGATGTTGAATAATCCAGGAACGATAGATAATGTAGCGATAGCTTTGTTATCTTCACGTTTACCGAACATAAAGATTGCGAATACTAAACCTAAAGTAACACCAGATCCACCCCATTCACCAAACATTTGTAACATTGTTAAGTTGAATGTGTTGTATCCAGATTTAGCTCCAGCTTTGAACATTGCAGTGTTTGCATAAAGTAATGGTCTGAAGATTGGTTCTTTTACTGCAGCTAACATGTTGTTACCATGAATACCTACTAACCAGAATAATGAAATTAATACATACATTAATAATACTGGTACTAAACTGTTACCAATGATATGAGTTAATGGTTCTTGGATGTAATGTGAAATTAAGTCATTTACATAGAATCCAGTTCCTAAATATAAGAAATGACCAATAGCTCCTACGATAGCTAACATGATAAATGTTGGAATTAATACTTCGAATGCACGAGAAACTCCTGGTGGAACTTGTTCAGGCATTTTAATTTTTAATGCATCTTGTTTTCTTAACCATCCATAGATTTCCATAGATAAGATACCAAAAATTAATGCTGTGAAAAGTCCAGTAGCTCCAGTGTATGAAGATGAAATTCCACCAACTGTAGTTAATGCTTCTTTACCAGCTGGTAAAACAACTCCAGTAGCGATTTCTTTTCCTGCTTTCCATACATAAGTAGTAGTTGGTGTTACAACTAACCAAGCAATAAATGATAATACTGCAGGATATGCTCCTGTTTCACCGTTAGCTTCAGCAATTTCTTGCCCTACTAACATAACAATACCAATTGAGATACATGAAATTGTAGCGAATTGGATTGCTGCGAAAATTGGATTTAAGAACTCTAAAGCCATGATTCCGCTCCATAAAGCTCCTAACCCTGTACCTGAGTTAACTAATACGTTAGTCCAAAGTACACCGATTGCACCAGCGATAGTTGCTGGCATGAAGTTTTGGAATGCGTTTTTGATGGCACCAAGGTATTTATTTTGACCACACCATGCACCAACGCGTCCAAGCTTATCAGCAAATGCGTCCATATTTTTTCCTCCCTTTAAAATATATCTTTCTGACACTTATTAGTATAAAAAATGTTTATCCAAAAGTCAATGCTTTTTAAATCTAAAAGTACCATACTTTTAATTTTAAAAAGCATATATTTTCCCAAAAAGCGCATTCTAGAGCCATTTTTTAGTGCTAAAAAAATGGTATATTTTTTAAAAAAATGTAACCACTACCAAGAAAAGGCTACCATAATGTATATACAAGGTCTATTTTAGCTACAAAAAAAGAGTCATTTGACTCTTAGTTTTGTACTGTAACTGTCTGTAATTCAAAGTTATTATAATGAAATCTTGAAAAAGAATATTCAAAAATAACACCACTACTTAAATAAGCTGTTTGTTCAATTTCAAAATAAGGTTCATATTCTTTTAATCCTAAATATTCCTGTTCAAGTTGAGAAGATAAATGTCCCCTTACTATTTTATGACAACTTTGTATTTTCAACTTCAGATCTTTTTCTATATACTGATAGATTGAATGCTGTAAATGGGTCAGCTTTAAATTTGGTATCACCGATATAGGCATATATGTTATCTCTAACGAATACGGCTTATCATCTATTTTTCTAAGCCTGATAATATGATAAACAAATGATCCTTCTTCTATTTGTAGTTTCTTTGAGATAACTTCATCACTAGGAATTACCTCAAAAGCAATCACATCACTGCTGACTTTGGCCACTCCTTCGTATCTTTTAGATAATCCTTGTGCAGCCATATTTGTTGCTTTGGCAGGGTCTATTGATGGATCATAATCCTTAACAAATGTTCCTGCTCCACGTCTTCTAACAATTAAGCCTTCTTTAACTAAAATTTCTAAAGCTTTTTTCATTGTTTCTTTATTACAATGATAAGCTACACATAATACATATTCATAAGGAAGTTTTTGACCATAAGTATACTTTTGTTCTACTATTTTTTGACGTATATCATCTGCTATATCAATATACTTAACCATACAGTCTCCTCCTTTTATCATTCTATCTTAAAAATACCATACTTTTATATAATTTGCACGGATTTTTTGATTATAACAAAAAAAGATGATTGATTATCTCAACCAACCATCCTTTTATTCTAAAGTGATTTCTTTTACTATATTTTGATTAAAGTCTTTGATCACAATACGATGATTTTCATAAATAGCATAACTATTTGTTCCTTCTTTTGGTAAAGAAATAGAAGAAGGATTAATAATATAGATATTATCTTTTTTCTTTGCTATTGGCTTATGAAAATGTCCATACACAAGAATATCATTATCATTTAATAATGGTAATTGATCTTCATTATATAAATGACCATGTGTTAAAAAGAAATGATGTCCATCTACATCATACAAAGCGTAGTCGCTTCTCATTGGAAAATCCAATACCATTTGGTCTACTTCACTATCACAGTTTCCTCTTACTGCAATAATATCCTTTTTCAATGGATTTAATAAAGCAATTACTCGCTTACAATTATACCCATCTGGTAAATCATTACGTGGACCATGATATAAAATATCTCCTAAAATAATTAATTTATCTGCTTTTTCCTCTTGATAAGTTTCAATAGCTCTTTTTGCCCATGTATAAGAACCATGAATATCTGATATAAACATTAATTTCATTTTTAGCCTCTTTCTATTGCATAACGAATAATTGTCTTCAAATCTTCTTCTGCCGTCTTTTCTGGTTTATTTAAATAAATTTCATGATGCATACCTGCCAGCTTATAATTTTCTACTGTAATATACTCCATAATCTTTTTAGTAGAATTAATTTCTGTATGATAAGCACCTTTATGTAAAAGCTGAACTGCACGTTCTCCGTTTCTTTTCTTTAAATACACATCTAATATATAAGGATTATCTGTCCTTAAAGATAAATCTAATTTTATTTGATTTAATATTTGTTCAGTTAATGTTGGTACTTGGACCATCATTAATGTAAATTTAATCATCTTTTTACGTGTCACATCAAAATGACTGTTATCATAGGTATCCCATATTCCCTCTAAAGGTGGAACTGTATATAATATTTCATCTTTAAAATAATTCCTTAATTCTCTTGAAACCATTTGTAATGCTTTGGATTTTAATTTAAATTCATCGACAGATGGGTTCCCCACCCCATCAAGCATAATATATGTTAATTCAGGTACATCAACCAAGGCAATCACTTTAGAAGATGTTGTATACAGGTTACGATACAATTTCTTGACATCATAGCTTTCCACTGTTTCACCCCCATAAGCACTCTTTATTATACCTCATTTTTCTAAAAAACAAAGAAAAAAAGAATCAGGATATTGAATCTATCCTTGATTCTTTAAGTGTTTATCAAAAACTGATTTTAATTCTTGATAGGTAGTAGCCCCTTCAATATATTTACTGGTTCCATCAAATAATGCTGGTACATAATAGTAATCATATGAATCAGCTAGTTCAACCTCTTGACTTTCATCAATTAATTGAATATCAATATTTTGATATTTTACATCTTCTTTTAATTCCTTAATCCATTTTATTGCCTGCTTACAATAAGGGCAATCAGGTAATATAAATAATTTCATTATGCTCTTTTGATTGTTTTAATCACAATAGGAGTATTTGGACAATCTCTCATATCTCTAGGAGCACGAGCAATTTTATCTACAACATCTAATCCTTCTGTAATTTTACCAAATGCTGCATAATCACCATCTAAATGTGGTGCTGCTTCATGCATGATAAAGAATTGAGAAGATGCAGAATCTTTAAACATTGTTCTAGCCATTGATAAAACACCCGGTGTATGTTTTAAATCATTATCAACACCATTACTTCTAAATTCACCTTTAATTGCATCAGTATGTTTTTCATTAAAGTTAACATCATATCCACCACCTTGGATCATAAAACCAGGAATAATACGATGGAAGATAAGTCCAGCAAAGAAATCTTCATCAATTAATTTTAAAAAGTTTTCTACAGTAATAGGCGCAACTTCAGGATAAAGTTCTCCTTTCATTACATCTCCATTTTCCATTTCAATAATAATATCTACAGTTTCCATTTTAATCCTCTTTCTTTTCTTCTATATATTCAGCTTCAACAATATGTTTCTTTTCTTTTTTCTTTTTGAAATACGTTTTAAATAGAAAAAAGACAATAATAACAGCTGCTACAACGGCAAGTACCCAAATAATATTTTTTACTTGATCAAATTGATACGCTACAGCAACAACAAGACATAAACTTATTACATCAAACATTCCTGATAACTTATGTTTTTGACCAACTAAACAATTTAATGATAAAGCAGTCGAAATAAATAACCCTAAAATAAGTGCGACTTCCATATTATGTACCTCCTTGCCTCATTTTATCATATTTTTTATAAAATATAAAAATAGTAGCATAAAAATTGCTACTATTTATGGTACGTTTCATTTTTCATAATCTTAAATGCCCGGTATATTTGTTCTACTAATACCAGTTTCATTAATTGATGAGGGAATGTCATTTTTGAAAAGCATAAACGATAGTTGGCTCTTTTAATGATAGCTTGACCTAAGCCTAAAGATCCCCCTATAACAAAAGTAATCGTACTTTTACCTCTAATCATACATTCTTCTATTTGTTTAGAAAAAGCCACACTATCTATTTCTTTTCCATGCAAATCTAAAACAATAACATATTCATCATCTTTTATTTTAGATACGATTTTATTAGCTTCTTTATCTTTAATGATATCTTCTGTATGTTCACTTGCTTTATCAGGGATTGGCTCATCGGGTACTTCTATCATTTCTACCTTACAATATGCATTTAATCTTTTTACATATTCCTTAATTCCATCTACTAAATACTTTTCCTTTAGTTTTCCAACCGTCACAAGTTTAATCTTCATGATGTCCTCCTGAAACAATGTCAACTTGACTTGTAACTTTAATATTTTTAAAGTTTATCCCTCTTTGATTAAATACTTGATGATATGTTTCTAATGCTTTTTCTTTCGTATTGGCTTCTTGACTTAGATGTGCTAAGCATATTTCTTTTGTTTTATTGCCTATCACCTGAGCCATAATATTAGCACTATATTCATTATTTAAATGCCCTTCATCGCCATAGATACGATTTTTTAAAAATAAAGGTCTTTTTGTTGCCATAAGCATTTCTACATCATGATTACTTTCAAATATGTAATAATCTAAATTATCTATGTATTTCATATTCTTTTGTGATACATATCCTGTATCTGTCATATATAATATTGTTTCTTGATAACCTTTAATCACAAATCCTAAAGGTGAGGTTGCATCGTGTGATAAAGGTAATGGGGTAATACGAAAATGATCTAAATCTATATCTTGATAAGGTTTTAATACATGTGTTTCATCTAGATGAGGAATACAATTCTTACCACTATAAACTATCTTTTGATCAAAAATACCAATATTTTTATTATGATCATAATGATCATGAGTTAATAATACATGACGTATATCCCTTTCTTTAAAACCTAAACTATCTAATTTATAAAGTAATTGTTTACGACTAATCCCACAATCTATTAATAAACCTTCATCTTTATCATAAATAAAGATACTATTTCCTTTAGAACCACTTGCTAATACATGATATTCCATAATTTCCTCCATAAAATAAAAATGAGTACCAAGTACTCATTTTATTATTTAAGTCCGTATTTCTTATTGAATCTTTCAACACGTCCATCAGCACTAGCAAATCTTTGTTTACCAGTATAGAATGGATGACAGTTTGAACAAGTATCAACACGTACTTCATCTAAAACTGATCCACTTTCAAATTCGTTTCCACAAGAAGTACAAACGACTTTTACTTTTTTATAATTTGGATGAATTCCTTGTTTCATATTCTTCAATCTCCTTCCGCCTTATAGTATTTCACTACAAAGTAAGTGCTATAGTATGATAACATTAAATTACATTGAATTCAAGACTCTTTTTTGATTTTTATCAAATATTATCATTAAATGTTAAGCCTCATTGATAAGCTCTTTCTGGTTCATCTTTTTTCTTTTAATTTTATATTTAATAATTCAAATGTACAAATATAGTCCGCTAATTGTAAAAGTATATATTCACTTTGTTGTACTTTTCTAAACTTCACATTATTTAGTTTTTTAAAATTATTAGTATTTTTTTCTTTACATGAAGTAAAAAGAGCCACATATTGGCTCTTTTCTAAATTTTCAGACCGTTATCTTCTTCATCTTCAGGTACTTCTAATTCTTCTAAAATTTCATTTCTATTTTTTTCTTCCATATGAATTATAGTATCATATTCTTTTTCTAATTCTTTTCTTGGTAATTTTAATAAAGATTCTACATATGCCATTAAGTCTTTGTCAACAACCTCTAACGAGTTATACAAATTACAAATTGCATCTTGTATCTTTTTTATTGTTATACAAGGGTTTTCTAATATAATTCCAATTATGTCGGAATAATCGTTTTTGTAGTTTCTATTAGACATCAGTTTCATAGCTATGAGGTATTCATCTTTGATTGTATAAAAATGAATATGATTAGAATATGTTCTATAATAATCGGCATAGTTAATCAACTTATTACTATATGATGACGTCGAGATGAAGTCATCATTTATCCAGTTTGAAGTTAAATTATATTTATCGGCTATTTTATTTGCAGACCGTTTGATATTTATAAGTTTATTAGGTTTTATAATATCAAAATCTGCTGTAGAATATCTAAAATTATAATTTAATACTATAGAACCTCCACCAACAATAATTATATCAATATCGACATTTTTTGTTTCTTTCCTTAATTCTTTTGCAAATTCTTTTAAATATTGATGAGCAGTATCTTTATTGATAGTGTCTGTATCAATAGACATTTTCTATTTCTCCTTCACAAATATTAAATTTTAAAAACTCTTTTTCAGCATTTTTTAATGCTTTTTCTTTTATTTCATTATTTTTTAATAATCTAGACATCATTTCAACCCCTCTAGGATAAACAATATCTTTCAATTTATATTTATCATAAGTATGGATATTCATATTTAATCCATATTTATTTGAAAGATAATTGACCATTGCCACTAAATAAAATGATTTACAATATTTTTTTTCATTAAAGAATTTCTCTATCTTATGAGAATTTATAATTTCTTCAACAGCTTCTTTAGGATCTAACATTTTAATAGACTGACAAAGATTGCTTTTGAATAATTCAAAATCGTCATTTTCAGTGTTGATTATTATCTTTTTAACAGGCATGTCAATCATCTCCCTTGTATAAACTCATAATATATTAGTTATAAAGACACATCAATTTTTTATAACCAATTAAATTTTATCCTCTCAAAAGTATATTACCACTACTTAAAAATAATAAAAGTTAAAAATCATTTTTTTACTTAAAATTATCTAAATTATACCCTATTTAGTTGCTTTTATCATATTCAATACCGTATAATTCTTATTTACAATGACAATATAATGTTGTATTGAAGCATGCAAATAAAACATTCTCATTTTTTAAATTAAAGAGCATCTTCGATCTAAAAATAGATATAAATATTCGCCTTTTATTCTAATAATCGGTACAGTATGTATGAATTTTTGATTAATATTTTCATTTAATCCACCTTTCCTTAACTAAAAAAATTGGCGGGGAAGTGTCCTCGCCTTCAGTGACCCAGATCATTCGAACAAGCCAAACAATAAATGTCATATGACATATATATTGTATTCATAACATATCATTTTTATGCTCGATTTTAAACAAGCTTTAAGAAACATTCTTTGATTTTTATCAAATATTATCATTAAACGTTAAACCTAATTGATAAGCTCTTTCTAGTTCATCTTTTTTCTTTAAATCTCGTTCAGGGTAGTCTCGACTCATACGATCAAAAACAATAAATTCGCATTCTTCAGTTCTTTCATTCATTCGATCATGAACCATGACTTCTTTCATTGCATCAATTTGTCTTTGGCGAACAACTTCTTTACTATCGCCACCCATCGTTACTAAAAATAATGTTTTCTTTAAATCTTTCATCGTTTTATTACCATAGGCAAAACCATAAGTCCATACCCTTTGAAACCAACCTACAAGTTTACTTGGGGCTTCACTCCAAAATACTGGATAAGCAAATACAATGGCATCACTTTGGTTAATGAGTTTTTGTTGATCAATAACATCTTGAGGTAAAGTAAGATGTTCATCATAGAATCCTTCTCGCATATATTCTGCCTCAGACATATCACTTTGAAAATTTATTTTATATAAATCATTAAAAATTACTTCATGCCCTGCTTTTTTTAATCCTAATATAAAACTGGCTGTCATCTCATAAGTAAAACTATTTTGACTAGGATGACAATAAACAACTAAGACTCTCATTTTTTCCTCCTAACAAAAAAGGCATCTTATGCCTTTTCGTCTTCTACTTGTATTCTTCTAATAACTGCACCTAAACTAATCAGTTTTTTATCAATATTAGCGTATCCTCGATCAATATGATAAACATTACCAATTTCTGTAATACCATCAGCTATTAACCCTGCAATAAGCAACGCTGCTCCACAACGTAAATCTGTTGCTTCTACTTTTGCTCCTTTTAATGGTGTCTTTCCATTAACAAAACACATACTTTCATCTACTTCAATGTTTGCTCCCATTTTATTTAACTGTTCACAATGTCTAAATCTTTCCGGATAGATTGTCTCTACTACCTGTGATTGACCATGAGCCTGTGTAAGTAAAGCTGTCAATGGTTGTTGTAAATCAGTCGCAAATCCCGGATAAACTTGTGTTCTAATATCTGTTGCATTTAAGTCTCCATCATGTCCATAGACAATAATACTATCCCCTACATTTTCCATTTTTACACCAATTTCTTTGAGTTTAGATATTAATGATTCTAAATGTTGAGGAATGATATTTTGAACAATTACACGTTCTCCGGCTGCTGCTGCCATGATTAAGAAAGTCCCTGCTTCAATACGATCAGGAATAATTTCATGGGAACATCCATGTAATGTTTCTACTCCTTCTATTGTAATCGTATCTGTTCCAGCACCTCTGATTTTGGCACCCATTTTTGTTAGTAAGTTAACTACATCAATAATTTCTGGTTCTTTTGCTGCATTTTCAATAATTGTTTTTCCTTCTGCTTTCACCGCAGCAAGTAAAATATTGATTGTTGCGCCAACTGAAGCAAAATCTAGATATATTTTATTACCAATTAAGCGATCAGCCGTAATAATATGTGCACCATCTTTGAATTCTACATGAGCACCTAATGCTTCAAATCCTTTAATATGAAGATCTATAGGACGAGGTCCTAAAAAGCATCCTCCTGGAGCTTTCATAACTACTTTTTTACATTTACCAAGTAAAGCTCCCATAAGATAATAAGAAGCTCTTAACTTATCTACAGCATCACTAACAAGTGGTTTATTTTCTAAATGTGAAGGATCAACAATTAATGAGTCACCATCTCTTTTAACATCACAATTTAACTCTTTAAGTAAAACGGCTAATGCATCAACATCACTAATTTCAGGTACACCAAAAATAGTAACCGGTGAATCAGCTAAAATAATCGCTGGTATCAACGCTACCGTTGCATTCTTTGCCCCACTAATTTCTACCGTTCCATTTAATTTATGTCCACCTTCAATTGCTATAATTTCACTCATAAATTGCCTCCTTATACCTCTTATCTCTAATACTATATATTAAATAAATCAAAAAAACAACTTTAAAATATTGATAATAAAATCACTTCACAACATAATTTAATTCTTATCATCATTTTATTTGACATTTTATTAAAAAAGCAGAAAATATATGAAAAAAGGAGAGATATTATGTCAAATATAACGATAAAAGTGGCATCTGTAGACGATGCAAAACGTTTATTAGAAATTTATACACCTTATGTTTTAAATACTGCCATTACTTTTGAATATGATGTTCCTAGTTTAGAAGAATTTAGAAACAGAATTAAAAGCACACTTATAAAATATCCTTATCTAGTTCTTATGGAAGATGAAAAAATTATTGGTTATGGCTATACCGGTGCTTTTCATCCTCGTGCAGCTTATCAATGGGCAGCAGAAACATCTATCTATCTTGATATTCATCATAAAGGCAAGGGATTAGGACATCTTTTATATCAGGAATTAGAAAGAATCTCTCATTTACAGCATATAACTAACTTAAATGCATGTATTACTTATGGTAACCCTCAAAGTATTCATTTTCATGAAAAGGAAGGATACCAAGAAGTGGCTCATTTCCATCGTTGTGGTTATAAGTTTAATCAATGGTATGATATGATTTGGATGGAAAAACAAATTGATCAACCTGATCAACCTCTTCCATTTATTCCTTTTTCAAGACTAAAATAAAAAATGGCTTCTCAATGAGAAGCCTTATTTTTTTAATTAAGCTTTACCGATGCAACCAAATACTTCCATTCTGTCTTTTACACATTCTTGAATTGCTTTAGCACCTGGAGCTAATAATTTACGAGGATCATATCCTTTTCCTTCTAAATCTTTTCCAGCTTCGATGTATTTTCTTGTAGCTTCTTGGAAATATAATTGACATTCAGTATTAACATTAACTTTAGATACACCTAAAGTGATTGCTTTTTTAATCATTTCATCAGGAATTCCTGAACCACCATGTAATACTAATGGTAATTTTCCAGTTTCTGCTTGAATTGCGTCTAATGCATTGAAGTCTAATCCTTCCCAGTTAGCAGGGTATTTACCATGAATATTTCCGATACCTGCAGCTAAGAAATCAACTCCTAAATCTGCGATTGATTTACATTCTTTTGGATCTGCAACTTCACCTTTACCGATGACACCATCTTCTTCTCCACCGATTGATCCAACTTCTGCTTCTACTGAAACACCTTTTGAATGACATAATTCAACGATTTCTTTTGTTTTTTCAATGTTTTCTTCGATTCCATAATGAGAACCATCAAACATGATTGAAGAGAAACCTGCAGCTAAAGCAGCTTTAGCTCCTTCATATGAACCATGGTCTAAGTGTAAAGCTACTGGTACAGTAATATTTAATGCTTCTACCATTGCTTTAACCATTGCTGCAACTGTTGTATATCCAGTCATATATTTAGCAGCACCTTCTGATACACCTAAGATAACTGGCGCTTTTAATTCTTCTGCAGTTAATAAGATTGATTTAGTCCATTCTAAGTTATTGATATTGAATTGACCTACTGCATAATGTCCTTCTTTAGCTTTCTTTAACATTTCTGTTGCTGATACTAATCCCATAACAAATCTCCTTTTCTTTTTTTCGTATATATAATACTATCTTTTATCAAGAATTTCCATTAATTTATATTATTTTTTAAAAAGAAAAACGTAGCCTAGGCTACTTACAGAAATATCCATGTATTTAATCAATGGGAAACCTGTTTCTTAAATACGGGTGTGGCTACGTTTTTCAATAGATTACCGTAAATTATTTGGAGAACAACTTTATCGTAATCTCTATGTAATCCAATGATTACACTTATAGTATACATCTTTTTTCTATTTAATCAATAGTTTTTTATCACTATGATAAATTATTTTAATTCTTGATAAGCCTTTAATAATCTTTGACAAGCTTTTTCTAGTGTTGCTCTTGGTGTGGCTAGATTGAAACGTTCAAAGCCTTCACCACCAGTACCAAAGATATACCCTTCATCTAGCCATAGACCCGCCTTATTTTGCATAAAATCTTCTAATTCTTTAGCTGACATATTTAAGGCTCTAAAATCAACCCACGCTAAATATAAACCTTGAGGATGAACTAACTTAATTTCTGGCATGTTTGCTTTTAGGAATTTATCTAAATAAGTAAAGTTATCATAAACATATTCTAGCATTTCATCAAACCAAAGCTCACATTCATTATAAGCCGTTTGGCACGCTAATAATCCTAAAATGGCAGGTTCATCTACACCTACACGATTCATCGTTGCTTTAAAAGCTTCCCTTATTTCTTTATTAGCGATAATAATATTTGATGTTTGTAATCCTGCTAAATTAAATGACTTACTCGGTGCAGTACAAATGATTGAAAATTCTTTAAATGATGGATCAACATTATAAAAAGGAATATGTTCATTATCTTCATAAACAAAGTCTTGATGTATTTCATCAGCCACAACTTTAACTCCATGTTTTTTACAAATCATTCCTAATTGATATAATTCTTCCTTTTTCCACACTTTACCAATTGGATTATGTGGATTACATAAAATGAATAATTTGACATTATTTTCAATAATAGCTTTTTCAAAAGCTTCAAAATCACATTCATATTGTCCATCTTTAAAAATCAAAGGATTTTCAACAACATGTCTTTCATTAGCCAAAATAGAACGATCAAAAGGATAATAAACTGGTTTATGAATAATAATACCATCACCCTTTTGAGTTAATGTATTGACCGCTAATTTTAATGCCGTAACAACACCAGGTGTCGGTACGATCCATTGCTTATCAATATCAAATTGGTGACGACGATGCATCCAGCTGACAATCGCATCTAAATAATCATCCCCAACAAAAGAATAACCAAAAACACCATGATCTATACGTTCTTTTAATACATCTAATACTCTTTGTGGTGCTTTAAAATCCATATCAGCGACCCACATCGAAATCACGTCAGGATTGACATTTTTTCTTTTCATACCATCCCACTTAGCACAGTTCGTATTTTTACGATCAATAACTTGATCAAAATCAAACATCTCACTCATCACCTAATACCTCCATATCTTTAAATTCCAAACTTGAAAAATGAGCTAATGTAATTCCTAAAGCCATTGATAAATTCAAAGAATCTATTTGATGACTATGAGGAATAAATATTGTTTTTCCATAATTTAAATATTCATCTGGTAAACCACTACTTTCATTACCAAAAACAAGAGAATGTAATTGTTGATCTGGTTCAATCTTATGTATATTCGTTGCTCCCTTTAACATTAAAGGATAAATATGATGATGACGATAACGTTCCAAATAATCTTCAAAACTATCAAAATATTCTACATTTAAATGGAACAATGCTCCCATCGAAGCACGCACAACACGAGGATCAAAAACATCTACTCCCGGTCTGATAATCGCTAAATTCGTATAATGAAAGCCTAGCATCGTACGCATGATCGTTCCCATATTTCCCATATCTCCGGGATTAACAAGAACGACATGATTTTGATCTTCTAATTGTTGAGCATATTTTTTTACGATTGCTAGAGCAAAACAATTATCTTTTTTAGATAATTTATGAATTGTTTTATCACTTTCTATCATTTCTATTTGATATTGTTTACATAATTTTTCAATTAAAGGTATCCCTTTATTTTTATATGAATTGGACTTAACATACACTCTTAAAACAAGCTCCGGTTTATTTTTTAATAATTCAATTGTTTCAAAAACCCCTAAAGTATAAGTATAGTCTAAATCTTTTTGATAACTCTTAATCTTCATCAATAAGCCCCTTTACTCTTCTTGCTTCTTGATCAACGCTATCTTTTAAAGATTGAAAATGTTTTTTATCAAAGTTAGCCCCTTGATCAATTAATTTCAATAAATCATTATATTTTTCACTTGCTAGTACTAATTGTGAATACTTAATCGTAAAATCTAATTCATTTCCAGCATTGGCTGTAATTTGATTAATTTCTTTATATAAACTTTTAAATTTATCATCTAAATTCACTTTTTCTTTCCTTTTAAAAAATCCCATATTCTACGCTCCTTTGCTTGTTTCATTATATCATAATTCATATTTGTTTTTTATCCTTTTATGTTATAATGGCAAAGAGGTGATACCATGAACAAATTAGCTTGTCCTAAATGTCATCAACCCCTTGTTTTAGATCAGCGTAGTTTTCGTTGTCAAGAAGGACATTGTTATGACATAGCGAAAAGCAAATATATTAACTTATTACTTAACCCTGATAAATCAACCAATAACCCTGGAGACAGTAAAGAATCTTTAGTTTCCAGAAAAGCCTTTTTAAATCAAGGCTATTATAATATCATTTGTGATCAAGTGATTGATTGTATTGATCGTTACAAAAAAGAAGCAAACCCTAGTATTTTAGATTTAGGGTGTGGTGAAGGATATTATACCCAAAGAATTAAACAACATTTTATTGATAGTGATATTTATGGCTTAGATATTTCTAAAGAAGCCATTAATATGGCAAGTAAATATCGTAAAGATGTTACTTGGATTGTGGGTAATTCTAAAAATATTCCTATTCTTGATCATTCTTTAGATTTTGTCAGTGCTCTTTTTACTGTTGTTAATCAAGATGAATTAAAAAGAGTTCTTAAAAAAGGAGGCTATGTGATTCATGTTACAGCTAATCCTCGTCATTTAATTGAAATTAAAGAATTAATTTATGATGAAATCAAAGTAAAGAGTGATAAATATATTCGTCTAGATTTTCCTAAAGTAGAAAGTTTTGACTTAGTTAAAAAAGTAGCCATTACCAGCAGGGAAGATGCTTTAAATTTATTAAAAATGACGCCTCACTATTACCACATAAAAAAAGAAAGACGTCACGTATTAGATACTTTACAAGGACTTGATATCACAATTGATGTCAAAATAACAATTTATGAAGTATAAAGTCATCAATGATCAACTTATCATTGAAATTGATAAAACAACTCAAGGACAAACTATCCTTGAGTATTTTCATTCCATGCATCTTTCTAAAAAAACAATTCATTTATTAAGACAAAACAAAGAATATTTATACAATCATCAATTTGTTGATTACAATCAAGTATTAAAAAAAGGAGATCTACCACAAATCAAAGCTTTTGAAAAAGGTATTGATTTTGAATGTTTTGATCATCCTTTAGATATTGTTTATGAAGATGAATTTTTATTAGTCATTAATAAAGAACCTGGGATGATTATTCATCCCGAAGGTAAACAAGGTCAGCATACACTGGTTAATGTTGTCGCTAACTACTATAAAAAAACAAATCAAAATTATCCTGTTCGTTTTATTCATCGTTTAGACCGTGATACCAGTGGTTTGATCATGTTTTGTAAGTGTACCCTATTACAACCTTTGCTTGATTATCAAATTGCAAATAAAACTATTAAAAAAGGTTATTATGCTTTAATAGAAGGACATCTTCAAAGAAAAGAAATGACCGTTAATCAAGGTATAGCAAGAGATCGACATCATAACCAAAAGATGATAGTAAGCAAACAAGGCAAAACAGCATGTACTCATTTTAAAGAAATCAAATCAAACAAGCAAATTTCATTAGTATCTGCTTTTTTAGAAACAGGACGCAAACATCAAATCAGAGTTCATCTTGCTTCTTTAAATCATCCTATTTTATCAGATCCCCTATATGGAAAACCATATCCAAAAATGCCACGGCTTGCCTTACATGCCTACTACCTTCGTTTTTTTCATCCCCTAACCAATCAAGTCATTACTTTACAAACAAAGACGCCTCCTGATTTTTGTTTACAAAGCGAACCAATTTCACAACATTAATGCGATGTTTTTTAAGTAAAACTCGCGTTTTTATTTTCTTCATTTTTCCATAACTAGAATAATATATCGAATCTTGATCATAGCCAAAGATTGTCATCCAATGCCACTTATCATCTCTCATTCTTATTGAATGATGCGTTAAAACCAGCATACTGACAGGATTTCCATGATCAATAGCTTCTTTTATAAAATGATATCCTTTTTCAATACCTGGATTTCTGATAATTTGGTAATCCCGTTGGAGTAGGTTTCCTACTTTTCTTGCATAATGATAAACATAAGGATATCCCCTTTTACCAGGGGTAAGCAAAGCGTAGAGTTTTTCTTGAAAATGAAGGTACTGTTCTTTAGTATAGACCTTTTGTTGATTTAAATAATAAACATAAACATTGGTTGCACAAACACTGGCACATCCTGCCATTTGAGCCCATTTATCATGAAACCAATCTTGACTTCCCCCATAATAAAGTTTGTCATCTTTTATTTTAGGGCACTGTAATAACATCTTATCATCCCCTATCTTGTAAGATTACAGCCATTTCAAAACACGTTTTATCTGCCACTTTAAAAACAATTTTTATATCTTGATGCTCTTTTCCTAAATAAAGTTGCACCTGACTTCCCGGTAAAATTTCTTGAATATAGTGAACACTCATTTCCTTAATATCATATTGACGATATATCTCAAATGGAATTAAGTCTAAAGCCCATTCTACATAACGATAATTATTCATATGCTGATTAATATCTACATCACTATAAACAACTTCTCTTGTTTTTATATATTCTAATTCAATATCTTTTCTTATTTTATGATAACGATCAACAATACAAGGATAATCTTCTACTTTTGGTATAGTAATTCCCACGTCTTGAGGTCTTACAATTTTTCTACTTTTTAAATCAATAAGAGTCCACAGTGAAAAACCACCACCCAATATCTTTTCTTCTTGTCTTATTTCATAAGTACGAGAAAATTGAACCCGTGATCCCCCTTTAACACAAGTTACCAAATCAATATGCTCACCAGCCTTTATTGGACGATTAAAAACCATTGTCCGTTTAGAAAGCACCCATCCGCAATGATTTTCTAAATCGTCATGCCATATGCCTACTTCAATTGCGTTTTGCGTAGCTAAATCGGCAAAAAGACTAAATAATGTAGCTTGACGAAATTGTCCTTTAAAATCCGATTCTTGATATTGAACGATATGATGTTGTACTGTTTCTAGTTTTTTCATTTTATTACCTCTTAATGTTTAAAAATTATTAAAATTATAATAATATAAATATATCAATTAATAAAGTTTTGAGGTGAGATAATGAAAAAAAGAAAACTAAATTTAAAACATCTAGGTATATCTATGATTGCGATAATTGTTGTTTTCTCACTTGTATTTTTATTTTTACATCCTTTTGCTTCTACAAAACAAGCACCAAAACCAAAAGCAAAAAAAACAACAGAAAAAACAACACAACAAAAAGTATCTTTTGTTGCGGTAGGAGATAATTTGATTCATGAAAGAGTTTTTAACTATGCCAAAAGTCAAAGTTCAAATAATACATATAACTTTAAACCTGTTTATCAACATGTAAAACCTTATATTAGTAAAAAAGATTTAGCTTATGTTAATCAAGAAACGATTATTGGTGGTGATGAATTAGGTATTCAAGGATATCCTGATTTTAATTCACCTAGTCAATTAGCTGATGATTTAATTGATACAGGATTTAATCTTGTAAATGGCGCAACAAATCATTCTTATGATCAAGGACTCAATGCTGTTTTTAATACTTGTAAATTATGGCGTACAAAACCCAATGTTCTCTTTGCTGGATTATATGATAGTCAAGAAGATCGTGATCATATTCGTACGATTGAAAAAAATGGTATCAAATTTAGTTTTCTTGCTTATACTTTTGGCGTAAATCAAGAGCCTAAAGCACGTTATCGTCAATATTTAAAAGATGTCCAAAATTATCCTTATTTTATTGGAACTTTAGATAAAGAAAAAATCAAACAAGATGTCGCTAAAGCTAAACAAGAAAGTGATTTTGTTATTGTTTCTGCACATTTTGGTAAAGAAAACTCAAGCGAATTAGGTGAAAGTCAAATTGAATATGCTCAATTCTTTGCAGATTTAGATGTAGATTTAGTTGTCGGTAATCATAGTCACATTGTCCAACCTGTTAACTGGTTAGAACACAATGGACATCAAACACTTGTTGTTTATTCATTAGGTAATTTTGTGAGCACTATGGACAATGTAGATAATCAATTAGAAGGTATGCTATCATTAGACTTTATTAAAGATAATAATACCTATTCTATTGAAAATGTCACTTATACGCCATTAATTAATCATTATAATGCTAATGTAGTTACAATTTATCCTTTAAAAAATTACAATAATGATTTATTATTACAACATGATATATTAAAAAATGACCCATCATGTTTACAACAATTCCAAGAAAAAATTAAAAGTATTGTACCCGATGGTGTTAAAATAAATATGTGAGGTTAGTATGAAAAAAAGACATTTAAAAAAAAGAGTCATTGTATTAGGTGTGATCATATTAGCTTTGATTCTAGGATTTATTTTCTATCCTCGTCAAAGTTCTAGTACAACACCAAAAAAGCAAACTGTAAAAGTTAAAAAACAAACAAAAAAAGAACTCTCTTATTATAAAAAAGAAAATGCTCAGCGTTATCAAGAATATCAAAAACAACATCCTGAATATAGTCATGAAGATGTTATTACATATGTGAATATGAATCTTGATTATGATTTTTATGGAAAAATCATTCGTCAAGATCATCCTAACGACCTAGATACGATTGTTAATAAATATTATCAATTAGATCCAAGTTATGCTCCTGATGATTTGGTGGAAATCAATGATCAGGCAACTCCCGGTAGTTATGGATATCCTTATCGCAGTCATCTTGTTAGAAAATGTGTTTATGATGACTTTCAAGCTTTAAGAAAAGCTTGTCAAGAAAAAGGCTTTGAACTCTATGTTGCTTCTGGTTATCGTTCTACTAAATGGCAAGATGAAATCTATAATCATATGGCTAATACTTACAATCAAGCTAAAGCTGATGAAACATGTTCACGTCCTGGTCATAGCGAACATACAACCGGTCTATCAATGGATATCGGTCTTGACCAATATAAACTAGATGATGTTATCAAACATCCTCAATACCAATGGTTTGTATCTAAACTTGCTGATTATGGGTTCATTATTCGTTATCCAGATCAAAAGGACAAGCTAACTGGTTATCTTTATGAAAGTTGGCATCTTCGTTATTTAGGTAAAGATTTAGCCAAAAAAGTCACACAATCAAAACTAACTTATGATGAATACTATGCTAGACATCACTAAAAGAGACAGATATACAGTTTTACATATCTATCTCTTTTATTAATTAAAAACATGTTCTATATAAATCACTCATCTTCTACTTTTCTATTATTCTTACTTTTTACAAGAAATTATTAAGACTATACTATTTAATAAATTTCTTGTATAATATGTATATGCAAGAAAAGGAGTCAAATCATGGAAGGTCTTTTAGTTATATTACCAATTTTAGTATTTCTTGTATTCCTTTGGATTACATATACTAATATAAATTTATTTGTTACTATTATTCGTTGTTTGAAAAAAGATAAAACTTTAGAATGTGCTTTATCTACTGTAGGAAAAATATTTTATGTTGGATTACTTATTATTTATGTAGCTTGTTTTGTAGGATGTCTTTATTTTATGATTATATCAGCTATGAATAATAAGTATAATGATGCCTCATTACCACTTAATATTATTGCAATCGTATCGTTAGTGAGTGGATATTTATTCCAACAAGTCATCTTTATTGGTAGACGTGATATGTTAATTGGTAAGATTCAATTAGATTATCGTAAAATAAAAAGAGTGAACTATCCTAAACCTACAACTTTAAGTTTTAGTTACGGACAAAAATCATATTCTACATCACTTAGATTTATGGATGAATCTAAGATGAAAAAAGCATTACAAAGAACAAGATAAAAACAGATGGTCGATTTAAAATGACCATCTGTTTTTTTTATTCTTTTCTTTCACTACGTTTTTTTATGATAACGATAGCTATAACACTACAAACTAATAAAACCATCGCTTCAAGAATATTTGTAGGATCTCCTGTTTTAACAGTTTGATTATCTTTTGTTTCTTGTTTTTTTGTTTCCGTCTTATTTTCTGTTGTCATTGTCGGTTTGACTTCTGGATTTAGCTTAGCAATCGTACTTGTTTGCATAACATAATGACAAACTGTACATTCTTGATGTTTCAATCCTTCTTTTGAAGTAGTAGCCTCTTCATCAATAATCCACTTACTTGCTGTATGTTTTTCCATATTATTTACACTTGCGCATCCTTCTACTGTACAAGCATAATAATGATGTGTTGGACTCGCTTTTAGTTCACTAGCATATTGATGGCTGCCACTGCTTTGTGTGTCTTCAAAGAAATCTACAGTTGATGTTTTACCACAACGTGTACATACATACCAGTATGTATCGTGTTCTTGACAATTGCTAGCTTTACTTCTTAAAAAAGCAGAGTAAATTTTCTTTGTATATCCATGTCCTAATGCGTTTGTATAAAAAACAGCAGCATCTGATTTCGTACTATATCCACAAACACAACTTTTATAATAAATACCAGGTGTAACACATGTTGCCATTTGTTTTAAATATTCACTTTTTTCAACTTCTTGATCCATTACATGTGTATGCTTAACTTGTTTAATAACAAAAACATGATCTGCAGCCGTTCCTGTGTGATGTAAATCTTCATTTTTAAATGGTTCTTCTGACCATATAGATTGAGAAAAATAGTTTTCTCCATCTTTTGTTACCATACATTCATTTCCGTCTGTTGGTTGAACTATAATTTTCCCATTTCCGTTTACTCCAGGATTTCCTTTTAAAGTGGCACTTTGAATATAAATTACATTCTCATTATTATTCTCTTGCGATCCTGATCCAGCAAATACTGAATAGTTAGACCCTCGAATATAGGTTCCATTTCCTTTTAAAATAAGAGTAATACCCATATTATGTTCTAAGCAAATTGCTTCTAAACAGTTACTTCCATCAATAGTCTTTCCATTAGCGTCAAAAACGATATAAGCTCCCTTGATTTTAAAATTTAAACGTCCTTTAATGTTTTTTGTAAGTTTGATATTAATATGATTTTGTGCATCTTGACTTACTTCAGCAACATTCGCTAATGTACTTTCTACTTTGTCATAGGAATTCATCGCTTTATTCCCCATTTGTTCAAAATCTTCAGCGTATATTTTTGTTGGTGTTACGCCTATCAACATCATTAAAACAACTAAAATTGATAATACCTTTTTCATCTCTTTTCTCCTTCCCTCTATCTTGTTTACTCAATCCTCTTTATAATTGAAAACTCCCTCCTTACATTTATATTTTACTTTTTTAACCCCTTTTTTTACGTTACAGGCGCGAAATGTCGTTTTTAGGGTGTGAAATGTATATAAGAGAGAATTATATTTTGATAAAATAGAATTAGGTGATAGTAATGAATATAGCAATTTGTGATGATGATATTTTATATATGAATAAAGTAAAGGAAATGATTGAAGCATGGGCACAACAAAATCATGAAAAAATATCTATCTATTTATTTAATCATGGTGATGCTTTGATCAATAGTTATCAAAAGAGTCATATTGATGTGATTTTTTTAGATATTATGATGCCTTTATTAAACGGGATGGAAACAGCCCATGAAATTAGAAAGCATGATCAGGCTGTTAAAATTATTTTTTTAACCTCTTCGATAGAATTTGCTGTAGAGTCATACGATGTCAAAGCAAGCGGCTATCTCGTAAAACCTACAAACTATAATAAATTATGTACCCTTTTAAATGAATGTAGCCAATCCATTCATCATGAACCGCAATTTATTATTGTTAAAACAGATGAAGGATTCTAAAAGATTTATTATCATACTATTGAATGTATTGAAGCTCAAAATAAAAAAGTCTTATTTTACTTAAATAATGGATATTGTATTGAAGTATTAGATACCTTTATTCATTGTAGTGAAAGACTATTATTAAATGATGGTTTTTATAAATGTCATCGTAGTTATCTTGTTTATATGCCAGCTATTGATCATTTTAATTCAACTGAAATTCAAGTTAAATCTCAAAAGATAATTCCTATTTCAAGGAATTATGCAAAGAACTTTAAAGATGTATATTTTGATTATATGTTTAAGAAAGGAAACCCTGATGATGATTAATACTTTATTAGAAATAATTCGTTATTCTTTAACATTGTTGTTTGGTATTTTTGTTTCCAGTTTGTTTATTGATGTAAAAATGAATAAAAAAAATATTATGGTGTTAATGAGTTTCTTTTTAATTGATTTAGGATTACAGGGCATCTTCTATTTCATTAAAGGACTCTCTTTAGTTATTTCGCTCTATCCTCTTATTACACATCTTCCTTTATGTTTATTTTTCATTTTTTATTTAAAAATACGTATTTTTCCTTCTTTAATTGCGATTACAAGTGCTTATTTATGTTGTCAAATAAGTAACTGGACTTCTATTTTTATTAATAGTTTTATTCCAAATATCAATCATATCACTTATTCACTTTCTTTAATTATTTCATTTTTTATTATTATGAAATATGTATCTGCTTCTATATCACAATTATTAAAGAAACAAAATAATGAATTATTTTCTTTTAGTATTATCCCTGTTTTCTATTATATATTTGATTATATAGCAACTGTTTATACCCATCTGCTTTATCTTGGTAATAAGATTACTGTTGAATTCATTCCTTTTCTTTTATGTATTTGTTATTTCATTTTCTGCACCGTTTATTTTAAACAGTATGAAGAAAAACAAAAAATAGAAACCTATAATAAACTCATTCATATACAACAAACTCAAGCAGAAAAAGAAATGAAATTAATGGAAGAAAATGAAAAAAGAATCATTATGATTAGACATGATATGCGTCATTTTCTCAATCATATCTTAAACGATTTAGAAAACAATCAAAATGAACATGCTATTCACTATATTCAGACATTATTTGATTCAATTGACCAAACTGTAAGAAAACAATATTGTTTAAATAATACCATTAATATGATTATTGCTTCCTATGAAGAAAGAATGATTGAAGAACAAGTTGATTTTCATTATTCATTGAATGTACCTCAACAATTAAATATAAGTGATATTGATTTAACTTCTATTCTTTCTAATGGTCTAGAAAATGCATTGAAGGCTGTATTATTATTAAAAGAGCATCGTTTAATTGAACTAAGTATTGATGAAAAATGTGGTAAGTTATTGATTTCTATTGAAAATACTTATGCGATTGAACCTGAATTTATAGATGGTATTCCTGTTTCTAAAGAAAAAGATCACGGTATTGGTAGTCAAAGTATTGTTTATACTGTAGAAAAGTTGCATGGTCATTATCAATTTTTTACAAAAAATCATCATTTTATTTTAAGAATCGTTATATAAAAAGACTATAACATTTCGTTGTTATAGTCTTTTTCTTTATTATTCTATTTCAAATTGACTGTAATATAATTGATGATAAAAACCTTTTTTAGCGAGCAATTCTTCATGATTACCGACCTCTAAAATATGTCCTTGATCCATCACAATAATTTGGTCAGCATTTTTAATCGTTGATAAACGGTGTGCAACAATAAAAGTCGTACGTCCTTTCATCATTTCATCAAATGCTTTTTGAATTTGTAATTCTGTACGAGTATCAATTGAACTTGTTGCTTCATCTAAAATGAGCATTGGTGGATGAGTTAACATAATACGTGCAATACAAATTAATTGCATTTGTCCTTGCGACATGTTTCCTCCATCTTCTTCTACTAAAGTATCATACCCATCTGGTAAAGACATAATATATTTATGAACTCGTGCTTTTTTAGCTGCTTCAATAATTTCTTGATCTGTTGCTTCTGGTTTACCATAAGCAATATTTTCTTTTACAGTTCCTTTAAATAACCAGCTATCTTGTAAAACCATACCATACATTTTTCTTAAATCATCACGATTCATATCTAAAATATCTACACCATCAATTGTGATATGTCCAGCTTGAGGATCATAAAATCTCATTAATAAATTAATAAGTGTCGTCTTTCCACATCCTGTTTTTCCTACAATAGCATTCATCGTACCTGGTTTAGCTTCATAATTAAAATCTTCAATTAATGGTTTGGCAGGATCGTAACTAAAAGCTAAATGTTCTATATTGATACGTCCTTTTTTGTTTTCTACTATTTTTGATTCACTTAATTCAGTAATTTCTTCTTCATCTAATAAAGCAAAAACTCTTTGACTAGCAGCTAAGGCTGTTTGCATTTCTGACATCACTGAAGAAATTTCATTAAATGGCTTTGTATACTGATTGGCATAAGTTAGAAAACTTGAAAGAATCCCTACGCTAAAAGCACCATTTAATACTTGAAAGGCACCATAAATTCCTACTGCCGCATAAACAATACTGTTAACTAAACGCGTTGTTGGATTAATCAAGGCTCCATAAAATTGAGAAATAACCCCGCTTTTATGCATTCGCTCATTAATTTCATTAAACTTCTCTTCATTTTCTATTTGGTAATCAAATAGATTCACAATCTTTTGATTACCAATCATTTCTTCACAAAAACCATTCATCTCTCCACGAATCGCTAACTGTTCTTGAAAATAAGAATGTGTTCTTTTGACAATCAATGAAGCAACTAATAATGATAATGGTGTTAATACAACAACAATGACAGCGACTGAAAAATGAATCCACGCCATAATTAAAATTGTTCCAACAATCGTTGCAATACCAGTAAGTAAAGAAGTAAAGCTTTGTAATAAACCTTGCCCAATTAAATCAATATCATTAATTAATCTTCCTAAAATATCTCCATGACTTGTACTATCAATATATTTAAGAGGTAAAACTTGAATCTTAGAAAAAACTCTATTTCTTAAATCATTAGTAATATTATAAGTAATACTATTGGTGATTTGTCCCATAATCCATTGAATAAAAGAAACAATCAAAACAACGCCACCTACAATCATTAACTTATGTAATAATGCATGAAATTGAACTTGATGCACACCTACTAATAAATCAATAGCTTGTCCTAATAAAACAGGTGTAAGTAATGTAAATACGACTGATATAATAGATAAAATCGCTAATGCAATAATCTTATCTTGATAAGGTTTACAATAAGTAAGTAATCTTTTAATTGTTTGACTATCCATGATAATCACCATCCTTACTATTTTGTGATTCATAGATTTCTTTATAAACAACACAATCTTTTAATAATTGATCATGACTATCAAAACCTACAATTTCACCGTGATATAAAACCATAATACGATCACATCTTTTTAATGAAGATGTTCTTTGAGAAATCACTATTTTTGTTACGTCTTTTAATTGTTGTAATTGTTTTTGTAACGCAGCATCTGTTGCATAATCTAAAGCACTTGAACAATCATCTAATACTAAAATATCCCCTTGTTTAACTAATGCTCTAGCAATAGTTAAACGTTGTCTTTGTCCTCCAGAAAAATTCTTTCCACCTTGAACAACAGGACTTTCTAATCCTTGAGGAAGTAAACTCACAAACTCTTTAGCTTGAGAAACTTCTAATGCTTGATTAACGACCCCTTCTTGATAAGGTAATGACATACATAAGTTTTCTTTTATTGTTCCTGATATTAAAGCTGTATTTTGTAAGACATAACTTATATGTTTTCTAAGGGTTGCCAGTTTATAATCTTGAATACGTCTTCCGGCAATCTTGATTTGTCCTGAAGTGACATCATAATTTCTTCCAATTAGAGAAACTAAAGTTGATTTACCGGCTCCCGTTCCTCCTATAATACCTACGGTTTCACCTTTTTTAATAGTGAAATTTAAATGATGTAGCACATCTTTATTGGTATAACCAAAGCTCACATCATCAAATTCAATCATCTTGTCTTGTAAAACCATTGTTTCATAGATACCTTCATCTTGTACTTGGGACTTCGTTTCTAAGACTTCAAAGATTCTTTCATAACTTGCTGTAGCTTTATTATAAGTTGATAAAACATTCGCAAAAACAATAAGTGCTTGTAAAATACTATTCATGTAGTTTACTAAGGCAATGACTTCACCTTGAGTTAAAGTTCCTACATTAATTTGAAAACCACTGGCATAGATAATAATGATAATCGCAAAATTAACAATTAAGTAAGTAAAAGGATTTAACATAGCTTGAATTTTACCTACTTTAACTTGTTCATCTTTTTGATTTTTCGTTTCCTGATGGAATCTATTGGTTTCATACTCTTGATTAGAAAAAGCACGAATAACCCGGACCCCTTTTAAGTTTTCTCTTGCTATCAAGGCTATTTTATCTAATAGTTTTTGAATTCTAGCAAAATAAGGCATAGATAAAACCGTAATTGATAACATCGATACCGCAAGAATAATGGCTCCTACAACAAAAATCATCGATAAAGACCCACTAATCATAAATGCCATAAATAATGAACCAATCATTAAAAATGGGGCTCTTGATGTAAGACGGATGGTCAGTGCTACAGCCAATTGGATTTGAACAACATCATTAATTAATCTTGTTACTAATGATGGTGCTGTTAAACGATCCAAGGCTGCATCATCATATTGATTAATTTGATGATACATATCTTTTCTTAATGCTGTTCCTACACTTTGTGATGTCTTTGATGCATACCATTGACATACTAACGCAAATAAATAACCACATAACGCCAGACCAATTAAAACCAGTCCACACTTTAAAATATAGTTAGTATTATGATGACCAATTCCCTTATCAATAACCGAAGCCATCACAACAGGAACACACAATTCTAAAGCAGCTTCAAAAATCTTAAAAATAAAACCTAAAGAAGCCGAATATTTATATTCCTTTACATACTTCAATAATTTCACTTTCTTCACCTCGCATCTATTATATGTTAAAATCTATATATGTAAAATATATATAAAGTATGATTATTATATAAATTATATATATAAATACATCTATACTTATTATGGAGAAAATTTATGGATATTAGACAAATGAAATATTTTAAAACAATTGTAGAGCAGGGCACGATTTCAAAAGCAGCCAAAGTTCTTCATATTGCTCAACCACCACTTTCTATGCAACTTAAACAGTTAGAAGAAGAACTTCAAGTTACTTTATTAAAAAGAGGAAAAAGGCAAATTGAATTAACCGATGCTGGGCAACGCTTCTATAAAAGATGCCTACAAATTCTAGATTTAACTGAAACAACAAAAAATGAACTCAAACAATCTTATCAAGATATTTTAAGAATAGGTATTACTTCTTCTAATAGTGGGTTGATTAATCAACCCACAGTAAAAACCTTTATTTGTCAACACCCTCATATCCAGTATCACCTTCATGAGGGAACCACTTATGAAATACTTGATCTCTTGTTATCACATAATATTGATTTAGGCATTGTTAGAACGCCCTTTGATACATCTTTAGTTAATTCTTCGTCATTGCATTTTGAACCTATGGTTGCGATTGGACAAAGAAAATACTTTGAAACACCTAAATCTACCCTTAAAGACTTTAAAAATATCCCTCTCATCATTCATCAGCGTTATTTTCCTTTGATTAACGACTATTGTTTAAATCAACAGATTCCCTTAAAGTTACAAGTGACTTGTGATGATAGTCGTACTTCATTGATATGGGCCACTACTGGTATTGGGGTTGCGATTGTCCCTAGTAGTAGCCTATTATATAAATATGATGATACTTTATATCATGTTGTCTTAGAAGATCAAAGTCTTTATACTGGTGTCACTTTTATTACTAGAAAAAATGAGGATATATCGGATACATTAAAGGCATTTATCCAATCATTTTAATAGGAGGTTATTATGAATATTGAAAAAAGAATCCAACTATGTAAAAACTTTACCCCGATTGAAATACAAATCAGTCATTATATTTTAAATCATAAAGATATGATATTAAATATGACTATCGAAGATTTCTCTAAAGAAATCTTTACATCTAAATCTACTATTCATCGTTTTTGTAAGAAAATCAATTTAAACGGCTTCAATGATTTAAAAGTGGCGCTCGCTAAAAATCAACATCATTCATTCAAACATGAACAAGTTGACGTCAATTATCCTTTTAAAATCAACGATACCACTAAAGATATTTCTTTAAAGTTAACACAAATCTATGAACTCGCTATTAAAGATACTTTTGAAGTCATTGATCAAAATGAATTATACAAGATTTCTAAATTATTACATCAAGCTCAATTAATTGATATTTATACCAGTTCACATAATAGTCATGTAGCTTATAATTTTCAAGATAAAATGCTTTCTATAGGACGTATTGTCAATTGTCCTCAAAGTGAGCATATGAATTATATTGCCTTAGCATCTAACGAAAAACATGTCGCTATTATTATTTCCTATTCAGGAAAAGCAACCTATATTCCAACTATCATTGAAATCTTATCCAAAAGAAAAACACCTATCATTCTTATAAGTAAAATTGGTAATAACTTCTATCCTCAATATATAACCTATCATTTAGGTATGTCTGATCAAGAGAATGTAAGAGATCATACGTCAGAATTTGCTTCTCATATTGCATTACAATATATGTTAGATGTTATTTTTGCGTGTGTTTATCATTTGGATTTAGATAAAAATAATAAATACTTAAAAGAATATATTCGTTATACAGATGATCGTAATCTTGATGAATAGTTTCAAAATGTTTCATTATTTTTCTATATTTCATGAAAAAAAGTCTCTGATTTTTCCATTTTATTGTCTTTTATCCTGTCACTTACTAAAATATTTGAGTGAATAAAGGAGGAAAGATAAATGAATAAAAAACCTGTAAAAATTGTAACAATCGGTGG